>NZ_JBWXMQ010000004.1:0-364381 GCF_056626735.1 Pseudomonas sp. 1 | reverse complement strand
ACGCATCGTTCGGTGCGGTGGTGGTCACGGTGCCGGTGGTTTTACCGACTTCGATGGTGATTTGCTGACCATTGGCCAGGGTCACAGTCACCGGCGAGCCGGTCACAGGTGCGCCGACGGTAGCGGTGTAGGTGACAGTTCCACCTTCAGCTGCCGACTCGGTCGCAGTCAGTTTGACTGTGGTGGTGTCGATGGTGTCAGTCACTTCAGTGACGGCCGGAACAGTGCTTGGCACCAGGTTCTCGAAATTGCCGCCAGCGGTATTGGTGATAGTGACTTCAACCTTGCCGGCGTCTTTGTAGACGTCATCGGCAGGAGCCGGAACAGTCACGGTACCGGTGGTTTTACCGGCCTCGATGGTGATGACCGAGCCGTTGCTCAAGGTCACGGTCACCGGCGTGCCGGCGGGGTTGGTCAGTGTCGCGGTGTAGACGATCGAGCCGCCTTCAGCCACGGAGCCGGTCGCGCTCAGGGTCAGGTTGGTGGTGTCGACGGTGTCGGTGACAGTCGTCGAAACCGGGGTCTTGTCGGCCACGAGGTTTTCGTAGTTACCGCCGCTCACGTCAGTGATCGAGTTGGTCAGCGGCGCGTGGCCGTTGAGTACATCGTTCGGTGCGGTGGTGGTCACGCTGCCGGTGGTCTTGCCGACTTCGATGGTGATGGTCTGACCGTTGGCCAGGGTCACGGTGACCGGGGAGCCGGTCACCGGTGCGCCAACGGTGGCGGTGTAAGTGACGGTGCCGCCTTCAGCGACCGAAGTGTCAGCGGTCAGTTTCACGGTCGAAGTGTCGATGGTGTCGGTCACTTCGGTAACCGCCGGGACAGTGCTCGGAACGAGGTTCTCGAAATTGCCGCCGGATGCATCCTTGATGGTGACTTCAACCTTGCCGGCGTCTTTGTAGACGTCATCGGCAGGGGCGGGAACGGTCACGGTGCCGGTGGTTTTGCCGGCCTCGATGGTAATCACCGCGCCGTTCGACAGGGTCACGGTGACTGGCGAGCCGGCAGCATTGGTCAGGGTCGCGGTGTAAACGATCGAACCACCCTCGGCCACGGTGCCAGTAGCACTCAGTGTCAGGTTGGTGGTGTCGACGGTGTCGGTGATCGTGGTCGAAACAGGGGTTTTATCGGCCACGAGGTTTTCGTAGTTGCCGCCTGTCACGCCAGTGATCGAGTTGGTCAGCGGCGGATTGCCGGTCAGCGCGTCATTCGGCGCGGTGGTGGTCACGGTGCCGGTGGTTTTACCCACTTCGATGGTGATTTGCTGACCATTGGCCAGGGTCACAGTCACCGGCGAGCCAGTCACCGGTGCGCCCACGGTAGCGGTGTAAGTGACGGTGCCACCTTCAGCTGCCGATTCGGTCGCGGTGAGCTTCACTGTTGTGGTGTCGATGGTGTCGGTGACTTCGGTAACCGCCGGGACAGTGCTCGGCACCAGGTTCTCGAAGTTGCCGCCGGTGGTGCCGGTAATGCTGACTTCGACTTTGCCGGCGTCTTTGTAAACGTCATCGGCCGGCGCCGGAACGGTCACGGTTCCGGTGGTCTTGCCCGCTTCAATGGTGATGACGGAGCCGTTGCTCAACGTCACGGTCACCGGGGTGCCGGCAGGATTGGTCAGGGTTGCGGTGTATACGATCGAGCCACCTTCGGCCACGGAACCGGTCGCGGACAGCGACAGATTGGTGGTGTCGATGGAATCGGTAACGGTGGTGGTCGCCGGCGTGGTGTTCGGCACCAGATTCTCGAAGTTACCGCCGGTAGCACCGGTAATCGTGGTGCTGACGGTGCCGCCGTTGTTGTAGACGTCATTCGGTGCGGTCGGCACGTTGACGCTGCCGGTGGTCTGGCCGGCGCCGATGGTGATGGTCGAGCCGTTCGACAGGGTGACGGTCACCGGCGTCTGCGCCGGGTTGGTCAACGTCGCGGTGTAGGTGATCTGGCCACCTTCGACCACGGTGCCGGTAGCGGTCAGGGTCAGGCCGGTGGTGTCTTTCGAATCGACGATCGTGGTAACGGCCGGTGTCGGGTTCGGCACCAGGTTTTCGAAGTTGCCGCCCGTGGCACCGGTGATGGTGGTGGTGACGGTGCTGCCGTTGTTATAGACGTCATTCGGCGCGGTCGGCACGTTGACGGTGCCGGTGGTCTGGCCGGCGCCGATGGTGATGGTCGAGCCGTTCGACAACGTGACGGTGACCGGCGTCTGCGCCGGGTTGGTCAGCGTGGCGGTGTAGGTGATCTGGCCGCCTTCGGTCACGCTTGGCCCCGCCGTCAGGGTGACGGTGGTGGTGTCGATGGTGTCGGTGACCTGGGTCGTGGCCGGCGTGGTCGGCGGGGTCACGGTGATGCCGCTGCCGCCGGTAGTGCCGGTGACCGTCACGTCGATCTGGGTCGGGTCGTTATAGACAGTGTCGTTCGGTGCCAGTGGCACGTTGACGGTACCGGTGGTGGAACCGGCCGGAATCACGATCACAGCGCCGTTGGACAGGGTGATGGTCAGGTCGGTCAGCGGAGCCTGGGTCAGGGTCGCGGTGTAGACCAGAACACCGCCGGCTTCGGTGATGGTCGGCGTGGCGCTGAGGCTCAGGGTCGATTCGCGCAGGGCGTTGGCGGTGGTGTCGGTGGTCTGGCCACCGGTGGTGTCCTGGGCAACCTGGCCGGCGGCGTTGATGCCTGCAGTCGGGAAGCCAATGGTCGGGTCGACGCGGCCCGCAGTCGCATCGAGCATCACGAAGCTGTGGCCGCCACCGGCGGCACCGCCAGTCCCCGCGGCGCTCGGGCCGGCCGCTGTGGCTTCAAGGGCGGTTGTCGGGTCGACACCGGCGGCGATGGCTTGTTGCAGCTCTTCAACCGACGGCGCGGCTTGCGCGGTGGCTTCGGCCAGGTCAGTGCTGGAGTCCGGGGTCTCGGCGCTCCACTGAGTGTCACGGCCCAGATCGATCGTGCGGCCATCGGCCAGTTCCAGGGACACGGCGCCGGAAACGCCGGTGTCGACCTGATCGCCGGCAAACAGCCGGTCGCCTTCAACGAGTACGCGACGGACGCCCTCTGGGGACACCACGAAAACCTGACCAACAATGCTTTTGACGATGGCAACAACACTGCTCATTGAAGACTCTCCGGGTGTCACGTTCAGTTGACTTCCATAGACCTGATGGCGATCTGTGCCGATTCAGTCTGGACGTACTTTTAAAAAAAAATGAAACAAAGTTGACGCTGCTATTCGTCAATAAATTGGCTAGATTCTTTCGCTATTAACTTTATGCCAAACTATTGACCTTCTGGGAGCCATCCTAAACAATCGCCCCGGTAATGTCACATTGATATTTATGCGGCGACCTGCCCTTCAGCGTGTGATCCAGTTCCGGTTTTAAACTTTCCGACATACGGTCATTCCGGTTGCCATCTTCCGACGCAGCTCGACATTTTGCTGTGATTCAAGACAAGAAGTTCTGGGAAATCTTTACCATGCGTTCGCACCTGTTCAAGGCTCTACCCTTCGCTCTCGCCGCGTCTTTCGTACAAGCACAATCCTTACCAGAAGCCATGCAACAGGCGTTGGATGTCCATCCGGAAATCCAGGCAGGGGTCAACAGCCGACTGGCCGCGGATTATCAGTTAAAGGCTGCAAAAGGTGGATACCTGCCCAAAGTTGATCTGCTGGGCGGTTATGGCCGTGAAGGCACCGACAGTGTGACCACCCGCGCCAATGGTGGCGGCAATCACTGGGAAACCCTGAACCGCAGCGAGTCAAGTTTACGTCTCTCGCAAATGGTTTTTGACGGTTTTGCGACGTCCAGCGAAGTCGGGCGTCAACAAGCCACCGTCAATTCCCGCGCCTATTCATTGCTCGGCACTTCCGAGCGCACCGCGCTGACCGTGGCCCAGGTTTATCTGGACGTGCTCACCCGCCGCGAATTCGTGCGTCTGGCCGAAGAAAACCTCAAGAGCCACCAGCGCATCTACGACCAGATCCAGTTGCGCACCCAGCGCGGCGTCGGCAGCGGTGCCGACCTTGACCAGGCCGAAGCGCGGATGGCCCAGGCCCGCAACAACCTGATCACCGAGCAGACCAACCTCGCCGATTCGGAAACCAACTTCCTCAGCGCCGTCGGCCAGATGCCCGATCAGCTGGAGCGTCCGGCGCCGTTCATGGCGATGATGCCGGCCAACCTGAATGAAGCGCGCCAGCAGATGCTGGAAAACAGCCCGATCCTGCGCTCGGCCGAGTCCGATATCGCCGCTGCCGAAAAGCAGTACGAGACCGCCAAGTCGACCTTCTACCCGCGCTTCGACGCCGAGCTGGGCCGCACTGCCGACAACGATCTCGATGGCCAGAACGGTCACAACAATGAATGGCAGGCGATGCTGCGCATGCGCTTCAACCTGTATTCGGGCGGCAGCAACAAGGCGGATCTGGAGTCCAAGTCCTACCTGTCGAACCAGGCGCTGGACATCCGCAACAATGCCTTGCGTCAATTGAATGAAGAACTTGGCCTGGCCTGGAACGCCCTGAACAACGCCAATGCACAGGTGCCGATCGCTCAGCAATACGTTGATCACAGCACCGCGGTGCGCACCGCTTACCAGCGTCAGTTCAGCCTCGGCGAACGTACCCTGCTGGATTTGCTGGACAGCGAAAACGAGTTGTTCACCGCTTCGCGCCGTCTGGCTGAAATCAAAAACATTCAGTTATTTACTCAGTACCGAATCAAGGCGACCATGGGCGAATTGCTCAAGAGCCAGGGAGTGGTCGCACCTTTGGCATCCGTTGTGCAGAACGACGTGAAGCCCAAGGTCCAGCTGCCTGGGATGAATTGAGTTGTCCCTTTTCAACTGCTAAAGAGTGTCGAGCGTGGAATCAGAAGTCAGTCGAGTTCATCTCAGTCATGATCCACGCGCGTTGCACGACGATCCGTTACTGGATGGTCTGCTCGCTCTTTGCATGCTGCACCAGAAACCCGCCAGCGCGGCCATGCTGACCACCGGCCTGCCGCTACCCAAGCAACGCCTGAGTGTCGAGCTGCTGCCCCGTGCGGCGGCGCGCGCCGGGCTGCAGGGTCGGGTGCTGCAACGCAAGCTGGAAGAAATTCCGGCGATTGCCATGCCGACGCTGTTGCTGCTCAAGGATGGCCGCAGCGCCGTCCTGCTCGGCTGGCAGGGCGAGAACGAAGCACGGGTGCTGCTCAGCGAAAGCGACGGCGGTGAATCCCTGGTCGGCCGCGAACTGCTGGCCGACGACTACACCGGCAAAGTGTTCTTCGCCCAGCCCCAGCACAAATTCGACGTCAACCACGGCACGCTGATCCCGCGTGCGCGCTCGTGGTTTCGCGACACCCTCAAGCGTTCGCGCTGGCTGTACGCCGACGCCATCGCCGCCAGTTTCCTGATCAACATCATCGCCATGGCCGCGCCGCTGTTCGTGATGAACGTCTACGACCGCGTGGTGCCGAACCAGGCCGAAGCGACACTGTGGGTGCTCGCGCTGGGCATCACCGGCGCCTATCTGTTCGACCTGATCCTCAAGAGCCTGCGCAGCCTGTGCCTGGATCTGGCCGGCAAGAAAACCGACCTGATCATCTCCGCCACGCTCTTCGAACGCATCGTCGGCATGGCCATGAAATACCGCCCGGCGCGGGTCGGCAGCTTTGCCCAGAACATCCACGAGTTTCAGAGCCTGCGCGATTTCCTCGCCTCGCTGACCCTGACCAGCCTGATCGATTTGCCGTTCACCATTCTGATCTTCATCGTCATCGCCATTCTCGGCGGGCATCTGGTGTGGATTCCGGTGCTGGCCTTCCCGATTGCGCTGCTGATCGGCTACGCCTTGCAGAAGCCGCTGGTGGCAACCATGGAACGCACCATGGCGCTGGGCGCCGAGCGTCAGTCGAGCCTGATCGAAACCCTCGCCGGCCTCGACGCGGTGAAGGTCAACAACGCCGAAAGCGAGCGCCAGTACCAGTGGGAGCAGACCATCGGCACCCTCAGCCGCCTCGAGCTGCGGGTGAAAATGCTCTCCGGCCTGGCGATGAACATCACCCTGCTGATCCAGCAACTGGCCGGGGTGATCATGATCGTCTTCGGCGTGTACCAGATCATCGCCGGCAACCTGAGCATGGGCGGTCTGATCGCCTGCTACATGCTCAGTGGCCGCGCCCTCAGCCCGCTGGCGTCGCTGTCCGGTCTGCTGACCCGCTACCAGCAGGCACGGGTGACCATGACTTCGGTCGATCAGATGATGGAGCTGCCGCAGGAGCGTAACTTCGAAGAGCGCCCGCTGAGCCGCAAGGTCCTGCAAGGTGCGATCGAATGCCGCCAGCTCAGCTTCACCTACCCGGAGCAACAGAACCCGGCGTTGAAGAACATCAACCTGGTGATCCGTCCCGGCGAGAAGATCGGCATCATCGGCCGCAGCGGTTCCGGCAAAAGCTCACTGGCGAAACTGCTGGTCGGCCTGTACCAGCCGGACGACGGCGCGTTACTGGTGGACGGCGTGGACATCCGCCAGATCGACGTCAGCGAGCTGCGCTACAACATCGGCTACGTGCCGCAGGACATCCAGCTGCTGGCCGGCACCCTGCGCGACAACCTGATTTCCGGCGCCCGTTACGTCGAGGATGAGTTGGTCCTGCAAGCGGCCGAACTGGCCGGCGTCCACGAATTCGCCCGCCTGCACCCGCAGGGCTATGAACTGCAGGTCGGCGAGCGCGGGCAGAACCTGTCCGGCGGTCAGCGCCAGAACGTCGCGCTGGCCCGGGCGCTGTTGCTCAATCCGCCGATTCTCTTGCTCGACGAACCGACCAGCGCCATGGACAACACCGGCGAAGAGCGCCTCAAGCAACGCCTCGCGGCGGTGGTGGAAAACAAGACCGTGGTGCTGGTGACGCACCGGGCATCGCTGCTGTCGCTGGTTGATCGCCTGTTGGTGGTCGACCGTGGACAGATTCTCGCCGACGGCCCGAAAGCGGCCGTCATGGAAGCGTTGAAGAAGGGGCAGATCAGTGTTGCTTAAATCGGGTTTCAAGGATTCGATCCGCCGCTACTTCAAGGGCTCGGCATCGCTGCAGGGGCAGCCGCTGCCAGAGGTCAACAAGGCTTTGATCGAGGACGCGCCGCGTGTGGTGCGCCTGACGATCTGGGCGATCATCGGTTTCTTCGTGTTCCTGATGCTGTGGGCCAACTTTGCCGTCATCGACGAAGTGACCAAGGGCGACGGCAAGGCGATTCCCTCGTCGAAGATCCAGAAAATCCAGAACCTCGAGGGCGGGATCGTCTCCGAGCTGTTCGTCAAGGAAGGCCAGATCGTCGAGGCCGGCGCGCCACTGGTGCGACTTGATGACACGCGATTCGTGTCCAACGTCGGCGAAACCGAAGCGGATCGCTTGTCGATGCTGCTGCGGGTCGAGCGCCTGAGCGCCGAGGTCGATGACCGCCCGCTGAATTTCCCCGAGGACGTGCTCAAAGCCGTGCCGGGTCAGGCGAAGAGTGAAGAGTCGCTGTACATCAGCCGTCGTCAGCAATTGCACGACGAGGTCGGTGGTTTGCAGGAGCAGTTGATCCAGCGCCAGCAAGAGCTGCGCGAGTTCACCTCGAAGCAGGCGCAATATCGCCAGCAACTGGGTCTGCAACGTCAGGAAATCAACATGTCCGAGCCGCTGGTGGCCCAGGGCGCGGTGTCGCCGGTGGAAGTGCTGCGACTCAAGCGTGCCGAAGTGGAAACCCGTGGTCAGCTCGACGCCACCACGCTGGCGATCCCGCGCGCTGAATCGGCGATCAAGGAAGTGCAGCGCAAGATCGACGAGACCCGTGGCAAATTCCGCAGCGAAGCCCTGACCCAGCTCAACGAAGCGCGCACCGACCTGAACAAGGCACAGGCCACCGGCAAGGCGCTGGAAGACCGGGTCAGCCGTACGCTCGTTACTTCACCGGTGCGGGGTATCGTCAACAAGATGCTGGTCAACACCATCGGCGGCGTGATCCAGCCGGGCAGCGACCTGCTGGAAATCGTACCGCTGGACGACACCCTGCTGGTCGAAGCGAAGATCCGCCCGCAGGACATCGCGTTCCTGCATCCGGGCCAGGAAGCCACGGTGAAATTCACCGCGTATGACTACACCATCTACGGCGGTTTGAAGGCCAGGCTGGAGCAGATCGGAGCCGACACCATCACCGATGAAGACAAGAAAACCACCTACTACGTCATCAAGCTGCGCACCGAGCGCAGCCACCTCGGCACTGACGAGAAGCCGTTGCTGATCATCCCGGGGATGGTGGCGTCGGTGGACATCATCACCGGCAAGAAGACGGTGCTGAGCTATTTGCTCAAGCCGATCATCCGGGCGCGGGCCGAGGCGTTGCACGAACGCTAGATTTTCATTTGCCCTTCAGGCTTCATCGCTGGCTTGCCAGCGATGCGTCAGGTTGAACACCACATACCCGTCAGTAAGTGACACAAATGGTCACTCACCATTCGGTCCATTCCTAAGCGATCGCCATATGGTTATTCGTTAACGGTATTTAAATTCCGCTTGTTATAGCTATAAAGTCAGCCTCCTGCGTACCTGCCGACCAATCGGCGCGCCGCACGACACTGGGGCGTGCAGCGCTGATTTTCTGATCTGCTAGCATTGCGTGCGAATCAATCCTGATCGGTCATGAGTGCTCAGCATGCAACTCCCGGACATGAACCTGTTGGTCGCCCTCGACGCCTTGCTCGACGAAGGCAGCGTGGTCGGTGCCGCACGGCGGATGAACCTCAGCCCGGCGGCCATGAGCCGTACGCTGACGCGGATTCGCGAAGCCATTGGCGATCCGATTCTGGTGCGTGCCGGACGCGGTTTGGTGCCTACGCCCAAGGCTCTGGAGTTGCGCGAGCAGGTGCGCGATGTGGTCGAGCAGGCGGCGCTGCTGTTTCGCTCGGCGGATGCCGTTGAACTGGGCACGTTGCGCCGGCGCTTCAGCATACGCGCCAACGATTTTTTCGTCGGCGTGTACGGCGGCAAACTGTTCGACACCCTCGATCAATTGGCGCCGCACTGCGAATTGCGCTTCGTTCCCGAAGGTGACGGCGACGATGAAGCCTTGCGCGAAGGGCGGATCGACCTGAGCGTGAGCAACACCCGCCCGGTGACCCCGGAAGTCAAAATACAGAACCTGTTTTCCACCCACTTCGTCGGGCTGGTGCGCGAGGACCATCCGCTGCTGGATGGCGAGATCACCGCCGAGCGGTACGCCGGGTTTTCCCACATCAGCATGTCCCGCCGGGGCATTGCCCGGGGGCCTATCGACACCGCGTTGAATGCCCTGGGCCTGGAGCGGCGAGTCGCAGTGATCGCGCCGAGTTTCCACGCGGCAATGTTCGCGCTGCCGGATTCCGACCTGATCCTGCCGGTGCCCAAGGAAGCGCTGCTCAGCGTGCGACGGCTGGGTTTGAAGCTGCGCTCATTCGATCTGCCGATCCCGCTGCCGACGCTGATGCTGACCCAGGCCTGGCACCCGCGTTTCGACAAGGATCCGGCCCATCGCTGGCTGCGCGAAACCCTCAAGACCTGCTGCGATGAAACCTGGCTGGCGGCGCAGCCCTGAGAGTTGCGTCTGATGCACTTATAAACTGCCGAGAAGTCAATTTTCGTCAGCACTAAGCCCTACTACCATGCTCCGGTATTTTTCCCTCCGGAGTTTGCCTGCATGACATCCCTGACGGTTACGGCGCCGATTGCCGCTGCCGCTCCGATGGCCGCCGCGCCACTGGTGTTCGGGGCGCGGATCATCATTGGTCTGGTCGGCGTGCTGCTGGCGGTGCTGGTGTCGGGTCTCAACGAGATGGTGACCAAGGTCGCCCTGGCCGACATTCGCGGCGCCCTGAGCATCGGCTACGACGAAGGCACCTGGCTGGTCGCCGGCTACACCGCGATGTCGGTGGCGGCCATGGCGTTCGCGCCGTGGTGCTCGGTGACCTTTTCCCTGCGTCGCTTCACCCTGTGCGCCATTGGCGTGTTCACCCTGCTCGGGGTGCTTTGCCCGTTCGCCCCGAACTACGAAAGCCTGCTGCTGATGCGCATCCTGCAAGGCCTGGCTGGCGGCGCGTTGCCGCCAATGTTGATGACCGTTGCGCTGCGGTTTCTACCGGCCAACATCAAGCTTTACGGTCTGGCCGGTTATGCCCTGACCGCCACCTTCGGCCCAGGCCTTGGTACGCCGCTGGCCGGGTTGTGGACTGAATACGTCGGCTGGCAGTGGACTTTCTGGCAAATCATCGTGCCGTGCCTGATTGCCATGGCGATGGTTGCCTGGGGCATTCCACAGGATCCACTGCGCCTGGAGCGGCTCAAGTCGTTCAACTGGAAAGGCCTGCTGCTGGGCTTTCCGGCGATCTGCATGCTGGTGATCGGCCTGTTGCAGGGCAATCGTCTGGACTGGTTCGAGTCGAATCTGATCTGCGCTTTGCTCGGCGCCGGTTCGCTGTTGCTGGTGGCGTTTCTGATCAATGAATGGTCGCAGCCGATTCCGTTTTTCAAGTTGCAGATGCTCGGCATTCGCAACCTGTCGTTCGCGCTGATGACGCTGGCCGGCGTGCTGGTGGTGCTGTTGGCGGTGGTGCTGATTCCATCGAGTTATCTGGCGCAGGTGCAGGGTTACCGGCCGGTGCAGACCGCGCCGATCATGCTGCTGGCGGCGTTGCCGCAACTGATCGCGCTGCCGCTGGTGGCGGCGCTGTGCAACCTGCGTTGGGTCGATTGCCGCTGGGTGCTCGGCATCGGTTTGAGCATGTTGACGCTCTCCTGCCTGGGCGGCTCGCAGCTGACTTCGGTGTGGATTCGCGACGATTTTTACATCCTGCAATGGCTGCAGATTTTCGGCCAGCCGATGGCGGTGCTGCCATTGCTGATGCTGTCGACCGGCAGCATCCAGCCGCAGGACGGGCCGTTCGCTTCGGCGTGGTTCAACACCGTGAAAGGCCTGGCGGCGGTGGTCGCCACCGGCGTGATCGAGGCGCTGACCACTTCGCGCCTGCATTTTCACTCGACGATGCTGGTCGATCGCCTCGGCAATTCGCCGCTGGCCGCCAGCAATGACCCCGGCCTCGCTCATCGCCTGCATGAACAGGCGGTGGTGCTGACGTCTTCGGATCTTTACCTGTGCATGGCTGGCGTCGCGGTGGCGCTGATCCTGCTGATTTTCTGGCTGCCGACGCGGATCTTCCCGCCGCGCGCGCCGACCTGACTGAGATAGAAGGTTCTTATGACGACTCAAGCAAAGCAAAAACTCGCGGTGGCTGTGGCCGCTGCGCTGGCGGTCGGTGTGCTGGTGTATCTGGCGATGCCCGGTCTGTTCGGCAAGCGCACTCAACAGAACACCAATGATGCCTTTGTCTCCGCCGACTTCACTCTGGTGGTGCCGCGTGTGGCGGGGTTCATCAAAGAAGTGCTGGTGGAAGACAACCAACAGGTCAAGGCCGGCCAGTTGCTGGCGCTGATCGATGACCGCGACCTGCGCGCCGCTGCAGAAGCCGCCGATGCGCAAACCCTTGTCGCCCGTGCTCAACTGCAGAACGCCAAGGCCACGCTGGAGCGCCAGACCTCGGTGATCGCTCAGGCGCAGGCGTCGGTGGTGTCGGCCAAGGCTGAAATGGCTTTCGCCCAGCAGGAATTGAACCGCTACAACCACCTCGCCGGCGTCGGTGCCGGCACCGTGCAGAACGCGCAACAGGCGCGCACCCGGATCGATCAGGCTTCTGCGCGTCTGGACACGGCCACGGCGAAACTGGCGGCGGAACGGAAGCAGGTCGAGATTCTGACGGCGCAGCGCGATGCCGCCGAAGGCAGTTTGAAACACGCTCAGGCCGCGCTGGAAATCGCCAGTTTCGAGCTGTCATACACGCGCATCACCGCGCCTCAGGACGGCATGATCGGCGAGCGCGCGGTGCGGGTCGGCGCCTATGTGACGCCGGGCAGCAAGTTGCTGGCGGTGGTGCCGCTGAAGCAGGCCTATGTGGTCGCCAACTTCCAGGAAACTCAACTGACTGATGTGCAGCCGGGGCAGGACGTTGTCGTGCGGGTCGACAGCCTCGGCGGCGAAGCCCTCACCGGCCGCGTCGAGAGCATCGCTCCGGCCACCGGCGTGACCTTCGCGGCGGTCAAACCGGACAACGCCACCGGCAACTTCACCAAAGTCGTGCAGCGGATTCCGGTGAAAATCCTGCTGGAGCCTGGCCAGCCGCTGGCCGAACGCTTGCGGGTGGGAATGTCGGTGGAGGCGAGCATTGATACCAAAAGCCCGGCGACGTCGATGCGTGAGGTGACGCAGCGATGAAGCACCTTCAGTCCATGACCGTGGTCCTGAGTCTCTCGGCGTTGGCGGCCTGCACCGTCGGCCCGGATTTTCAGAAGCCCGAAGCCACGCGGATTGCCGAGTGGGCAAAACCGTCAAAAACCGCCGTCAGCAAGACTGTCAGCGAACCGTTGAACGAGCGCTGGTGGGAAGTCTTTCACGACGCGCAACTGTCGGCCCTGACCCAGCGCGCCTTGCGCAGCAACCTTGACCTGCAACTGGCCAGCAGCCGCCTGCAACAAAGCCGCGCGGCCCGTCAGGTGATCACCGCCGATCGTTATCCAACGACTGCCGCCACCGGCAGCTACGCTCGCAAACGCAACAGCGGCGAAGGCCTGAACGATCCGTCCGGGCACAATGGCGATTCTGCGTTCAACCTGTGGGATGCCGGATTCTCCGCCTCTTGGGAACTGGATTTCTGGGGCCGTGTGCGCCGGGAAACCGAAGCCGCCGATGCCAACCTCAAGGTCGCGGAAAACGACCGTCGCGGCGTGCTGCTGGCGGTACTCGCGGACACCGCGCAGAACTACATCCAGTTGCGCGGCGTGCAAAACACCCGCGCGGTCACCGAGCAGAATCTCGATGTGGCGCGGCACAGCCTGAAACTCTCGCAACTGCGCCTCAACGACGGCGTGGCCACCGATCTCGACGTCGCCGAAGCGGCCGCACAAGTGGCGGCCATCGAATCGCGGCTGCCGGCACTGGAGCAACGTCAGGCGCAACTGATCAACGCCATCAGTCTGTTGATGGGTGAACCGCCGCAGGCCCTGTCCAAAGTGTTATCCACAGATGCCCCAGTGCCGCAGTCGCCACTGACTGTCGCCATCGGCTTGCCGTCGCAACTGGCCGAGCGCCGCCCGGACATCCGCCAGGCCGAAGCCCGGTTGCACGCCGCCACCGCCAATATCGGCGTGGCCAAGGGCGATTTCTATCCGCGCATCACCCTGTCCGGCAATCTCGGTTCGCAGGCCATGCAACTCAGCGACTTCGGTTCCTGGGGCTCACGCGCCTTCGGCATCGGCCCGCAATTCAGCCTGCCGCTGTTCGACGGCGGCCGCTTGCGCGGCGTGCTGCAACTGCGTGAGGCCCAGCAGCAGGAAGCGGCGATCGGTTATCAACAGACCGTCCTGCGTGCCTGGCACGAAATCGACGACCAATTGACCGCCTACAACGCCAGCCAGCGCCGGCGTGACAGCCTCGCCGAAGCCGTGCGCCAGAACCAGATCGCCCTGCGCACCGCGCAACAGCAATACGTCGAAGGCGTGGTCGATTTCGTCAACGTCCTCACCGTGCAAGGCGCACTGCTCGCCACCCAGGAACAGTGGGTGGAAAGCTCCACCGGCGTTTCACTGGCGATGGTCGGCCTGTACCGGGCGTTGGGCGGGGGATGGGAGTCGGTGTATCCGGTGGGAGTTCTCGCTACCAGTAATCCGGTTTGATCGCTGGCTTCTTATGAGTGGGGACTCGGTGGGGAAATTGGTGCATCAGCAATTCTTCAGCGGTGATGACACGTCGTATCCAATGCGAGTGATCTTTCATCGAGCCAGGAGAGGGGCGATTGAGCCCGGCTCTATGGGGAAGTACGACACCCACTACTACTCCGGGAAAGTCTGAGCATATAGCTCGTAACGCGGGGGTCATGTCGGTGTCGCTGGAGACCAGCACTATCTGGTCGAGACGCTCATCGGGATCGAGCAGCGACTGACGACATGCTGTGCGATACATGCTGATTGCGATGTGAACGTCAGTTTCCTTTTCTTCGAGCTTCCAGATGTCGACTTTGTCCTGGCGTGAAGCGCCAGTGTTTCTATCGATAAACCTGGGAGCCTTGGCCGGCTCAAGGTGATGGCGGCCAAAGTGCACTGAGACATTGGTTGATCTCAAGGCCCTGATGTAGGTGTCCTGGGCTTCCTTGGAAACGCGGCCGCGAGTTGCCAGTTCAGGTTTGATGGGGGAGGTGAAATAGTCGATCGAGATGACGGAGCTTTTTGGATTTTCTATGTGGGCCACATGAATCAACAAGCCTCTGAGATTGAGCCACTTGTAGGGTGTACCTGCCAGAAGCCCATAGAACATGTTGTAGCCATCTACAAAGAAAGCAGTTCGCACAAATCGATCCTCAGAAACGAAAAAACCGGCCTAAGCCGGTTTCTTCACCCCAACTGCCAGCGAACTGAATCGCTACGTACGGGGTTGAGTAAGGCAATCCTAGATTGAGTGCGTCATGCAGGTCAACCGTCGTTTTATCATTCCCTCACCCAGCTGTTTTATCTTCAGCGCCGGCTCATCAGATTTGTTGTCTCGTCTCGTCAGGGGTCAAGGTTTTCCAAAGCTTCTGTATGAGCAATTGTTGCCCGCTCGGAGGCAAAGCCTGCTGTTTGTCATGATTTTTCTTTTGGAGTGGAGGTTATTTCCTAAGCATTTGTAGGAAGAAACAATCAGCCTACGCCTCTGCAACAACTCAACCGTAAAAACGAAAAATCGGCTATTTGTGAAACATTACATTTCCAAGGTGTGATGGCCTTTCGCTTGACGCTAATTGCCGCTGTCGTAGACTCCGAGCATCCGTCAGGGAGTAACGGTTATGCGGCGTTTTCGTGGTTGGGTTGTCGGGTTGTCCTTTGTTACGTGTGCAGTTCAGGCTCAAACGCCCGCGCCAGACGATCCGCTGCTGGATAACGGCGGGGCCGCGAATGCGTCGGCCAGCAGTGAAGCGCGCGGAGTGTTGCGAGCGAGGGATCAGGCGACCCTGGCCAGCGAGTTGTCGGGGCGGATTGTCGAGTTGCCGTTCAGCGAGGGCGAGTCGTTCAAGAAGGGCGATACCCTGGCGCGTTTCGACTGTTCGGCCTATCAGGCTCAGTTGAATGCTGCGCAGGCCGCCAGCCGTGGCGCCAGTGAAGAGTTGGCGCACAACCGGCAACTGGCGGCGCTCAATTCCGTCGGGCGTTTCGAAGTGGCCCGGGCCGAAGCCAAGGTCAGCGAAACTCAGGCGCAATCTCAGGTTTATCAAGTTCAGGTCAAACGCTGCAGCGTGGTCGCGCCCTTCGATGGGCAAGTGGTCGAGCGCAAGGTAAAGCGTTATGAAAGCGTGCCGGCCGGGGCGCCGCTGCTCGATGTGGTCGACAATCGCACCCTGGAAATCCATCTGCTGGTGCCGTCGCGCTGGATGGCCAGGCTCAAGCCCGGTCAGTCGTTCAGCTTCGTGCCCGACGAAACCGGTCAGCCGATCGACGCCACGGTCAAACGCCTCGGTGCGCGGATCGACGAAGGCAGTCAGACCCTGTTGCTGGTCGCAACACTCCCCGAAGCCAAAGGCTTGCTTGCCGGCATGAGCGGCACCGCACGCTTCCCGGAGCTTAAGTGAACGCCCCGGTGAGCGGCGCCGCCGAGCAGGTGTTCGCGCGGTTTCTCGATCTTGAACGGCAGACCCGCGCCGCCCATGACATTTCGCAACTGTCTTACAGCCTGGTCAATGACGGCCAGTCGCTGTTCGGTTTTCGCCATGCGGCGCTACTGATCGCCGGCAAGGTGCGGGCGGTGACCGGGGTCAGCGCAGTGGAGCCGAATGCGCCGTTCGTGGCGTTCGTCGAGCAGGCCGTGGCACAACTGTTCAAGCAGGATGTGCTGAAACAGGCGCGGGTGATCCCGCCGGAACTGGTCGGCGAATCGATTCAGGCCGACTGGCGCAGTCTGTCGGCCATGCAAGTGTTCTGGCTGCCGCTGATCGACCGTCAGGGTCAGGTGTTTGGCGGTTTGTGGCTGGCCCGTGATCTGCCGTGGAATCCTTCTGAACAAGTGCTGCTGTCGCAGCTGGGCGACACCTACAGTCATGCCTGGCTGGCGTTGCAACCGCGCAAGCCGTGGCGGCTGCGCTGGACCCGCAAACGCCAGGTGGCGCTGGTCGCCGTGTTGTTGCTCGGGCTGTTGATCCCGGTGCGCCAGTCGGTGCTGGCACCCGCCGAAGTGGTACCTCAGGGCGGGCGCGTTGTCGCCGCGCCGCTGGACGGGGTGATCGCCGAATTTCTGGTCAAACCCAACCAGAGCGTGAAAACCGGCGACCTGCTGCTGCGCTTTGAAAGCACGACGCTAAAGGCTCAGGCCGATGTCGCCGAGCGTGCGCTCGGGGTTGCCGAAGCGGAGCTCAAAGCCAATTCCCAGCGCTCGTTTGTTGATGCCGAATCCAGCTCCCGGGTCGATCTGCTGGCCGCCCGCGCCGAACAGAAACGCGCCGAACGCGACTACGCCCGCGAACTGCTCAACCGCAGCGAAGTGCGCGCCGAGCGCGATGGCATTGCGGTGTTCGCCGATGCCGAGCGCTGGACCGGCAAACCGGTGCAGACTGGCGAACGGCTGATGGAGATCGCCGACCCGAGCCAGGCCGAACTGCGTATCGAGCTGGCCGTGGGCGATGCGATCTCGCTGGAGCCGGGCGCCGAAGTCGCGCTGTTTCTCGACAGCGACCCGTTGCAGCGCCACCTCGCCACCCTCGAACGTTCGGCCTACGAGGCGCAGCCCACCGCCGGCGGCCAATTGGCCTATCGGCTGGACGCCGGTTTTGCCGACGCCCCGCCGCGTATCGGCCTGCGCGGCACCGCCAAAATATTCGGCGACCGCGCGCCGCTGGCCCTGTACCTGCTGCGGCGTCCGCTCGCCGGGCTGCGCCAGAGCGTGGGCCTGTAAATGACTCTGCCGAGCCTGCGTGCCGACCTGCAATTGTCGCCCGCGGCGCCGGCACTGGACGGTTCGCCGCGCTGGACCCTGGCCGACCCGGTGCGCGGGCGCTACTTCAAACTTGGTGCGGCGGCGATGCGCCTGTTGCGCCACTGGTCGCTGGGCGATCCCGAACAAGTGCTGCGCGCCGCCAACCGTGAACCTGGGCTGCCCCTCGACGCCAGCGAGCTGGCGCAACTGCTGGAGTTCCTGCGCGGACATGACCTGATCAGCGCACTCGACGAACAGCAGCGCGCCAGCTATCGGCTCAAGGCCCTCGTGCAACGCCAGAGCCTGTGGAAAATCCTGCTGCATCAATATCTGTTCTTCCGCATTCCACTGTGGCGCCCGGACGCTTTTCTCAACCGTGCCTGGCCGTGGCTGGAGCGCTTCGGTCCGAAGATGTTGCGCTACGGTCTGCCGGCGACGCTGGCGCTCGGGGTGTTTCTGGTGTCGCGGGACTGGCAGCGGTTCGTCGGCACTTTTCCGCACCTGTTCAGCCTCGGTGGCGCGATCGCGTTCGGCGTCGCGCTGTTTTTCGCCAAGCTGTGTCACGAGTTCGGTCATGCGTTCATGGCCAAGCGCGCCGGGTGTCGGGTGCAGAGCATGGGCGTGGCATTCATGGTCCTGCTGCCGATGTTCTACACCGATGTCAGCGATGCCTGGCGGGTCAATGACCGACGCGCGCGACTGCTGATCGGTGCCGGTGGCGTGCTGGCGGAATTGCTGCTGGCGAGCCTTGCGCTGCTGGTCTGGTCGTTCCTGCCGGACGGGCCCGGTCGCACGGCGGCGTTCATGCTCGCCAGCGCGACGTGGATCACCACGCTGGTGGTCAATCTCAACCCGTTCATGCGCTTCGATGGTTACTTTTTGCTCAGCGACTTGTGGGAAGTCGACAACCTCCAGGGCCGGGCCTTTGCCCTGTGTCGCTGGCGGCTGCGGGAATTACTGTTCGGCTATGGCGCACCGGCGCCGGAGCCTTGGTCGCCGACGATGCAGCGGCGTTTGCTGATCTGGGGGTATGGCTCGTGGTTATGGCGTGCGGCGTTGTTTTTCGGGATCGCGCTGGCGGTCTATCACCTGTTCTTCAAGGTGTTGGGGATCTTCCTGATGCTGGTGGAACTGGTGTGGTTCATCTTTCTGCCGATCATGAGTGAGTGGCGCCAGTGGTGGAGCCGCCGCGAACAGGCTCACGGCCCCCGCGTGCTGCTCAGCAGCCTGGTGGTACTCGGTTTGTTGCTGGTGCTGATCGTGCCGTGGCGCAGCTCGGTCGAGTTGCCGACGATGCTCGAGGGCGGTCGCGCCAGTGCCTTGCACGCGCCGACAGCGGCGCGGGTCAAAGCCGTGAAGGTCGCGGATGGTCAGACCGTTGCTCAGGGCGATGTGCTGATCGAACTGGAATCGCCGGACCTCGATTCGCGGCAGGCCATCGTCCGCCGGGAAATCCGCATCCAGCAATTGCTGATGCGTCGGCAGGCCGGCCGCAGTGAAACCGCTGCCGATGCCGGCATCGTCGAGCAGCGTCTCGCCGAAGCGGTGGCGGAGTATCGCGGCCTGACCGCCCAACGCGAACGTCTGCTGTTGCGTGCGCCCCATGCCGGCACCGTGCGTGACCTGCTGCCGAATCTGACGCCGGGCCGCTGGCTGTCGAGCAAGGATGCGCTGGCGCGGGTGGTCGAGGACGGCACGCGACTGCGCGGTTATCTGGCCGAGGCCGAACTTTGGCGGGTCAAGCCCGGGGCCACCGGGCGGTTTATCGCCGACGACCCGATGCATGCCGCCATCGCGGTGCAACTCAATGAAATCGACACTAACGGTGTGGCTTATGTCGATCAGGAGGCGCTGACCTCCGATCACCACGGACCGATTGCCGTGCGCCGCGATCAGCAGCAACGGGCGGAACCGGTGCAGGCGCAATACGGCGTGCGTTTGACTACGCTGGATCAGGCACCGACCCCGGTGCAGCCGCTGCGCGGCGTGGTGGTGTTGCAGGGCAGCGGCGAATCGGTGCTCGGTGTGGCCTGGCGCCGAATGGCGGCGTTGGGGGTCAGGGAAAGCGGTTTCTAGGGAGCATGAAGATGACGGACAACCTGGCGGCGGACGGATTGGTGGTGCGGCCTTCGCGGGCGACTGACGGGCCGTTTCTGCAAAGCCTGTATCAGTCGGCGCGGCCGGATCTGCAATGGATCGACGGCGAGCAGGAACAGGTACAGCAAATCGTTGCCCAGCAGTTTCAGGTGCAGGAGCAGGGCATGGGTGAAAACCATCCCGACGCCATGCACTACATCGTGGAAAAACTCGGCACCGCCATCGGTGCACTCAGCACCGATTTCGGCGTCAATGAAATTCGCGTGTTGTACCTCGCCTTCATTCCCCAGGCCCGGGGCAAGGGTTACGGACGAACCGTGCTGCAAGGCGTGCAAAAAGCCGCGCAGCAAGTGCGCTGCCCGGTGGCGACGGTGGTCTGGGCCAACAACCTCCATGCGCGCCAGCATTACCTGGCGCTGGGGTTTGCCGTGGAAGAGCGCAATCCGGCGGCGGAGCGGTTGGTGTGGTACCCGCAGTGAGTCGGGGTTTCAGTTGAAGGAAATGCAGAAATAACCCAACTGCGGATCCCGCCCCATCGCCGGCACCCGCGACACGAAAATATCCTCCACCCGGCCGAGCTCCGGCAGTTCCAGCGCGCATAAACCGTCGACGAATTCGGTCGGCACCAGGCTGTTGAATTCGAGGCAGAAGGGCATCCGTTCGCTGTAGCGGGTTTTTGCCGCCGGAACCTCATCAAGGTGCTCGATCTGAATCGGCAATGCCGTGCCATCGGGCAGGTGCAGCGTGCGTTGCTGTCCAAGCAACGGCTGGACGTGTTGAATCTGAACCGTTTGCAGCATGGTCTGACTCCAGTGAAAAAAAGAACGGCCGGGGGCTGTGAAGCCCCCGGCGTTTGCTCAGTTGCGCGACGGGAACAGGCCGTTGAGGGCAACGCTGAAGTTGAGGACCAGGGCCGGGTTCAGGATCGGCAGTGGCTGACTGCCGCCGGTGGAGGAAATGTCACCGGTGACGGTGGTGGTCACACCCTTGAGTGGCACCGGCGTGGCGCCTTGGGCGTCAGAGTAAATGTTCGCCGAGCCCGGACCGCCGCCGGACGCGCCGAGGTACGAGTTGGTGGCGGTCGGCACGGTCGCCGGATTGCTGGCAGGTACGGCCAGCGACAAGGCCGTGTTGGCGGTGAGGCCGGTCATGGCATGAGTGTGGTTGGGCATGTTGGCGATGGTGGCAGTGACGTTTTCGGTGCCGTACACCTGACCGATGACGCGCGGTGTCAGACCCAGGCCATTGCCTTGTGCGACAGGCACGCGACCTTGCAGGTTGGGCAGTTGAAAGTTGGTCGTGCCATTGCCGCCGTAGTAAGTGCCCAGCAAGGCGAACAGCGCCTGGTATTGCGAGATGCTCAGGATTTGCCCGTTGCACAAGGCCCAGCCACTGGGGGCAAAGTTGAAGGCGAACGGTTGAATCGTACCCATAAAGACTTCCATGGTTCCTCATCCTTCTGTTGTGTGGTCGGCGCGCCGCGCGTTCGCCCTTGTTGTCGGGCCGGTAGAAACGTTTTGCTGACTCCTTCCTTTTGCGCGGGCAGGTCACGCCAAGCCCTAGCGTAGACCCGGATCGACGGACTTGCCGGACGTCGTCGTATCCGCGCATCGACTTCGGCGCTGGCCTAAAGTGTTCGCAGTTGATGACGCAATTGTGTTCGCAAAAACGCTGAGGGGAGGTTGATGGAGTTCCTTCGCGAGACGCCGCTGGGGGATACCCAGGATCCGTTCGCCGCACCGAATGCCGGTGTCCGGCGTCTGTTGCGCTGGGCACGCCAGCACTGGTTGATACCGATCCTGCTGCTGGCAACCGTGGTGCGTTTTTATGACCTGACGGCTGCCGCGATCTGGGGCGATGAAGGTTCGAGCCTGCTGCTGGCGCGCTATTCGCTGGACGGGATCTGGACGCACGCCGCGTTCGACGTGCATCCGCCGCTGTACTTCATGCTGTTGCACGGCTGGATCGGGATGTTCGGCGACGGCATCCTGGCCATTCGCAGTTTCAGTGCACTGGCCGGCATCGCCACGGTCGGGCTCGGTGTGAGCCTGGTCGACCGGCTGGCTACCCGCCGCGCCGCGATCATCGCCGGGGTATTGCTGGCGCTGCTGCCGACGGCGGTGCGCTACAGCCAGGAAGTGCGCATGTACGCGTTGCTTGGCTTGCTGCTGGTCGGCGCGACGCTGGTGCTGGTCAAATGGATCCGGCGCCCGCAGCGTCACCGCTATCTGCTGATCTACGCGCTGTTGATGACCGCTGCGCTGTATACCCATTATTTCGCCGTGCTCGCGGCGCTGAGCCATTGGCTGTATCTGGGGCTGATCCGGCTGTTGCCGGGTTTTCGCCTGAAGCATCTCCAGCGCAAGGACTGGTGGCTGGCCAATCTGGCCATCGTCGTGCTCTACCTGCCGTGGCTGCCGAACCTGCTTGAACTGCTGCAACACATGGACGCCCTCAAGGCTGGCGGCGATGTGGGCTGGGAAGACCCGGTGGCCCTGTCTTCGCTGCCGTCGATGATCTGGCTCTGGCTGATCCAGGATGAGGGCGAGCAGCTTCCGTTGTTGCTGTTCGGCGGTGTGCCGCTGGCCTTGCTGGTGCTGGCGGCTGTCGCCGTCGCCCGGGATCGCAGCGTGAGCCATGGCAGCGTCCTGCTGGCGCTCTACACCGGCGTGCCGTTGTTGCTGGTGTTCGCCGTGTCTTTCGTCACGCCGGTGTTCGTCGAGCGTTATCTGACCGCCTACGCGCTGGGGCTGCCGATGCTGGCAGCGCTGGCCATCGACCGCCTCTACACCAGCGTGCGCGTGCTGGCGGTCGCGGTGCTGCTGTCGCTGGTCGGGGTCGAGATGATCGGGGTGAACGCCAACGCCACGGTCGACCGCAACGACCAGTTCGACGTCATGGTCGATTACGTCAATCGCCACTTCGCCAGCGGCGACCGGATCGTCATCAGCGACATGCTCTGGTACCTCAGTTACGTCTATTACAACCGCACTGACGCTCAAGTCCGGCTGTTTACGCCGCCCACCGCCGAGGGCCGCTCCACGCGTCCGAACCACTACGGTTTCGGCACGCTGGTATCCGATGGCGTTTACCTGGATCGACTGAGCGAATTGCCACAGGGCAGTGCCCGGGTCTGGTTGATCGGTGACCTGGATGCGGAGATGCCGGATCCATTCCTGCCCTTGCCTGCGACCTGGCAGTTGCGGGATCAGGTCCAGGCGGGTGGCGCGAAAGCGCGACTTTTTTCGTTACCTCTGCCCAATGGACCGGAAGAAAACTGACTTAAACGCTTCACCATTTTATTCGCGATAAAAAATGAATTTTTAAGTCTGTTTTGCTCTGTTTTGATATCAAAACACTAGTAGTCGAAAGGGTATTGTTGGATTACGCTCGTCAGACAAAAGGACTTACAAATAAGGTGAAGGGATTGCAGCAGTTCCACTTTATCTCCGGCTTGCCGCGCTCAGGTTCGACCCTCCTTTCTGCGATCCTTCTGCAGAATCCGCGCTTCCATGCCGGCATGACCAGCCCGGTCGGCGCACTGTTTTCCGGCGTCCTTGAACAATGCAGCGCCGGCAGCGAATTCGGCGCGGTGATCGACACCGACATGCGCCGCCGCCTGTTGCGCGGCCTGTTCGATTCCTATTACGCCGACAAGGCCGACAAACCGGTGGTCTTCGACACCAACCGCCAGTGGAGCTCGCGCCTGCCGGCGATCAATGATCTGTTTCCCAAAGCCAAGGTCATCGCCTGTGTGCGCAACGTCGCCTGGGTGATGGACAGCCTGGAGCGGCTGTATCGCGCCAATCCTTTCGAAAACACCAAGCTGTTCGGCGATGCGGTCGAGCGCAACACCGTCTACAGCCGCTGCGAAACCCTGGCTCAGCGCAACCGTCTGGTGGGTTTTGCCTGGGCTGCGCTCAAGGAAGCCTATTACGGCGAGCACGCCGATTCGCTGCTGATCGTCGATTACGACCTGCTGACCCAGGCCCCGGAGCGCGTACTGCGGTTGGTCTACGATTTCATCGGCGAACCCTGGTTCGAGCACGATTTCGAGCATCTGGCCTATGACGCGCCGGAGTTCGACCAGGCCCTGGGCGTGGCCGGCCTGCACAAGGTCAAACCCAAGGTTGCCTTGCAGTCGCGGCGCACGATTCTGCCGCCGGACCTGTTCAAGCAATACGCCGATCTGTCCTTCTGGCTCGATGGCTCGGCCAGCGCTGCCAATGTGATTCGTATGAAGTCCGACGCCGCGATCAGTTGATCGCGGCGTTTTTCATTGATGCATCAACAACTGTGTTCGAGTCCGGGTGAGCAACATGTGGTGGAGCAAGCAAAAGTCGCGGGTTACCGAGGGCCAACGGACGCTGGCGGCGCCCATGATCATGTCGCTGGAACCGCGCATGCTGTTCGACGGCGCCGTTGCGGCCACCGTGGCCGACACCGCCGCCCAGGCTGACAGCCATGCCACCGCCGATGCCGCGAAAGCGCCGGCCGCCGACCACCCGAGCGCCAGCAAGGACACCCACGGCCAGGCCGATGCCACGCCTGCTGCCAGCCCGGTTGCGGTGCCGGGGCAGAGCGTGGTGTTCGTCGATTCCCGGGTCAAGGATGCCGACAGCCTGCTCAAGGGCGTGGCGCCCGGCACGCAAGTGGTCAAGCTCGATGCGGGCAAGGACGGCTTGCAGCAGATCGCCGATTATCTCGATCAGCATCATGGCGTGAGCTCGGTGCAGATCATTGCCCACGGCAATGCCGGCGACCTGTGGCTGGGCAACAGTTATTTGTCGGCCGACAACGTCGCCCAGCGCAGCGCGATCCTGGCGGAGATCGGCAAGGACATGAACGTGGGCGGCGACATCCTGATCTACGGCTGCTACACCGCCGAGGGTGACCGTGGGCTGAGTTTCGTCGACTCGCTGGCGCAACTGACCGGGCGCGACGTGGCCGCCTCCAGCAACCGCACCGGCGTGGGCGGCGACTGGGACCTGGAGATCGCCACCGGCTCTATCGAAAGCGCCAACGTGCTGTCGACCCAGGCGATGAGCGAATACCAGTGGGGCCTCGCCACCTGGACCGCCACCAACAATGCCAACACCGGGGTCGGCTCGCTGCGCGCGGCCATCGCCTCGGCGCAGAACGGCGACATCGTGACCTTCAGCTCCGGCATGACGGTGCAGCTCACGTCCGAATTGCTGATCAACAAGAACATCACCGTCGATGGCGACCTGAACAACGACGGGGTTGCCGACGTCACGCTCGATGGCCAATACCGGACGCGGGTAGTGGAAATCACCTCCGGCAGCACGGTGACCCTGGATGGTCTGGTGATCACTCGGGGCCTGGTGTCCGGCAACGGCGGTAATGGTGGCAATAGCGCCACCGGCGCCATGGGCGGCGGGATCTTCAACGCCGGCATTCTCACGCTGAACAATGTTTCGGTTACCGGTAACGCAGCTGCGGGTGGTGGCGGTGGCGGGGGTGTCACCGGCGCCAACTACGGCGGCGGTGGCGGCGGTGGCGGTGGTCTTGGCGGCCAGGGTGGCGGCCATGGCGGTACGGCCGGTCCGGGCATCGGTACGCTGGGCGGCCAGGCCGGCAGCGGTGGCGTCGGTGGCTACGGCGGCGGCTATGACGCAACGCACATGGGCGGGCGCGGTGGTTCCACCACCGGTGGTGCCGGCGGTGTCGGCGTGTCGTATTACAGCAACGGCGGCAACGGCGGCACGGCCAGCAACGGCACGATATCCATCGGTGGCGGCGGTGGCGGCTCGGGCTGGGACAAGGTCGGCGGCGCGGGCGGTAACGCCGCCGGCGGCATTTACAACGCTTCTACCGGGACCCTGAAAATCGTCGGCACGTCGGTCATCAGCAATAACATCGGTGCGGGCGGCGGTGGCGGTGGTGGCAGTGGCCAGGGCAGCAACAACCAGAACGGCGGCGACGGCGGACGCGGGGTCGGTGCGATCTGGAACCAGGGCGGCACGGTACTGATTACCGCCTCCAACTTCAGTGCCATCAGCGGCAACGCGGCGGGCAGCGGCTCCGGTGGCCTGGAGCTGGGGGGCGGCGTCACGGGCTCGGTGCCGTTGGCTTTTGCGGCGATCTACAACAATGGCGGCACCCTCAACACCGCTTATGTGGAACCGCCGACCGCGACCATCGTGATGTCGGACACAGCGCTGAAAATCGGCGAAACCTCGCTGGTGACCATCACTTTCAGTCGGGCGGTCACCGGTTTCACCAACGCCGACTTGACCATTGCCAACGGCACACTGACAGCGGTCAGCAGCAGCGACGGCGGCCTGACCTGGACGGCGACCTTCACCCCGACCAACAACATCACCGACGCCACCAACCTGATCACCCTCGACAACACCGGAGTGACCGCAATCAGCGACGGCGTGGCGGGCGTCGGCACAACCAACTCCACCAACTATGCGATCGATACCGTACGGCCGACCGTGACCATCGCGATGTCCGATACGGCGTTGAAGATCGGCGATACCTCGACGGTGACTTTTACCTTCAGCGAAGCGGTGACCGGTTTCACCAACGCCGACCTGACCATCGCCAACGGTACGCTGAGCGCCGTGAGCAGCAGCGACGGCGGCATCACCTGGACGGCGACGTTCACGCCGAGCGCCAGTATCACCGACACCACCAACGTCATCACTCTGGATAACACCGGTATTGCCGATCTGGCCGGCAACGCCGGCAGCGGCACCACCGATTCGACCAACTACGTGATCGATACGGCGCGCCCGACCGCGACCATTGTCGTCGCCGACAGCAATCTGGCGGCGGGCGAAACCTCGCAGGTGACCATCACCTTCAGTGAAGCGGTCAGCGGTTTCACCACCGCCGACCTGACGGTGGCCAACGGTACGCTGACCGGCCTGAGCAGCAGTGATGGCGGCATCACCTGGACCGCCACGCTCACGCCGACCACCAACATCACCGACACCACCAACCTGATCACCCTGGACAACACCGGGGTCGTCGATCTGGCCGGCAACGCCGGTAGCGGCACTACCAACTCCAACAACTACGCCATCGACACTGCGCGCCCGACCGCAACCATCGTGGTGGCCGACAGCAGCCTGCGGATCGGCGAAACCTCGGTGGTGACCATCACTTTCAGCGAAGCGGTGACCGGTTTCACCAACGCCGACCTGACCATTGCCAACGGCACATTGACGGCGGTCAGCAGCAGCGATGGCGGCATCACCTGGACGGCGACGTTCACACCGACCGCCAGCATCACCGACGCGACCAACCTGATCACGCTGAACAATACCGGCATTGCAGACCTGAACGGCAACATCGGCAGCGGGACCACCGACTCCAACAACTACGCCATCGATACCTTGCGCCCGACCGCGACCATCGTGGTGGCCGACAACAACCTGCGGATCGGTGAAACCTCGCTGGTGACCATCACCTTCAGCGAAGCGGTCAGCGGTTTCACCAACGCCGACCTGACTGTCGCCAACGGCACGCTGAGTGCGGTCAGCAGCAGCGATGGCGGCATCACCTGGACGGCGACGTTCACGCCGAGCGCCAGTATCAACGACACCACCAACCTGATCACCCTGGACAACACCGGCGTTGCCGACCTGGCGGGCAACGCCGGCAGCGGCACCACCGATTCCAACAATTATGCGATTGATACGGTGCGGCCAACCGCGACCATCGTGGTCGCCGACAGCAACCTCACTGCCGGCGAAACCTCGCTGGTGACCATCACCTTCAGCGAAGCGGTCAGCGGTTTCACCAACGCCGACCTGACGATTGCCAACGGCACGCTGACGGCGGTGAGCAGCAGCGATGGCGGCATCACCTGGACGGCGACCTTCACGCCGAACCTGGGCGTCAACGACGCGACCAACGTCATCACGCTGGCCAATACCGGCATCGCCGATCTGGCCGGCAATGCCGGCAGTGGCACGACCAATTCCAACAACTACACCATCGACACCCTGGTGCCGACCGCGACCATCATCGTGTCCGACTCCAGTCTGAAGATCGGCGAAACGTCGCTGGTGACCATCACCTTCAGCGAAGCGGTGACCGGTTTCACCAATGCCGACCTGACGATCGCCAACGGCACGTTGAGTGCGGTCAGCAGCAGCGACGGCGGCATTACCTGGACCGCGACCTTCACGCCGACCAGCAACATCACCGACACCACCAATGTGATCACCCTGGACAACAGCGGTGTCCAGAACCTGTCCGGCAACGCCGGTGTCGGCACCACGAATTCCAACAACTACGCCATCGATACCCAGCGCCCGACCGCAACCATCGTGGTTGCCGATACCGCACTTGGCGTCGGCCAGACCTCGCTGGTGACCATCACCTTCAGCGAAGCGGTGACCGGTTTCACCAACGCCGACCTGACCATCGCCAACGGTACATTGAGTGCAGTCAGCAGCAGTGACGGCGGTATCACCTGGACGGCGACCTTCACGCCAGCGGCGGGGATCACCGACACCACCAACCTGATCACCCTGGACAACACCGGCATCACCGACCTGGCGGGCAACGCCGGCAGCGGCACGACCGACTCCAACAACTACGCGGTCGACAGTCAGCGCCCGACAGCCACGATTGTGATGAGCGACAGCGATTTGCGCCCCGGTGAAACAGCGCTGGTGACCTTCACCTTCAGCGAGGCCGTGACCGGTTTCGACAACGCCGATCTGAGTGTCGCCAACGGCACCCTGAGCAATGTTTCGTCGAGCGACGGCGGTATCACCTGGACGGCCACCTTCACGCCGAACATCGGTGTGACCGATCTCACCAACCTGATTGTCCTGAACAATACCGGCATCGCCGACCTGGCCGGCAACTCCGGCACCGGCACCACCAGTTCGGCCAACTATCAGGTGCAGACCCAGGTGCCGACCGCCACCATCGTCGTGGCCGACACTTCGCTCAAGGCCGGGGAAACCTCGCTGGTGACCATCACCTTCAACGAAGCGGTGAGCGGCTTCGACAACAGCGACCTGACCATCGCCAACGGCACATTGAGCAACGTCAGCAGCAGCGACGGCGGTATCACCTGGACCGCGACATTCACCCCGACGGCCAATGTCACTGACGCCACCAACCTGATCAGCCTGAACAATGCCGGCGTGACCAACGTCTCAGGCAACAGCGGTATCGGCAGCACGGACTCCAACAACTTTGCCATCGACACCGCGCTGCCAACCGCCACCATTGTGGTTGCCGACAACCGCCTCGGTATCGGTGAAACCACCACCGTCACCATCACCTTCAGCGAAGCGGTGATCGGGTTCGATCTGGGCGACATCAGTGTCGCCAACGGTTCGTTGTCGAACCTGGCCAGCAGCGACGGCGGCGTGACCTGGACCGCGACCTTCACGCCGACAGCCAACGTGAATGACCCGACCAACCTGATCCTGATCGACACCGGCGGCGTCCAGGACCTGGCCGGCAACCTCGGCGCGAGCATCGCCATTTCCAACAACTACATCCTCGACGCCACCCGGCCGACGGTGAGCATTGTGGTCGCCAACCCACATTTGGGCATCGGCCAGACCACCACGGTGACCTTCACCTTCAGCGAGGCAGTGAGCAATTTCGACCTGTCCGACCTGAGCGTGACCAACGGGGATCTGAGCAATCTGAGCAGCAGCGACGGCGGCAAGACCTGGACCGCGACCTTCACGCCGACTGCGAATGTCACCGACCCAAGCAACTTCATCGCGCTGGACACCAGCAATGTCACCGACCTTGCAGGCAACGCCGGCAGCACGGTGGCGGTATCGAACAACTACGCCCTCGACAGCGAACGGCCGACCGCCACGGTGGTGATCGCCAATCCAAACCTGGGCGTCGGCCAGACCTCGCAAGTGACCATCACCTTCAACGAAGCGGTGAGCGGTTTCGACCTGTCGGACCTCAGCGTGGCCAACGGCACCTTGTCCAACCTGAGCAGCAGCGACGGCGGCAAGACCTGGACCGCGACCCTGACGCCAAACGCCAACGTCAACAGCACCAATAACGCGATCAGCCTCAACACGGCGGGGGTCAGCGACCTTTCCGGCAACAGCGGCAGTGGCGTCAGCAGTTCCGGCAATTACGTGATCAACACGGTGCCTCCTGTGACACCCACTTCTCCGCTGATCGTGGTGACGCCGGATCCGGAGTTCCGCAGCAGCGATCCGGTCGTGCCGCCGCCACCGCCGAACGTTCCGCTGCAACCGATCGTTTTCACGCCGCCCACCGGCGACCTCGGTTCACCGCTGACTTTCGCGCCGTTGTTCGAGCAACGGGTGATCGGCAACGGCATCCGTCCGCTGGGGGATATCTTCATCAACCGCGGTGCGCTGAGCCCAAGCTTCATTGCTCAGGTCTTCACCAGCAGTGACAAAGGCGGTGACGGTTCCGGCCATGGCTTCCTCGGATTCGGCGGCGGCGATGGCGGGGTGTTCGGCAGCAGCACGCTGTCGAGCCTGTTCAATCAGGACAGCAGCGCCGAGCGCGATTCGCTGAACGCCTTCGGCAGCCAGTCGATCAAGGGCGGCGATCTTTCCCAGGGCCTGCGCGGCGTATTCGGCGCGCCGACCCTGGGCCAGCAACTGCAACAGATCAAGGACAGCGAGCAGCACCGGGTCGACAACCTGGCAGCGGCGCTGCAACAGGTCGGCATCAGCGAAATGCCGGCCTGACAACACACAACAATTCACATATGTGCGGGACCTAGGGGCGATCCAGGGATGAAGAAAAGTCAGAAGTTGTTCGGCGCCAGCCTGCTGGCGCTGGCGATCAGCGGATGTGCAGTAACCAGTGAACCGATCGAACGCAGTGTCAGTGAACAACGGGCCCGGGCCGACCTGCAAAGCATGTACAAGGGCCAGGAACCGCTGAGCGGTCCGCTGACCCTGCACCAGGCCATGGCTCGTGCGGTGAAGTACAACCTCGAAGGCCGCTTGAAAATCATGGAGGAAGCGCTGGCCAAGCGGCAGCTCGACCTCGCCAGTTTCGACATGCTGCCGCGCATGGCGCTGGACGCCGGTTACGTCGGGCGCAACAACGTCAGCGCCTCCAGCAGCCAGAGTGTGCGTACCGGCACCCAGTCCCTGGAACCGTCGACCTCTCAGGACCGCGACCGCGAAGTCGCCGACCTGACCATGGTCTGGAACGTCCTCGATTTCGGCGTCAGTTATATCAGCGCCAAGCAGCAAGGCGACCAGCGGCTGATTGTTCAGGAGCGCCGGCGCAAGGTGATCAACACCATCGTCCAGGACGTGCGCTCGGCCTATTGGCGGGCGATGGCCGCCGAACGTCTGCTCAAACAGATCGACAGCCTGATGGCGCGGGTCGACACCGCCCGCCGCAACAGCGAAAGCATGAGCGAGCAACGCATCGGCGATCCGGTGCAGTCGCTCGGCTACCAGCGTTCGCTGATCGAGGCGACCCGACAACTGGAAGAACAACGCCGCGCGCTGTCGCTGGCGAAAACCGAACTGGCGACCCTGATCAACCTGCCGCTGGGCACCAACCTGACTTTGGCCACCGATGACGGTTATCAGATCCCGGAACTCAAGGTCGACCTGACCAAACTCGAGCAGGAAGCCCTGACCAGTCGTCCGGAACTGCGCGAGCAGGATTACCAGACCCGGATCAGCGCCGCCGAAACCCGCAAGGCCATGCTGCGACTGCTGCCGGGCCTGGAGTTTTCCGCCGGCGGGCATTACGACAGCAACTCGTTCCTGGTCGAACAGGGCTGGGCCGACTACGGCGTGAAGGTCACCTGGAACCTGTTCAACGTGATCTCCGCCCCGGCGGCCATCGACGTGGCCAAGGCCGGTGAAGAAGTCGCCACCGCACGGCGTCAGGCGATGTCGATTGCAGTGCTGGCGCAGCTCTACGTGGCCAACGCCAACTATCAGGAGGCGCTGCGCCAGTTCAAGACCAACCAGCAACTGTCGGACATCGACGGGCAAATCGTCGGTCAGTTGCGTAACCGTCGTCAGGCCGACGGCATTGGTGAGCTGGACCTGATTCAGGGCGAGCTCAATACCTTGCAGGCCGATTTGCGTCGTGACCTGTCCTACGCCGATCTGCGCAATGCCTACGGCCAGATTTTCGCCAGCGCTGGTCTCGACCCGCTGCCGGATCAGGTGCAATCGACCGAAGTCCAGTCGATCGCCACGGCGCTGGCCAACCGCGAAGCGGCGTGGGCCTCGGGGGATATTTCGCTGCCGGTGGCCCATGCCTCCGCGCAGTGACGTGCTGGCGCCGACCGCCAGCATCAGCCGTACCCAACGCGAGGCCCGCAACGGCCATCGCGGCACGGCGATGCTGCTGACCGGCTTGCCGGCGGCGGGCAAATCGACCCTTGCCCAGGCGTTACACGCCGAGTTGTTCAGTCGTGGTCTGCAAAGCGTGGTGCTCGATGGCGACGGCTTGCGCGTCGGGCTCAACCGCGACCTGGGTTTTACCGATGCCGATCGCCTGGAAAACATTCGCCGCGCCAGTGAGCTGGCGGCGTTGCTGGTGGAGAACGGGCAGATCGTGATTCTGGCGATGATCGCCCCGCTGGCGGAACTGCGCGAAGTGTTTGCCCGCCGTTTGGGTGAGGACTATCGCGAGGTCTGGTGCAGCGCTGCGCTGTCGGTGTGCGAGCAGCGCGATCCGAAAGGGCATTACGCCCGGGCCCGACGCGGCGAGCTGGCCGGGTTCACGGGTGTGTCGGCGCCTTACGAGGCGCCGGCCCAGGCTTCGCTGGTGCTCGACACCGGCACGCTGACGGTCGACGCCTGTCTGGACCGGTTGCTGACCTGGCTCGGCGAAACAGCGGTGTTGCCCAAGGTATGAGCCGACCGGCGTTCTCGCGGTTGCCGGTGACGGTGGACCTGCCGTTGCTGTTGCAGGCACTGGCGGCGATTGACGACGCTGCCTGGCGCGGCCATTTCAACACCGCTTATTTCGCCGGCGACTGGAGCGGCGTGGCGCTGATTTCCGCCGCCGATGCGCTGACCGAACTGTCCCCCGGCAGTGCCGAGCCCGTACAACGCGCCCCCTGGCTGAATGATGGTCGCTGGCAACTGGCCCTGCGGGATCTGCCGCTGGAGATCGTCAGCGCGCGGCTTTTACGACTGGGGCCGGGCGGGCAGATCCATGAGCATCGCGACTACGATCTTGAGGGTGCGGACGCCGATTTGCGCCTGCACATTCCGCTGCTCAGCCCGCCCGCCGTGGATTTCTGGCTCGACGGTCAGCGGATGCCGATGACGGCGGGGGAATGCTGGTTTCTCGATCTCGCCCGACCGCATCGGGTCGACAATCGCGACTGCACGGCACGGGTTCATCTGGTGCTCGATTGCCACCCCGCGCCATGGCTTGCGCAGATGATCGTTGACGGGTTGCCGAGTACTCCGCTGCCTGATGGCGTGGAGACGGCGTTGCAGCGTTTTCAACGGTTGCTGGTCACGGATCCGATGTTGTCCGCGACGTTGCAGGCAGTGCACGACCCCGAAGCCTTTACTGTCCGGACGCTGGCGTTGGCCGCTGAACGCGGCCTGCACTTTTCCCGTGAAGAACTGCTGGCCGCGATGCGTAACGGTCGTCGGTCATGGAACGAGCAATGGCGCCTGTGAATTTCGACGGCTGGTTGCCGATTCGCGTCTGGAAAACCGCCGGGCAATGGCAGGTCGACTGGTGCTGGTTCGGCGACACCCCGCTGCATCAGCCGTTCTTTCGTGAAGCTGTCGAAGACGCGTTGCGTCTGCCGTTCAATCAGGCGTTCCGCCGGCAAACACCCTTGTCGGCGCTTATGGACTGGCAAGCGCTCAGTCCGGGTCTGCCGCCGAGCGCCTTGATCCTGCACGCCTCGCGGTGCGGTTCGACGCTGATCAGTCAGATGCTTGCCCGGCTCGACGATCACATCGTGGTCTCGGAGCCGCCGCCCCTTGATGCCTTGCTGCGCAGTGATCTGCCGGACGAAGAACGCCGCGCGGCCATCGCCGGATTGCTCTCGGCGTACGGTCAGCGGCGGGGCGGCCAGGAGCAGCGGCTGGTGATCAAACTCGACGCCTGGAACATCGGCGAATGGCCTCTTCTGCGCGAGTGTTTTCCCGATACGCCGTGGCTGTTTGTCTATCGTGATCCGCTGGAAATCGCCGTGTCGCACCTGCGCCGTCCCGGCCTGCACATGGTGCCGGGAGCGCTCGGCGATTGTGTGCTGGACGATGATTTGCCGTTCGAGGGGCACGAGGATTTCATCGCCCGGCGGCTTGGGCGCTTGCTGGAGGCCGGTTGGGTGCATTGCCGTGAGTCTGCCGGGCTGGTGCTGAATTACAGCGAATTGCCCGAGGCGATGAGCGGACGGCTGGCGAGGTTTTTCGGGCTGAGTGCCGCGCAGTGTGAACAGGCGCTGGCGGCGACGGCGCAGCACGCGAAGCAGCCGTCACAACCCTTTGTCGTCGATGGCCAACACAAGCGCCGTGAAGCATCGGCGTTGTTGCAGGCGCGGGTCGAACATTGCGCCCGTGCGCCCTATGCCGCGCTGGAACGCTTGCGCGCGCTCACGATTTCGCCGACAGATCCGCCATCCCCTTGAGCAGTTCGATCGGCAACGGAAAGACGATGGTCGAGCTCTTGTCGCCGGCAATCGAACTCAAGGTCTGCATGTAGCGCAACTGCATGGCGCCGGGCTGGCGGCCGAGCATTTCGGCGGCCTGCATGAGTTTTTCCGAGGCCTGCAATTCGCCTTCGGCGTGGATCACCTTGGCGCGCCGTTCCCGCTCGGCTTCGGCCTGCCTGGCGATGGCGCGCACCATCGACTCGTTGAGGTCGACGTGCTTGATCTCGACGTTGGCGACCTTGATCCCCCAGGTGTCGGTCTGGGCGTCGAGCACTTGCTGGATGTCGATGTTCAGGCGTTCGCGCTCGGCCAGCAGTTCATCCAGTTCATGTTTGCCGAGCACCGCGCGCAGAGTGGTCTGGGCCAGTTGGCTGGTGGCCATGAGGAAATCCTCGACCTGGATGATCGCTTTCTGCGGATCGAGCACGCGGAAGTACAGCACCGCGTTGACCTTCACCGACACGTTGTCGCGGGTAATCACGTCCTGCGGCGGCACATCGAGGACGATGGTGCGCAGATCGACCCGGACCATTTGCTGCACCACCGGAATCAGCAGGATCAGCCCCGGCCCCTTGACCTGCCAGAAGCGTCCGAGCTGGAACACCACGCCGCGTTCGTATTCGCGCAGGATGCGGAACGTCGAGCCGGCCAGGGCGATCAGCAACAGCAGCAGCGCGACAAAACCGATTTGCAGACCCATGATCACTCTCCGAGCGGTGCCGCGTCAGTCGCGGCCACTTGCAGCAACAGGCCCTTGCGCCCGACCACGCGCACCGCTTGCCCGGTGTGCAGCGGCGTGGCGCTCAGCACCTGCCAGCGTTCTCCCTGTAATTGCACCCAGCCATTGCGGCTGTCTTGCGGTTGCACCACCGTCACCGCCGTGACACTGCCGAGCAGGCCGGCATCGCCGCTGACCGGATGACGCGGTCGGGTTTTCAGGGCGCGGACCAGCAGCGCGATCAGCAGCAGGGCGCTGACCAGACCGAGGCCGATCATCATCGGCACCGGCAGTTCGGCGTTGCTCAGGATCAATGCACCGATCACAAACATCACGATGCCACCCAGACCGATCACCCCGTAGTTGGGCAGCACGGCTTCGGCGATCAGAAACGCGATGCCCAGGGTGATCAGCCACAGACCGACCGGGCTGGCGGCGGTTAACGGGTTATCTGCCGCAACCACCGATCCACTCAGCAGCAACAGGGCAAGCGCACAGCAACGGATGTTCACGTGACCCTCCGTGAGAGTCAGGGTTTGTACTTACAGTCTAGTTGACGCTGCGGGTGGATGATTTTTAACCAGTTTGCCTGCCTCGCCAGTGGGCGGATTTCCCGGTGTTTGCAGTTCACCGGACTAGACTTTCAAGGACAGCCACAGCGTTTCATTACCGTCCGTCGCGCAGCGTCGGTGGGCACCGAGGTGCATCATGCGTATGGCCAAGAAAGTGCAGAGCAGCCTCAACCGGGCGCAATGCGAATATGACATCGTCACCCACCCGCACTCGTCCAGCAGCCTGGAAACGGCGCGGGTCTCCGGGATTGCCGCAGAACGGGTGGCCAAATCGGTGATCCTGGACGACCGTCACGGGCACTACCTGATGGCGGTGCTGCCCGCCAGCCGCCACCTGGACTTGAGCAAAGTGCGCAGCAGCGGCGAATGGCAAATCACCCGCGAAAGCAATCTGGCGCACATCTTCGACGACTGTGAGCGCGGTGCCGTACCGCCACTGGGCGACTCCTATGGCCTGGACATGGTCATCGACCCGCTGCTGACCCGGCAAAAAGACATCTACCTGGAAGCCGGAAACCACAACAACCTGCTGCACATGAGCATGCCCGAATTCCTGAAAATGGTGCCGCATGCGCAGGTGCGGGAACTGAGTCAGTAGCTTTTTTAGCGTCGGTGCCGACGCCAATCGCGAGCAAGCTCGCTCCCACAGGTTCTGCGCTAAACCTGAGGGAGCGAGCTTGCTCGCGAATCTATTACATCCACCTGGTCTTCGAAGGAGCAGAACAATGGAAAACCCGACGCACAGCCTCCCATCCCTGTTCAAACAGCTCGGCCTGGACAACGACCCGGTCAGCATCGACCAGTTCATCGCCACCCATTCCCCGCTCAAACCCGAACTGCACCTGTGCGACGCGTTTTTCTGGACCAAGAGCCAGGCGGATTTCCTGCGGGACGAGATTCTCGATGATGCGGATTGGGCGGAGGTGGTGGATCAGTTGGATGTGATGTTGAGGAAGGGGCGGGGGTAATTATCAGCTTACCGTTCGTAAGCTCAATCAACTCGTCCGGTTGCCAGTAATGCTTCCTTAGACCAGAATTACGACCTCAATTGAGGTCTTTTATTATGCAAAGTGTTCTGGCCGATATGGCTGTCAGTGTTTCTGAATTGAAGAAAAACCCCTCCGCAGTGCTTAACGGCGCGCACGGAGGAGCAGTTGCTGTCCTGAATCACAACCGGGTCATGGGCTACATGGTGCCGGCTGACGTTTACGAAGCCATGATGGAGCGGCTCGATGATCTCGAGTTGGCAGAAATCGTTCGTTCTCGCAGTCACGAGACTCCCATACCGGTAAGCCTGGATGACCTATAAGCTCGAATTTCTGCCTTCCGCTCACAAAGAGTGGAACAAACTGGGTCATACGCTGCGTGATCAATTTAAAAAGAAGCTGGCTGAGCGTCTTGAGCGTCCCCGTATTCCAGCTGACTCCCTCCACGGCATGCCTGATTGTTACAAGATCAAACTCAAAGCGTCCGGTTATCGACTGGTTTACCAAGTGATCGAAGAGCGGGTGGTCGTTTCGGTAGTCGCCGTGGGTAAGCGCGAGCGAAGCGACGTCTACGAAAACGCGAAAAGGCGCTGAGCTGAAGCACGTAACCCAATTTGTTTCAAAACTTGACTGAATTTCCCCACCAATGCGATATTGATAGTTAGCAAACTAACAGTGTGTGCATTCCCTCGTGCCGAATAACCTCGACGCTCTTCAGATGAACATCAGCAGTGCCATGGTGGTGGCCGCCAGGCATTGGCGGAAGATCTGCCAGACCACGCTGGTCAACTATGGAATTTCCGAAGCCTGCGCCGTCCCGTTGTTGATGATCGGGCGCTTGGGCGAGGGTGTGCGCCAGGTGCAGGTGGCGCAGGCGGCGGGGATGGAGTCGCCGTCGCTGGTGCGCCTGCTCGATCAGTTGTGTCACGCCGGTTTTGTCTGCCGCACCGAAGATGCCCATGACCGTCGCGCCAAATGCCTGAGCCTGACCGACGCCGGCCGTGAGCTGGTGCAAGCGGTGGAGGCGCAACTGGTGCGGCTGCGTCATGAAGTGCTCGAAGGCATCGACCAGCGCGATCTGGAAGCTACGCTTCGGGTACTGAGAGCTTTTGAGGCGGCCACTCCGCCAACGGTGATCAATCCGTGAACGGGTTCTTTTCCGGCATGCCCCCCGCGCGGGACTGGTTCTACGGGATCCGCACGTTCGCGGCCTCGATGACCGCGCTGTACATCGCCTTGCTCATGCAGATGCCGCGTCCCTATTGGGCGATGGCCACGGTGTACATCGTTTCCAGCCCGTTCCTCGGCCCGACCAGTTCCAAGGCGCTGTATCGCGCAATCGGTACGTTTCTCGGTGCGGCGGCAGCAGTGCTGTTCGTGCCGATGTTCGTCCAGAGCCCGTATGTGCTGGTGGTGGTCATTGCCTTGTGGACGGGGATTTTGTTGTTCCTGTCCCTGCACCTGCGCACCGCCAACAACTACGCGCTGATGCTCGCCGGCTACACCTTGCCGCTGATCGCCCTGCCGGTGGTCGACAACCCGCTGGCGGTGTGGGACGTGGCCGAGTCGCGGACTGAAGAAATCTTTCTCGGCATCGCCGTGGCGGCGGTGGTCGGCGCGATGTTCTGGCCACGGCGCCTGGCACCGGTGTTCAACGATGCCGTGGGCAAATGGTTCGCCGACGCCACAACCTACAGCCTCAAATTCCTCAGCCGCGACGTGCAGCCCGAAGAAGTTTCCGCCCTGCGCATGGCCATGGTCGGCAGTTTCAACAGCCTGGAATTGATGATCGGCCAGTTGCCGCACGAAGGTGCGCGGCCGCAAACCGTACGCAACACCAAGGAGTTGCGCGGGCGGATGATCCACCTGCTGCCGGTGATCGATGCCCTCGAAGATTCGCTGTACGCCCTCGAACGGCGCACGCCGGAACTGGTGCAGAAATTCGCGCCGCTGCTCACCGCGACCCGCGAATGGCTCGGCCACAAAGACGCCAATCTGGAGCGCTGGCAAGCCCTGCGAAATCAGCTCGAAGCGCTGCAGCCGAGTGCCGAAGCCTTGGAGGATCGCAAGCAGTTGCTGTTTTCCAACGCGTTGTATCGCCTCGGCGAATTCATCGATCTGTGGCAGGACTGCCGCAGCCTGCAGGACGCGATCCTGTGTGAGCGCCAGGACAGTTGGCGCGCAGTTTATCGTCACTGGCGCCTTGGTCGCCTGACGCCTTTTCTCGACCGTGGGCTGATGCTGTATTCGGTGGCCTCGACCATTCTGGCGATCATCGTTGCCTCGGTGTTGTGGATCCTGCTGGGCTGGACCGACGGCGGCAGCGCGGTGATTCTGGCGGCGGTGTCGTGCAGCTTCTTCGCCTCGATGGATGACCCGGCGCCGCAGATTTACCGATTCTTTTTCTGGACCGGAATGTCGGTGCTGTTTGCCAGCCTGTACCTGTTTCTGGTGTTGCCGAACCTGCATGACTTTCCGATGCTGGTGCTGGCGTTCGCGGTGCCGTTCATCTGTGTCGGTACCCTGACGGTGCAGCCGCGTTTCTACCTCGGCATGCTGCTGACGCTGGTCAACACCTCGTCGTTCATCAGCATTTCCGGTGCGTACGACGCGGACTTCTTTGCCTTCGTCAACTCCAACCTCGCGGGCCCGATGGGGCTGCTGTTCGCGTTCATCTGGACGCTGATCGCCCGGCCGTTCGGCGCCGAACTGGCGGCCAAGCGCCTGACCCGTTTCAGCTGGAAAGACATCGTCAGCATGACCGAGCCGGCCAACCTCGCCGAACACCGGCAACTGGGCGTGCAGTTGCTCGACCGCCTGATGCAGCACCTGCCGCGTCTGGCGCTGACCGGCCAGGACACCGGCATCGCCATGCGCGAAGTGCGCGTCGGGCTGAACCTGCTCGACCTGCTTGCCTATACGCCGCGAGTGACGGGCGCGCCGAACGCGTTGCTCAAGCAAGTGGTGGCCGAGGTTGGCGAGTATTTCCGGGCCTGTCTCAAGGCCGGCGAACGCCTGCCGGCGCCGAGTGCCTTATTGATGACCATGGATCGCACCCGCCGCGCGCTCCACGGTCAAGGTGATGAAGAAACCCGACTGAACCTGTTGCACGCCTTGAGCGGTTTGCGCCTGGCGCTGTTGCCCGGCGTGGAATTCGTCTCCAACGCAGAGCCCGAAGAACCGCTGCCCGAAGGAGCGCCCCTATGATCGGTGATCTGGACATCAGCGGCATTTTCCTGCCGACCCTGCTGGTGTTGATGGGTATCACTTATGTGCTGTTTGTTTTGGTACACGGCGTGCTCACACGCCTGCATTTCTACCGTCTGGTCTGGCACCGGGCATTGTTCAACGTGGCTCTCTACGCCGTGATGCTGTACGGCGTGGATTCACTCAGTCGATACCTGATGACATGAAAAAACCGTTTCTGACCCTCGGTCGCGTCGTCCTGACGCTGCTGATCGTGACTTTCGCCGTCGTCGTGGTCTGGCGCATGGTGATGTATTACATGTTTGCGCCCTGGACCCGCGACGGCCACATTCGCGCCGACATCGTGCAGATCGCCCCGGACGTGTCCGGGCTGATCCAGCAGGTCGAAGTGAAGGACAACCAGTTGGTGAAACGCGGCCAGGTGCTGTTCAGCATCGACCAGGACCGTTTCAAACTGGCGTTGCGCCAGGCCAAGGCAGCGGTCGCTGATCGCGAAGAAACCCTGGCTCAGGCACAACGGGAAGCCAAACGTAACCGCGGTCTGGGCAATCTGGTGCCGGCCGAACAGCTGGAAGAAAGCCAGTCGAAAGTGGCCCGCGCGCAATCGGCCCTGGCCGAAGCGCTGGTGGCGGTGGACAGCGCTCAGCTCAATCTCGACCGCTCGGTGATCCGCAGTCCGGTGGACGGCTACGTCAACGACCGTGCGCCGCGCTCGCAGGAGTTCGTCACCGCCGGGCGTCCGGTGTTGTCGGTGGTCGACAGCAATTCGTTCCACATCGACGGCTATTTCGAAGAAACCAAACTCGACGGCATCCACATCGGCCAGTCGGTGGATATCCGCGTGATCGGTGACCGCGCCCGCTTGCGCGGGCATGTCGAAAGCATCGTTGCCGGTATCGAAGACCGCGACCGTTCGAGCGGCAGCAACTTGCTGCCCAACGTCAATCCGGCGTTCAGCTGGGTGCGACTGGCGCAACGGATACCGGTGCGCATTGCTTTCGACGACGTGCCGAATGACTTCCGCATGATCGCCGGACGTACTGCCACCGTGTCGATCATCGACGATCAACCGCAGGAGCCCGCGAAATGAGCAGGGCTCTGATGATCGCCGGTTTGGGCATGATGCTGTCGGCCTGCTCGATGGTCGGGCCGGACTATCACGTGCCCGAAGACGCGGCGATCCAGCGCAAGGATTTCCAGGGCGATCTGGCGGTGGCCGGCAAACCGGTGGTGTCGGCCCCGGTGCCGGCGGACTGGTGGCGCCTGTATCAGGATCCGCGCCTGGATCAACTGGTGCAGCAGGCCATGGCGTCCAACACCGATCTGCGGGTGGCGGCGGCGAATCTGTCGCGGGCCCGTGCGCAGGTCGATGAAGCCGAGGCGGCCGGTGGCTGGAGCGGCGGCGTGAAGATGGGCGCGCAACGCTTGCAGGAATCCGGCGAGGCGTTCCTGCTGCCGGAGAAAGTGCCGGTGGCCAACATTGGCGATATCGGTATCAGCGCGTCCTACCAGTTCGACCTGTGGGGCACGTTGCAACGCGGGATCGAAGCGGCAAAGGCCAACGCCGACGCGACCCAGGCCGCTGCCGACACCGCACGCATCACCCTGGTCGCCGACGTGGTGCGGGCCTACACCCAGGTCTGCGCGGCGAACGAAGAACGGGAAATCGCCCAGCATTCCCTCGACCTGCAATCCCAGAGCACCACCCTGATTCAACGTCTGCGCGACGCCGGACGCGGTGACGAGACCCAGGTCACCCGCTCGCAGACCCAATTCAAATCCTTGCGCGCCGACATGCCGCGTTATGAGGCGGCGCGTCAGGCCGGATTGTTCCGTCTGTCGATGCTGCTGGCCAAACCTGTCGATCAACTACCGGCCGGCACCGCAACCTGCGCCGAACTGCCGAAAATCGCTCAACTGGTGCCCGTCGGCGATGGCGCGGCGCTGCTCAAGCGCCGGCCGGACATCCGTCAGGCCGAGCGACGTCTGGCGGCCGCGACGGCCGGGATCGGTATCGCCACCGGCGAGTTGTACCCGGACATCAGTTTCGGCGCGACGATCGGCACCGTCGGCATTCTGGACAACCTTGGCAAACCCTCCACCAACCGCTGGGGCTTCGGCCCGTCGTTGAGCTGGAAGGTGCCGACCAACGGCGCCCGGGCCCGGATCCGCGAAGCCGAAGCCACGACCCAGGGCGCGCTGGCACATTTCGACGGCGTGGTGCTCAACGCCATCCGCGAAACCCAGACCGGTCTGGCCCAGTACACCGCGCTGCTGCAACGCCGTGATGCGCTGGCCGATGCCGAGCAGTCGGCGAAACTGGCGGCCGACCAGACGCACCGCTTCTTCCAGGCGGGCCGCGAGTCGTTCCTCGCCGACCTGCAAGCCACCCGCACCTACACCGACGTCACTGCGCAACTGGCCGCCGCCAACACTCAGGTTGCCATGAGCCAGATCGATTTGTTCCTCGCCCTGGGCGGCGGTTGGGAAAGCGGACGAACGCAAGCCTCGAGCGCCAGCAAACCCTGAGGCCGTTGCTATGCTTTGAAGTATTGAAAGGGCGCCCCGAACCAGGCGCCTTTTCAGTGCACATCGCTAGCGCAGGTCTAGGGGAAACCAATAATGAAAAACCCTTACGCTCTCGGCTTCTGGTGCGCCCTGGTAGCCCTGGTGCTGCTCTCGGCCACCTATTTCTACGGCATCATGCTGGCCCACCAGATCGACAAGGCAATGGTCTTCCTCGACAGCACCGTGGCGCTGATCGCGGTCATGGCGATCGTGGTCGTGGCGTCGGCCCTGGTGCAGAGCCAGCGCCTCAAGAAACGCCAGCTTGAGCAAAGCAAGACGCTGCTGCTGATCTGGGACACCAAAGTCGCGCTGCGCAAAGTCGAAACCGTGTTCGACCGCTACTTCTGGGGCAGTTACTGGCAACCGGGGCGCACCTTCGCCGAAGTCATGGGCGAACTCACCGGCACGCCGCTGGAAAAAAGCCTCGAAGCCCTGAAAAAACAATGTCTGGCCCTCGACCGGCAAGTCGCTGACGACGGCTGGCACTGGCTCAACAATGCCCGCGAACTGTCGGACGTCGCCACCGCCATGGCCCGCGAGCGTTATCAACTGGACTTCTGCGACCCGCGCAGCGACGGGCCGGGCGGGGCGGTGATCGACCGGGATTTCGAAGTGCTGGTGTACACCTGGACCGCGCGGCTGAAAAGCTTCGACCATCAGCTTGATGAGATCGAGGTGCAATATTCCTGACCCCTGAAAGATCGCCGAACCCGGCGATCTTTTTGTTTGTCCATGACTTGTCGACACTCTTTAACCTTTAATCGTTGGGCCGCGTCGCACTGCCAGTGCTAATCTCCACCGCTAAATTCAGCGGAGTCGCGCCACGGCCCGGTCACGGGTTCAGGGAAGACGACCACACTTTCAGCCACGGAAATCGATCAGGTCATACATGAATAAATCAGCAGGCGTGCTTCTCGGAATTGTTGTGGCCATTGGCGCCATCAGCGTAGGCGGGGCCTGGTACACCGGCACCAAAATCGAAGGCGTCCTGAACAACGCCGTCGCCAACGCCAACAGCGAGTTGCAGACCGCCATGGCCGGTTCCAACGGCAGTGCGTCGCTGGAACTGGTATCGCTTGAGCGCAACACCTTCAGCAGTACCGCGCACTACCGCCTCAAGGGCGAGGGTGAAATGTTCGGCGAGGCGCCGGTCGAGCTGCTGTTCGTCGACCACATCGAACACGGCCCGCTGCCGTTCTCGCGGCTGGTGTCGCTGAAATGGCTGCCGGTCATGGCCACCAGTCACTACGACCTGGAGAAGACCCCGACCACCGAAAAATGGTTTGCCGCCACCAAGGGCGCCGCGCCGCTCAAGGGTGTGGTCAACATCGGTTACGACCAGTCCACCACCGGCAACCTCGAACTGCTGCCGCTGGAAACCGCGCTGGATGACAAGTCGAGCCTGAAATTTTCCGGCCTGAACATGGACATCTCCGCCAGCGCCCAGGCGCAGAAGGTCAAGGCCAACGGCTACATGGACAGCCTGCACCTGACCACGGTCGCCGAAGATCAGGCGCCGGTGCAGATCGAACTCAATGGCCTGACCCTGGCCAGCAACCTCGCCAAGAGCACTTACGGCTACTACACCGGCGAGAACACCCTGGAGCTGACCAGCAGCAAGACCACCTTCGGTGCCAAACAGTCGGTGCTGGGCGTGAAGAACTTCGAGATGAAGAACCGCACCGAAGAGAACGGCAGCAACGCCTCCGGCCGTGCCGACTACAAGGTCGCTGAAGTGACCCTCAACGACAAGAAGATCGGTTCGGCCAACCTGGCGATGAGCCTGAAGAACCTCGACATTCCGTCGGCCATGTCGCTGATGCAGATCTACCAGACCAAACTGCAGCCCTACGAGAAAGCCGCTGCCGAAGCCACCGCCGCCGGCCTGCCGGCGCCGGAGCTGGACCTCACCGAGGCCGAGTCCGCCCAGGTCAAGGCTGACCTGCAGAAACTGCTGGCAGCCGGGCCGCAACTGGCGCTGGAAGACCTGTCGCTGAAAACCGCCAACGGCGAAAGCCGCGCGAGTCTGGTGCTCGACCTGGCCAAGCCACAGTCGATGGATTTGCCGCCGGATCAGTTGGGCAAACAGCTGATCGCGCTGCTTGACGTCAATGTGCTGGTGTCCAAGCCGATGCTGGTCGATCTGCTCAGCGTGCAGGCGCAAATCGACGGTCAGACCGATGCCAAAGCCATCGTTGACCAGGCCAGCGCTGGCGCCGACATGTTCGCCGGCATGGCCGTGGGTTCGCAGTTGGCAACCCTGGACGGCACCAACGTTGTCACCAAACTGCATTACGCCGCCAATCAGGTGGAATTCAACGGCCAGAAGATGACTGTCGAGCAGTTTGTCGGCTTCTTGATGAGCAAGTTCGGCAGTATCGAGCAGCCTCAGTAAACGACGCCCCGCGCTAAAACGAAACGCCCGGCCTCTGCACCCGCAGACGCCGGGCGTTTTGCTGTCTGGCGTCCGGGTTTGCGGCCTTTCGGGAAATTCATCGTCACGAATCTGAATAATTATTGTGTTCTGAATCTTGGTCTACGCTTGCGTGGGAGACTGCCTGGATAAGCTTGGCTGAGCGTTTTTTGCTTGGCCTCCGTCACGAAATGGGCAAGGGGGAGCACTGCTACCCGGCTGGCCATGTAAGGATGCTGACGAATGCCGCGTATTGATGTTCCCGTATTACATCGTGGTTTACGCCCTTTGTTTCGAGTCGCGCTGTGCAGCCAGTTGCTCTGGCCGGCGCTCGCGTTCGCCGATACGGCCTACGATCAAATGGTGCTCGACGCCCGGGCCGGGCATTACACGCCCGCGCTGACCGTTTTGCGGCAGGTGCCGCCGGCCCAGGCCACCACCGGCCAGGTCAGCGATCACCTGCAAATCGCCGGCTGGGCCGGGCTCGACGCTGAAGTGGTGCAAGTCTACGAGACCCAGGGCCTTGGCCGGGCATTGCCGGTTCAGGCGCTGACCGCCACCGCCCGGGCCTATCGCAACCTCAAGCGTTGGGATCAGGCGATCCAGGTCTACAACAAGGCCCTGATGCTGGAGCCGGACAACGCCGACCTGCAACTCGGCCTGGCGCTGACCCAGGCCGACTCCAGCAAACCTGATGAAGGGGTGATCCGCGCCCGCTCGCTGGTCGCCGCCAAACCCGATGATCCTTCCCGCCGACTGGCGCTGGGCTACGCCCTGAATCGCGCCGGAAAGCCCTACGACGCGCTGTTCGAATACGACCAGGCCTTTGTTCGCGCCGGCAACAAACCGGAGGTCGCCCGCGAATACGTGGTCGCCCTGCAAAAGGCCCGTCTACCGGAGCCGGCGCTGCGTCTGGCGAAGCAGCGTCCGGGGTTGATCGATCCCGTCACCTTGCGCCGTCTGGAAGGCGATCTGGCCGCCGAGCGCGTGCGCCTTGCCGAGCTGGCCACCCGCAGCGAAAAAGAACGCTACGTGATCGCCGACCGCGCCCTGGCCGACTACGACCAGTTGCTCGCCACCTGGACCCCGGACGCCAGCGCCCACGACGACGTGACCCGCTGGCGCATCGACCGCATGGGCGCGCTCAAGGCCCGGGCGCGCACCGCCGAAGTCATCAGCGAATACCAGAAGCTGCAAGCCGAAGGCGTGAAGATTCCGACCTACGCCCTGCGCTGGGTGGCGGCGTCCTATCTGGATCAGCGCCAGCCGGAAATCGCCACCGATCTTTACCGGCAGGTGCTGGCGGCGCCGGACGCCGATGTCGGCGACCGACTCGAAGACACCACGGCGCTGTATTACTCGCTGCTGGAAAGCGACCGCGCCGAAGAGGCACGCAAGGTCGCCGAAGATCAGGCCAGGACACAGAAACCGCGCATCGAACTCAAGGGCCTGCCGATCGGCAACCCCAACGACGAATGGATGGACGCCCAGCAACTGGCGGCGCAGGCCGGCACCTACGGCTCCGACCTGCCTCACGGCGAAGAGCGCTTGCAGACCCTGGTGGATCAGGCGCCGGGCAACATCGGCCTGCGCCTGGCCCAGGCCGATCTGTACCTGGCCCGCAACTGGCCGCGCCGTGCGGAAAACCAGCTCAAGGAAACCGAGAGCATCGCGCCGCGCGACATCGGTCTTGAAGTCGCGCAGGCCCGCACCGCCATGGACCTGCAGGAATGGCGGCAAATGGACGCGCTGACCGACGACGTGGTGGCGCGCTTCCCCGACAACCGTCAGGTCCAGCGTCTGGCCCGCGAGCGTGAAGTGCATGACATGTCCGAACTGCGCGTCGAAGCTTACGGCGGCAAGGCCAATGGTGGCAGCGGTGGCAATGCCGGCGCGGTCAGCGGCAGCCGCGACTTCGGTATTCAGACCACCCTTTACAGCCCGCCGATCGATGAAGACTGGCGGGTGTTCGCCGGGGCCGGATACGCCACAGGCGATTTCACCGAAGGGACCGGCCACCACCGCTTCCAGCGTGTCGGCCTGGAGCGTCGCACCCGCGACATGACCCTCGAAGCCGAAGTGTCGAATCATTCCTATGGGTTTGGTGACAAGCAGGGCGCGCGCCTGGCGATTGCCCGCGACATCGACGATCACTGGCAATACGGCGGCAGCCTCGAATATCTGTCGGCCGAGACCCCGCTGCGGGCATTGAACAGCGACATCAAGGCCAACGGCGGCAGCGGTTTCATTCGCTGGCGCGCCAACGAGAGTCGCGAATGGCGGCTGGCGGTCAGCCCGTCGCACTTCAGCGACGGCAACAACCGTGTCGAAGCCTTGCTGACCGGAAAAGAGGGCGTCTACCGCGCGCCGAACCTGCAAGTCGATGCGGGCCTGGAAGTGAGCACCAGCCACAACTCCAAGTCCGATGACGTGCCGTACTTCAACCCGAAGTCGGACTTCAGCGTCATGCCGCTGCTGAACGTCAATCACGTGCTGTACCACCGTTACGAAACCGTCTGGAGCCAGCAGTTCCAGGCCGGTGCGGGTACTTACAGCCAGCGTGATCACGGCACCGGCGGCATGGCATTGCTCGGTTACGGCCAGCGCTACGCCTGGAACGACGTGTTCGAGGTGGGCGGTTTGTTCAGTGTGATCAACCGGCCCTACGACGGTGACCGGGAAACCGATCTGCGTCTGCTCGTCGACCTCACTTTCCGCTTCTAGAAGAGTTTGAAGATGCCTTTGATTTCGCGTTTCATCCTTCTGCTGGGAGTGCTGCTGGTCAGCGCCTGCGCCCAGCAAGCCCCGGCGTTCGTGCCGCCGTCCGAGCGACCGGTGGCAGCCAGTGAAAAGCCCTGGCCGAAAAACCACGTGCTGGGCATTGCCTACCACGACGTCGAAGATCGTGACCCCGATCAGGCGGTGGTGGCGGTGCGCACCGAGCGCCTGCTCGAACAGCTCGCCTGGCTGCGGGAGAACAACTACAAACCGGTGACGGTCGATCAGATCATGGCCGCACGCAAGGGCGGACCGGAACTGCCGCCCAAGGCGATCCTGCTCAGCTTCGACGACGGTTACTCAAGCTTCTACACCCGCGTGTTGCCGGTGTTGCGCGCCTATAACTGGCATGCGCTGCTGGCGCCGGTCGGCACCTGGATCGATACGCCGCTGAACCAACCGGTGGACTTCGCCGGCACGCCGCGTGCGCGCTCGGACTTCCTGACCTGGGCTCAGGTGCGGGAAATCTCCCAATCGGGGCTGGTGGAAATCGCTGCCCACACCGACGCCAGCCACAAAGGCATCCTCGCCAACCCGCAGGGCAACATGCAGCCGGCGGCCGCGACCCGACGCTACGATCCGGTGAGCAAACGCTATGAATCCGAAGCGGACTTCCAGGCGCGCATGCGTACCGATGTGGCGGCCATCTCGGAAAAAATCCGCAAGGTCACCGGTAAGAAACCAAGGGTCTGGGTCTGGCCCTACGGTACAGCGGACGGCACTACGCTGACGGTGGTCAGTGAGCAGGGCTACGAAATGGCCCTGACCCTCGATGACGGTCTCGATGCTCTCGACAACCTGATGAGCGGTCCGCGCTTTCTGGTCGCCTCCGATCCTGACGGCGAGCATTTCGCCAACAGCATCGTCGCGGTGCAATCGGACTTCACCATGCGCGTGGTGCACGTGGATCTGGACAACGTCTACGACCCGGATCCGGCGCAGCAGGAAATCAACCTTGGCAAACTGATCCAGCGCATGGCGGACATGGGCGCCAACACCGTGTTCCTGCAAGCCTTCGCCGATCCGAAGGGCGACGGCCTGGTGCATTCGCTGTACTTCCCCAACCGTCATCTGCCGATGCGTGCCGACCTGTTCGATCGTGTCGCCTGGCAATTGCGCACCCGGGCTCATGTGAAGGTCTTTGCGTGGATGCCGGTGCTGAGTTTCGAACTGGATTCGAGGCTGCCACGGGTGACGCGCTGGGATCCGAAGACCGGCACGACGGCTGTCGACCCGGATCAATATAAACGCCTGTCGCCGTTCGATCCCGAGGTGCGGCGGATCATCGGCGAGATCTACGAAGACGTGGCACGCCTGACTTCGGTCGACGGCATTCTCTACCACGACGACGCGGTGCTCTCGGACTTCGAAGACGCCGGCCCTCAGGCGCTCAAGGCCTATGCCGCCAACGGCTTGCCGGGCTCGATCGCCGCCCTGCGTGACGATCCGGCGGCGATGCAGCGCTGGACGCGGTTCAAGAGCCGCTACCTGATCGACTTCACCAATGAGCTGACCGCCAGGGTGCGCGCGATTCGTGGCCCGCAAGTGCTCACCGCACGCAACATCTTCGCCGAGCCGATTCTCAACCCCGAGAGCGAAGCGTGGTTCGCGCAGAACCTCGACGACTTCCTTGTGAGTTACGACTGGACGGCGCCGATGGCCATGCCGCTCATGGAAAAACAGACCCATGCGCAATCCGGCCCGTGGCTCGAACAGCTGGTGGCGAAGATCAAACAGCGCCCCGGTGCGCTGGATCGCACGGTATTCGAACTGCAGGCCCGGGACTGGACGAAAAAGGAACAGGCCGACATCGACGGTGCACAACTGGCCGACTGGATGGGTCGCCTCAAGCGTCAGGGCGCCACAAGTTTCGGCTACTACCCGGACAACTTCCTCGAGAACCTGCCGGACCTGAAAACCGTGCGGCCTGCGCTCTCCAACAAATGGAACCCATGACATGCTGGATAGACTGCTGGCCCTGCTTGTTCTGGCGATCGTTCTCGGCGTTCCGCTGGGGCTGATCTTCCTGGTCACCGGGCAATTCCTGATGGACTTCGTGTTCTTCTACCCGCTGTTCATGTCCGGGTTGTGGATTTCCGGTGGCTTGTATTTCTGGCTGCACTGGGAGCGGCACTGGCCGTGGAAGGACGACACGCTGCCGCCACCGCTGGCAGGCGAACCGCTGATTTCGATCCTGATCCCTTGCTACAACGAGGGCGACAACGCCGCCGATACCATCCACGCGGCGCTGGCGCAGCATTACCCGAACATCGAAGTCATCGCGATCAACGACGGCTCCAAGGACAACACCGCACAAGTGCTGGATGCGTTGGCCAAGGAAGACCCTCGGCTGCGGGTGCTGCACCTGGCGGAAAACCAGGGCAAGGCTGTGGCTCTGCGCATGGGCGCCATTGCTGCGCGCAGTGAATATCTGGTGTGCATCGACGGTGACGCGCTGCTGGCGCCGAACACCGCGGCTTATCTCGTCGCGCCGATGCTCGACAACGCGCGGCTGGGCGCGGTGACCGGCAACCCACGAATCCGCACGCGTTCGACGCTGGTCGGGCGGGTTCAGGTCGGCGAGTTCTCGTCGATCATCGGGCTGATCAAGCGCACCCAGCGGGTGTTCGGGCGGATTTTCACCGTGTCGGGTGTGATCGTCGCGTTCCGCCGTACCGCGCTGAACCGGGTCGGCTACTGGAGCCCGGACATGATCACCGAAGACATCGACATCAGCTGGAAGCTGCAACTGGACCACTGGAGCATCTTCTACGAGCCCCGTGCCCTGTGCTGGATCCTGATGCCGGAAACCCTGCGCGGTCTGTGGAAACAGCGTCTGCGCTGGGCCCAGGGCGGCGCCGAAGTGCTGTTCAAGAACATTCGCGGGATCTGGCAGTACCGTCACCGTTACCTTTGGCCGCTGCTGTTCGAATACTGCCTGTCCACCGGTTGGGCGTTCACCTTCCTGTTGTCGGTGATCTTCTGGGCCGTCGGCAAGTTCGTGGTCATGCCCGAGGCGATTGCGGTGCATCACCTGATGCCTCCGGCGTTTACCGGTTTGCTGTTGGCGTTTGTCTGCCTGGTGCAGTTCGCGGTCAGCATCATCATTGACCGTCGCTACGAGCCGGGCCTGGGCAAGACGATGTTCTGGGTGGTGTGGTACCCGATCGCGTTCTGGTTCGTCAGCCTGCTGACCACGCTGGTCAGTTTCCCCAAGGTATTGTTCGGTCAACACCAGAAGCGTGCGCGCTGGGTCAGTCCCGACCGGGGTATCAAACCGATCGGGGACGATGAAGAGGAGGTTATCAAATGAAAATCATCCGGACCCGCCAACGGCCGTTTCTGGTGGTGGTCGATGCGTTCTTCACGGTGCTGGCCTGGGTCGGCCTGCTGTATCTGCTGGTGCGCGGCCTGTGGCCGTTGATCGAGACCCACGAAGGCGGGCCGCGCATCGACCATTCGGCGTTCGAAGCCCTCGGCACTTTGCAGATTTACCTGTGGGTGGCGTTGGTCAACGCGGTGATCCTGATCGGCTGGGCGCGTTATCAACAACGCAAGAGCCGAAGCTTCGCCCAGCGTCGCCTGCCGCCCCCGGTGGTCGACGATGAGGCGCTGAGCCGCAGCTTCAAACTGTGCGACGACCGCTTTCAGAAACTGCGCGGGCCGGGCGTCATGACCATCCACAACGATCAGGACGGCGACGTCAGCCATGTCGTGCCGCATTTGTGGCCGGTCCAACCTGAAGAATTGCCGCCGCCGCTGGCGCCACTGGAGCACCCTCGGGTGATCTTTCTGCACGCCGAGGACGATGACAACCGCGAGCCGTTGAACCGGATCACCTGACGGCGCGAATCAGCCGCCAGGCCTCCTCCATCGACAGCGGTTGCTTCATGCGTTCGGCCAGCAGCGCCATCGACCGTTCCTCTTCGCAGGCCACCGCTGCCACCACGACACCCTTGCACCCGAACAGTCCGATAAACGGCGGCTGTTCGGGTTCGCCGATAAATTCGACCGCATCCCACGCCTCGGCGTGACCGAGATAGTCGTAGTTGCGGCCGAAATGCCAGGTCCAGAAATACGGCACGTCGAGGTAATGTTCATCGCCACCGAGCAGATTGGCGGCGGCGATCCTCGCGTGCTGCTGGGCCAGGCGCCAGTGCTCGATGCGTTGTGGCTGGCCGTTCAGCGGGAAGGTGGCGATATCGCCAATGGCCCACAGACCTTCGGTGACGCGCAGGCTGCCATCGACTAACAGCGATTGATCGTCCTCGCGCGGCAGGTCGCCGAATGCTTCGGTGGCCGGATGTACGCCGATTCCCGCTAACACCAGATCCGCCGACAGGCGCAGGCCATTGTCGAGCAACACTGCCTCGACCTTGCCGTCTCCGGTGATTTCCCTGGCTTCGTGATCGGTGATGAATTTCACGCCGTTTTCTTCATGCAGCGCACGGATCGCCTTGCCGACGGCTTCACCGAACTGCGCCGCGAAGGGAATCGCGTGCCGCGCGAGTACCGTCACCTCGAGCCCGTGCTGGCGCAGGGCCGAGGCGCATTCGAGTGCAATGAAGCTGTCACCGATGATGACGGCACGCTGGCCGGGTTGGGCGGCGTCCATGATGGATTGCGCCTGGGCTTTGGAGCGCAGGACAAACACCTGGGGCAGGTCGGCGCCGGGCAGTTTCAGCGCGTTGGGCGTTGCGCCGGTGGCCAGCACCGCCGCGCTGTAATTCATTGTGCGGCCATCGCTCAGGTGAAGGGTCCGGGTATCGGCATCGAGCCCGCTGACCTCGCCCGAAACCCGATTGATGTGTTGCTCGCGGTAAAAGTCGTCATCGCGCAGGGGCGGGGTTTCCGGCGCCGGCATTTCCCCGGACAGCACGAATTTGCTCAACACCGTTCGGTCGTAGCCGGCGTCCGGCTCGCAGTCGATCAGCACGATCCGCCCGCCGAAGCCTTTCTCGCGCAGCGCGGCGGCGCAGGCCGTTCCGCCGGCACCGGCGCCGACAATGACAAAGGTGCGTGGATCGTCCTGCGGCGGAGTGTGCGGATCCGCCAACGGCTGGTCATCGACCCACACCTCGTCGCCGCGCAGTTCCAGCGGATAGCGCTTGAGGCTGTCCAGCGCCGGAGGTTCGCACAAGGCGCCGTCTTCGGCGCGAAAGGCTGCCTTGTGCCACGGGCAGATCAGTCGGCCGTGACACAACGCACCTTCCGCCAGCGGCGCGCCGGCATGCGGGCATTCCCCCTGAAAGGCGCGCAACTGGCCGGCGGCGCGCAGCAGGACGATCTTGCAGTCGCCGATCTGCACCTCCAGCCCACGGTCTTCAGGCACATCGGCGAATCGGGCGACACGGTGCAGGGTCATGGTCTTGCTCCTCACAGGCATTTCTCTTACGAGTTTGGGCCGCATTGCGAGGTTCAGCCATTTCCTACTGCCACGGCACGAACGGTACGGCTATAGTTTGCAGGCCGACGAAGGCCCAACTGCACAAGGTGCTCCCGGAATGACCCGATTGACCTCTCTCAACCCTTGGCTGGCGGCCGTTGCCGTCGCCCTTTGCGTGCAGTTTCCGGCGCAGGCCCAGGAGCGTTTCACCCTCAGCATTCCCGGTGTGTCGGATAACCGTCTGTTCACCTCGGCGGCGGCCAGCGATGCGGCCGGCTGCGGCGGCAAGAACCAGTCACCGGCCCTGAGCTGGAACGCAGGCCCCAGCGGAACCCTGAGCTACGCGATCGTCATGCACGATCCGGACGGCCAGAAAGGCGCAGGCGTCGATCACTGGATTCACTACGGGATCAAGGCCACGACCCGGCAGATTCCGGCCGGCGTCGGCGCAAAATCAGCCCTTGAAGGCTTCGGTGGCACCAACAGCAAAGGCACCACCAGCTACATCGGCCCATGCCCACCGGTTGGCGACAGCGCGCACCACTACATCATTCAGATCTACGCCCTCGATCTGGCCCCGGACGCCTTGCCCGCCGGTCTGACCCGTGCCCAGCTGATGGAAAAAATCAAAGGCCACGTGCTGCGCAACAGCAGTGTGGTGCGGCGTTATCACCGCTGAAAATTTTTCGGCGAGGTTTAACCCGTACTGAAAGGGCTGCCCGTCTCAGGGGATGAATGGATCAATTCTTCCCCGAGGTCAGCCCCCATGTCCCTTCCTTCCACGCTTCTGCGCCCTCTTGCTGCCAGTGTGTTGCTGGTGGTTGCCGGTTGCGGCGTTTCCTCCAGCCCGGAAACCACCGTTGTGCCCCCTCCTGCGCAGACCGAACTGAAATCTTCCGCGCAGCCCGAAGCGATCATGGCCGACAGCGCGATGGCCAAGCGCAGTGCCCTGGCGGCGCCGATCGCCCGTTTTGCACCGATGCCGGCCGGTGAAAGTTATCCACAGGGCTATCGCGATGAACAGCGCGAGCAGTACGCCAATCTGGCCGACAACCCGATCCACAGCGTCGCCGAAACCCCGGTCTCGACCTTCAGTGCCGACGTCGACACCGGCGCCTACGCCAATGTGCGGCGGTTGCTCAATCAGGGTCGACTGCCGCCGGAGGGCGCGGTGCGGCTGGAAGAGATGGTCAATTACTTTCCCTACGACTATGCGCTGCCGAGCGATGGCTCGCCCTTTGGCGTGACCACCGAACTGGCTGCTTCACCGTGGAATCCGCACACCCGCTTGCTGCGCATCGGCATCAAGGCGTCCGACCGCGCCGTGGCGGAACTGGCGCCAGCGAACCTGGTGTTTCTGGTGGATGTGTCCGGCTCGATGGACCGCCGCGAAGGCTTGCCGCTGGTCAAAAGCACCCTGAAATTGCTGGTCGATCAATTGCGCGAGCAGGATCGGGTGTCGCTGGTGGTGTATGCCGGCGAATCCAGAGTGGTGCTGGAGCCGACTTCCGGACGGGAAAAGGCGAAAATTCGCACAGCCATCGAGCAATTGACTGCCGGCGGCTCGACCGCCGGCGCTTCCGGCATTGAGCTGGCTTATCAGATGGCGCAGCAGGCGTTCATCCCCAAAGGCATCAACCGCATCCTGTTGGCCACCGACGGTGACTTCAACGTCGGCATCAGCGACTTCGACAGCCTGAAACAAATGGCTGTGGATAAACGCAAGACCGGAATTTCCCTGACCACCCTGGGTTTCGGTGTGGATAACTACAATGAGCACCTGATGGAACAACTGGCCGATGCCGGTGACGGCAACTACGCCTACATCGACAACCTGCGTGAAGCGCGCAAGGTGCTGGTGGATCAACTCGGTTCGACCCTCGCCGTGGTGGCGAAAAACGTCAAGTTGCAGGTCGAGTTCAACCCGGCGCAGGTCAGCGAATACCGGCTGCTCGGCTACGAAAACCGCGCGCTGAAGCGTGAGGATTTCAGCAACGACAAGGTCGATGCCGGCGAAGTCGGTGCAGGCCATACGGTGACGGCGTTGTATGAAATTGTCCCGACAGGCGAGAAGGGCTGGCTGGAACCGCTGCGCTACGGAAAAACCGATGCAGTGGTTTCCGAGAAGAAAGGAGAATTGGCAATGCTGCGTGTGCGATATCAAAAGCCTGAGGGTGGGAAAAGTCTGCTGATCGAGCGGCCGATTGCCAGTCAGGTTGCGCCGGCCAGTGAGGACCTGCGTTTCGCTGCCGCCGTCGCCGCGTTTTCCCAGCAACTCAAGGACGGCCGCTACACCGGCGATTTCAGCCTCAAGGACACCGAAGCCCTGGCCCGAGGTGCCCGTGGCGATGACCGCTTCGGTCTGCGCAACGAGTTCGTGCAACTGGTGGAACTGGCGCAGAGCCTGCGTACGTCCACCGCCTCCATCGGAATGTCCACTGAGCGACGGATTGAATAGTGAGCCGCCTCAAAGGCTTCATCACACAGCTGTTTGCTTCTGCAGACAGCCTTGAGACCAGCAGCGACGAATCGCTGCTGGCCCGTTATCGCGAGGGTGACGGCGGGGCGTTCGAGATCCTGTACGCCCGCCATCGCCAGAGTCTTTACCGGTTTCTGCTCGGTTTGAGCGGCAAACCGGAACTGGCCGACGAGGTGTTCCAGGAGACCTGGCTGAGCTTGATCCGCAGTGCCAGTCAGCCACAAGGCCGGGCGATCTTTCGTACGTGGTTGTTCCAGATTGCCCGCAATCGCCTGATCGATCACTGGCGCAAACACGGCGCCCGGCAACCGTTGCATGACAGCTACGACGAGCAAACCCACGCCGTCAGCGACGACGCCTCCGATCCCGAACAACTGCTCAACCTCAGCCGCGACAGCCAGCGCCTGGAGAGTGCCCTGCAATCCTTGCCCGCCGACCAGCGCGAAGTGTTCCTGCTGCGCGCCCACGGCGACCTCGATCTGGCGCAAATCGCCAGCCTCACCGATACACCGCTGGAAACCGTCAAGAGCCGCTTGCGCTACGCCCAGCAAAAACTGCGTCGGCTGCTGGCCGAGGAGGTACTGACATGACGGACGCCCGCCCGACCCCCGAAGAGCAAGTGCTCAAGCACGTGCGCGAACAGCACAACGCCGAGCCGCCGGCGCATCTCGATGCGCTGATCCTCAACGCCGCCCGCCGTGAAACCCCGATGCCACGGCAGAGCCTGTGGCAACGCTGGCTCAAGGCCTGCCAGACACCGCGCTATCAGGTGGCTTTTGCCAGTCTGGTCGGCATCGCGCTGATGCTGTCGCTGGTGCAACGCACGCCGGAGCCCGTGGCTCAATACGATTTCGCCCCCGCCGCGAAACCGGCTGCGCCAGTGGCCCGCCAGGAGGCCCGATCATTGTCGGCGCCCGCCGGCGCGCATTCTGCGCCAGCTCCCGCGCCAATGGCGGAAATGGCTGCACCGATGCAGAGCGAATCGATCAGCGCCGACACGGCGGACGAAGCCAAGGTCGGCAAGCGCGCCGCTGCCCCGGTCAACGGTCTCGACGAGCAGCTGCGTGAAGTCCTGCGCCTGCGCGAGTCCGGCCAGTCGCAAGCGGCCGACACCCTGTTCAACCACCTGCACAAGCGCTACCCGAACGTGAATCTCGACCTGCGACTGGAAAAAATCCGCAAGAACTGACCGTATCAGTGATCCGCCATTTGGCATTGACCCGCAAAAACGCGCACTATCGGGTCATTGCCGATGCGCTGGAGGATGCCGTGGCCCAAAAAATCGACCGCATCGCCCAAATGCTCAACTGCCCGGTGAAGGGTGAGGAACTGCGGCGGGCAGTGACGGAGAGTCGCAAGGAGTTTCTTCTGGCCAAACAGGCCGAAGAGGATCTGCAAGAAGACGTTCTCGATGATGAGTTGATCGAGGACGAAGAAGACGATGATGAATATGACGAGTTTGACTGGACGACGGAGTGAGTCGCCGGTCGGCAGGCACAAAAAAGCCCCGGACCATCACAGTCCGGGGCTTTCTCGTTTAAATCAATGGCGCACCAGGCGGGATTCGAACCCACGACCCCTGCCTTCGGAGGGCAGTACTCTATCCAGCTGAGCTACTGGTGCAGCGGGCGACATCATACCTAGGTCGGCTCGGGGCGTCCATGCCGGTTTTTGCCGGGTCATTGTCAGTGTTTGTGTCGGTGCAGGGCGCATTCCAAAAGGCTGTAACGTCCTGCAAAACGCTCTCGTGGCAGTTTGGCGCAGCTGTTCTATTGTTTTCCTGCGGCGGGTTCCTCGATCGCCTTATTCAGGGAGAAAAGCATGAGCGTCGTCAATCCTCAAATCACCGACTCTGTCACCCAATCGACCGTGCAGGTCGTCGGTTCTGCACCGGCCACGGCCATTGCTACGCTGACTCAGGTCAGCAGTCATGCGGTCAGTCTGGCGTTGCAGAACGCGGTCAGTCATCAGCAGGCGCTGAACATTATCGGCAACGCCACCGTGGCGGCGGCCGTGCAGCAGATTCTGGCGGTGGGAGGGCGATCCTGATGGCCAGGGAAAAGGCGCAGACCGACGATGCGCAACAGCCGGCCGTTGATCCGGCCACCGCTGCGGCTTCATTGCTCGAATCACTCAACGAGCATCTGCTTCAGCAATCGGCTGAGGGCGTGGGTGCCGACGCCTTGAACCGACAGATCGTCGAAGCGGTGAACCTGCTCAACACTCAGTTGGCGGCCAATGCGCCCGCACTGGCGTCGCTGGGTTCGGAGCTGCTGATTCGTCAGGCCAGCGGATTGGTGGCGCAGTCGGCGGCGAGCTACTTCGATGGTGTCACCAAGCTCGCTCTGGCTTCTCAAGGTGTGCTGCTGCGCAAGATGACCGAGAGCATCATCAAGGATGACCTCGACGCCGCCACCGAAAGTGCGCTCGGCGCGTTGAATACCCATCTGCTGGTAGGCGGAGCTGCGGCGGTGGCCGCGGCGAGCGGGGTGCTGGACGCCGACGGAGTGGACCAGGCACTTGAGCGAATCAATCAGAGCATTGCCCAGTTCAGCGCCAGCCAGCCTGAGCGGTCGTCCGGCGCCTGAGCAATATTTGCAACACCCACTGTCCCTTGAAAGGAGTCGGAACATGGCAACCGTGAATGATCAGATTACCGATGCAGTCACCCAGACCAGCGTCAAGGTTGTGGCCGAAGCGCCGGCCATGGCGATGGGCAGCCTTTACCAGAGCCTGGCGCACTCGACCGGCATCCTGTTCGAGAACGCCGTCAGTGCCCAACAGCAACAGAACACTTTGGCGCAAGCGGCGACCAATCAGGGCGTGATGCAGATTTACAGCGTTGATACCACAGCCGGCGCCGCGGCCACGGAGAAAGTCGCGCAGACGGGGGTGGCCGACAACCTGACCAGTCTGTTGACGGTGCTCAAATCGTTTCAGGATAAGTAGTCGCTATCCTCTGTTCCCTGCCGTTCGACGGTGGCAGGGAACAGAGGCACTTGTACGTTGATCTGAAATGTTCAGCAATTGCGGCGTTTTTGTTCTTTTTTTCGAACGCCCTATTGTCCTTCAACCCCTTTGAACCTAGGATTCGTTTGAGATTTCAAACGCTCCTTATCCAGGTGCTGAGTCGCACGTCTTTTGAGTCGTGCGCTGTTCACGTGCCAGCCCGGTAAATGATTTCCCTGACGGCAGCCTTGCGAGGCGCCTTTCTACAATCATAATTTTGCTCCGCGCCTTGCGCGGTGCTGTTAAGGAAAGCCGACATGCAGCTTAAAGACACCCAGTTGTTCCGCCAGCAAGCCTTCATCGATGGCGCATGGGTCGACGCGGACAACGGTCAGACGATCAAGGTCAACAACCCGGCCACCGGCGAAATTCTGGGCACCGTGCCGAAAATGGGCGCTGCCGAAACCCGCCGTGCCATCGAAGCCGCCGACAAGGCGCTGCCGGCCTGGCGTGCACTGACCGCCAAGGAGCGCGCAGGCAAACTGCGTCGCTGGTTCGAACTGATGATCGAGAACCAGGACGACCTCGCTCGCCTGATGACCCTCGAACAAGGCAAACCACTGGCCGAAGCCAAGGGCGAAATCGTTTACGCCGCTTCGTTCATCGAGTGGTTCGCCGAAGAAGCCAAGCGTATCTACGGTGACGTGATTCCGGGCCACCAGCCGGACAAGCGCCTGATCGTGATCAAGCAGCCGATCGGCGTGACCGCCGCCATCACCCCGTGGAACTTCCCGGCGGCGATGATCACCCGTAAAGCCGGTCCTGCGCTGGCCGCCGGTTGCACCATGGTGCTCAAGCCTGCTTCGCAAACGCCGTTCTCCGCCTTCGCCCTGGCTGAACTGGCCCAGCGCGCCGGCATCCCTAAAGGTGTGTTCAGCGTGGTGTCCGGCAGTGCCGGCGACATCGGCAGCGAGCTGACCAGCAACCCGATCGTGCGCAAACTGTCCTTCACCGGCTCGACCGAAATCGGCCGTCAGCTGATGTCGGAATGCGCCAAGGACATCAAGAAAGTCTCCCTGGAACTGGGCGGCAACGCGCCATTCATCGTGTTCGACGACGCGGACCTGGATAAGGCCGTCGAAGGCGCGATCATTTCCAAGTACCGCAACAACGGCCAGACCTGTGTTTGCGCCAACCGTCTGTACATTCAGGATTCGGTCTACGACGCATTCGCCGAGAAGCTGAAAGTGGCAGTCGCCAAGCTGAAGATCGGCAACGGTCTGGAAGAAGGCACTACCACTGGCCCGCTGATTGACGAGAAAGCCGTGGCCAAGGTGCAAGAGCACATCGCTGACGCCGTGGGCAAAGGCGCAACTGTGCTGGCCGGTGGCAAACCGATGGAAGGCAACTTCTTCGAGCCGACCATCCTGACCAACGTGCCGAAAGACGCAGCTGTCGCCAAGGAAGAAACCTTCGGTCCGCTGGCGCCGCTGTTCCGCTTCAAAGACGAAGCCGACGTGATTGCGATGTCGAACGATACCGAGTTCGGTCTGGCCTCGTACTTCTACGCTCGCGACCTGGGCCGTGTGTTCCGTGTGGCTGAAGCCCTGGAGTACGGCATGGTCGGCGTCAACACCGGGCTGATCTCCAACGAAGTCGCGCCGTTCGGCGGCATCAAGGCCTCGGGCCTGGGCCGTGAAGGCTCCAAGTACGGCATCGAAGATTACCTGGAAATCAAATACCTCTGCCTGGGCATCTAAGCCTCGGTAGAAGATCGCTGTAAACGCAAAGGGCACGAGAGCGCTGTCCCTTTGCGTCGCTTCAAACCGGAATTTTCTCTGCGGCCGGGAACGCCGTGGCAGTCGATCATCGCATGCTGCCACCGCCGATTCCTCCCGCTTAATCCTTGAACCACGCCGCCCGATGAGCGGCGAATGAGGACTGTAATGAGCAAGACTAACGCTGACTTGATGGCCCGCCGTACCGCTGCTGTTCCACGTGGTGTTGGCCAGATTCACCCGATCTTCGCCGAGTCCGCGAAGAACGCGACCGTGACCGACGTTGAGGGTCGTGAATTCATCGACTTCGCCGGTGGTATCGCCGTACTGAACACCGGCCACGTGCACCCGAAAATCATCGCCGCCGTGACCGAGCAGCTGAACAAGCTGACCCACACCTGCTTCCAGGTGTTGGCCTACGAGCCGTACGTCGAGCTGTGCGAGAAAATCAACGCTCGCGTACCAGGCGACTTCGCCAAGAAAACCCTGCTGGTGACCACCGGTTCCGAAGCCGTTGAAAACGCCGTGAAGATCGCCCGTGCCGCCACTGGCCGCGCTGGCGTGATCGCCTTCACCGGCGCTTACCACGGTCGCACCATGATGACCCTGGGCCTGACCGGTAAAGTCGTGCCTTACTCGGCCGGCATGGGCCTGATGCCAGGCGGCATCTTCCGCGCGCTGTACCCGAACGAACTGCACGGCGTGAGCATCGACGACTCGATCGCTTCCATCGAGCGCATCTTCAAGAACGACGCCGAGCCGAAAGACATCGCCGCGATCATCATCGAGCCTGTGCAGGGTGAAGGTGGTTTCTACGTCGCACCGAAAGAATTCATGAAGCGTCTGCGTGCCCTGTGCGACCAGCACGGCATCCTGCTGATCGCTGACGAAGTGCAGACCGGCGCTGGCCGTACCGGCACTTTCTTCGCCATGGAACAGATGGGCGTTGCTGCCGACCTGACCACTTTCGCCAAATCCATCGCTGGCGGCTTCCCGCTGGCCGGTGTGTGCGGCAAGGCCGAATACATGGACGCCATCGCTCCAGGCGGCCTGGGCGGCACCTACGCCGGTAGCCCGATTGCTTGCGCCGCGGCCCTGGCCGTGATGGAAGTGTTCGAAGAAGAAAAACTGCTGGACCGCTGCAAGGCTGTCGGCGAGCGTCTGGTCACCGGCCTGAAGGCCATCCAGGCCAAGTACCCGGTGATCGGCGAAGTCCGTGCCCTGGGTGCCATGATCGCAGTCGAGCTGTTCGAAAACGGCGACAGCCACAAGCCAAACCCGACCGCTGTCGCGGCTGTCGTGGCCAAGGCGCGTGAAAAGGGCCTGATCCTGCTGTCCTGCGGCACCTACGGCAACGTTCTGCGCGTCCTGGTACCGCTGACTTCGCCGGACGAGCAACTGGACAAAGGCCTGGCGATCATCGAAGAGTGCTTCTCGGAGCTGTAATCCGTAGCACCGTGTGATCGGATCGACAAAAAACCCGCTTCGGCGGGTTTTTTCATGCCCGGAGAAACACTTGCGCGGTTTTCAGGTTGTACCGAAACGCCAGCATTGGCTAAGGTTCAAGCATTGCAAGGGAGGGCGAGCATGACTGCCGTCGATTTACCCGCTGTACCCCGGGTGCTGATTGCCGAGGCCGATCCCTGGTCGCGTGATCTGCTCAAACAAGTGCTGCTGAATGTGCGCTGCGATGCGCGGCTGGACCTGTGCGCCGATGGCCAGGAGGCGATGTCGCTGCTCAGCGAAGTCCCGTATGACCTGGCGATCGTCGACTGGGAATTGCCCGGCGTCGATGGCTTGAGCGTGTTGCGCAGTGTCCGCCAGCGCAAACGCAATCCGCCGCTGCCGTTCATTTTGATGAGCAGCCGCAACGACAGCGCCAGCGTGCGCGAAGCCCTGCCGATGGCGCCGACCGCCTACCTGGCCAAACCGCTGAACATGGAAAGCCTGACCGAGCGTTTGCAGGGACTGCTGCTGAACGCCGGCGAGGAAGTGTTCTGTGAAGTACCTGCACTGGCGCCGGGCATGACCCTCTCGGTATTCCTCGAACGTCGCCGCGAACAGGCCGATGGCGCACCGCTGATGACCGACGTGCAGGTGGCAGTCAAACGCAGCCTCAATCCCAATGGCCTGGACCTGAAGCTGCTTGAAGAGGAAATCCGCACCGATCCGCAGATCACTGCCGTGTTGATTGCCGCCGCCAACAGCGCCGCCCAGCACCATGGCGCGCCGGTGCAGACCTTGGCGCAGGCGCTGCATCGCCTGGGCACCGGGCAGAGCATGAACCTGATCCTTGGCCTTGCACTCAAGCGCAGCGCCCGACTGAGCGATCCGTGCCTGGCCGATTACGCCGAGCGCTATTGGGGCCTGTCGCTGCACACCGCCGAGTACGCCCGCACGCTGGCGCGGCTGCTCGATCTGGATCAGGAACGCTGCTATTGCGCCGGGATGCTCCATCGCCTCGGCGACCTGGCACTGCTGCGTTGTCTGCAGGAATGGAAGCAGGCCGGCGGCGAGCTGGATGAACTGGAGGAAGTCGGCGATGCGCTGGCGGAATTCGGCGCAGCGTATGGCTCGGCGTTACGCACCCGCTGGCGCTTGCCGCTGGAGTTGCGCGAGCTGATTGCCGCGGTTTACCAGCTCGGTGGCGGGGTGTACTCCCGCGAGGCGCTGGTGATGAACATGGCGGCGCAGATGGCGCGGCTGACCGAGCATGAAGGCGTTGAGGAGCTGGCGAAGAGCCGCACGGCGCGCTTGCTCAAGATCGGCTTGCCGGAGCTGCTGCGGATGCGTAAATAACCGCGCGCACTACGAATCCCTGTGGGAGCGAGCTTGCTCGCGAAAGCGGTATGCCAGTCAGCGCTATGTTGACTGACAAGACGCCTTCGCGAGCAAGCTCGCTCCCACAGTAGTCTTGTGTTGGGCTGAGGTCTTGAATCAGGCGGAAATGATCCGGTTCTTGCCCTGCCGTTTGGCTTCGTACATCGCTGCGTCCGCGCGGGCGAACAGGGTGTCGAGGTTTTCGTCATCCGGGGTGAGGCTGGTCAGGCCCTGGCTGACGGTGATGCCGAACGTCTGATCACCGTGGTTGAAACTCAGCCGCTGAATTTCCCGTTGCAGCCGTTCGGCCACCTGCATCGCCATGTCTGGCGCACAGCCCGGGAACACCGCAGCAAATTCTTCACCGCCAATCCGCCCGAACAGGTCGCCCCGGCGTAACGATGCTCGCCCGCATTCGGCGATCCGTTGCAATACGTTGTCGCCTTCCGGGTGGCCGTAGGTGTCGTTGATCACCTTGAAGTCATCAATGTCCAGCAGCAGAAACGCCAGTGGTGCGCCTTGCAGGCGGGCGTCTTCGAACTCGCGGTGGGCGCATTCGAAGAAGTGCCGGCGATTGCTGCTCTGGGTCAGCACGTCGGTGGTGGCCAGGCGTTGCAGCTCGGTTTCCATCTGCTTCTTGTCAGTGATGTCTTCGGCGATGCCGACGATGATCACCGGTTGCCCTGGTTCGTCCTGACGGTTGATGAAGCACTTGTCGCTGATCCAGCGCACTTGGCCGTCGGCGGCGATGATCCGGTATTCGCGGTCTTCCACGGCGCCTTTGTGCAGCACTTCGGCGAGGCTGCGTTCGGCGTATTCCAGATCGTCCGGGTAGATGCTGTCGCGCCACTGGTTGTAGTCGGCCAACAGCAGGGCGGCGGAGCGGCCGAATATCCGTTCATAGGCGGGGCTGACATACAGCACCTGACGGGTTTCCCAGTTGAAGGCCCAAAGCACGGCGTTGACGCTGACCAGCAGCGAGCTGAACAGTTGCTCGCGTTCGCTCAGCCGGGCGACTTCGCCCTGAGCGTGCATCAATGCCATCAGGGTCTGCGCGGCCTCTGGCCATTGGGGAGGGGATGAGTCTTTCTGATTGTTGTTGACCATCGACACGAATCTCAAAGGGCGTGCCGGGAAGTCGACAACGGCCACGGGAAAGCCCGCCGGGGGTGGCGAAGTGTCTTTGAGATAGGGGATCGGGGGTGAAGTTCCGAAGGGTGCGCCCGGGAATCGGGCGCACCGATCAACGGCATCAGGCGGTGGCAGGGCGCAGCGAGTAGGTTTTCAGCTGGTCGGCGAATTCACGCAGGGACTGGATGCCACTGGCCTCCGCCTCGTGTACCCATTCCTTGATGGCAGCGAGCATGTCGTGGCCATTTGCGCTGGTCTTGACCCAGATCTGCTGCAGGGCCAGGCGTTTCTCGTAGATTACCTTCAGCGCCTGGCTGTGCTCGAACATGTTCTGGATGCGCACGTGGTGGCGATCTTCCAGCAGGCTGGTTTCCCGCGACAACAGGCGTTTGGCCCGGTGGAACTGGTGGCGTACCGAATGATCGACCTTGGCCAGCTCCTGCTTCACCAGCGGCCCGATCACCAGCTTGCGGTACTGGGCCATGATCTGGAAGCGGTTGTTGAGGATCGCCATGGCGGTGTCCATGTCCAGGCTGCCCTTGCCTTCGACGCGGTGGGCAATCGGGGCGACCCGTTGCACCTTGGCCAGACGCAGGAAACTGAAGACCTGGATCCAGGCCCAGCCGAGGTCGAACTCCCACTTCCTGACCGACAGCTTGGCCGAGTTGGGATAGGTGTGATGGTTGTTGTGCAGTTCTTCGCCGCCGATCAGGATGCCCCATGGCACCAGATTGGTCGCCGCGTCGCGGCATTCGAAGTTGCGGTAGCCGACGGCATGGCCCAGACCGTTGACCACACCGGCCGCCCAGACCGGGATCCACATCATCTGGATCGCCCAGATGGTGATGCCGATGGTGCCGAACAGCAGCAGGTCGACGACGGCCATGATCGCCACGCCCAGCAGCCGGTAGCGGCTGTAGAGGTTGCGCTCGATCCAGTCTTCGGGGCAGTTCTTGCCGTATATGCGCAGGGTTTCCGGGTTCTGCGCTTCTTCGCGGTACAGCTCGGCACCTTTGCGCAGGACGGTGGACAGACCCTTGACGACCGGACTGTGCGGGTCGTCTTCGGTTTCGCATTTGGCGTGGTGTTTGCGGTGGATGGCGGTCCACTCGCGGGTGTTCTGCGCGGTGGTCAGCCACAGCCAGAAACGGAAGAAATGCTTCAGGCCGGCATTCAGCTCCAGGGAGCGATGGGCCGAGTAGCGGTGCAAGTAGACCGTGACGGCAACGATCGTCACGTGGGTCATCACCAGGGTGACGGCGACCAGTGACCAGGCCGACAAGCCAAGAAAACCTTCGTACCACATAGGCTATAGGGCCCTCGATAAAGAAAAAACAGCCGTTGCATTATCACCAAGCACACAGATAAAACCAGTCGCCCTTTCAGATAAGAGATGGCTGGATGTTTCTTGACTTATAATCCCGACAATTTTGTAGGGACATGGACGGCCGAATGTCTGCCACTTACCGCGATGCCTTGCGTGCAGCGCTGCTTTATCTGGTCCTTGCGGTTGTGTGGCTGCAAGGCACTGGCTATTTATTGAACAGTTTCTTCGATAACTCAGACGAACTGCTGCGCTGGCAACTGATCAACGGCTACGTGTTCGTAGCGCTCAGCGCCGGGTTGATCTTCCTGGCCCGGGCGCGGCTGTTCGAATGCCTGGGCATCGGTGCCCGACTGCGTGAACGCCAGGCGGATCGCGAACGCCTGCGTCAGGCTGCTGCGGTATTCGACTGCACCCGCGAAGGCGTGCTGGTCACGGACCGACTGGGGCTGATCGTCCACGTCAATCGCGCCTTCATGGAAATCACCGGCTATCAACGCGAGGAAGTCATTGGCCAGCAGCCCAGCCTGTTCAAGTCCGGGCACCATCCTCCGGGGTTCTATCAGGCGATGTTCGCCACCTTGCAGACGAAGGACGAGTGGAGCGGCGAAATCTGGAACCGGCGCAAGAGCGGCGAGATTTATCCACAGTGGCAAACCATTCGGGTGATCCGCGACGAGGACGATCGGCTCAGCCATTACGTCGCGGTGTTTTCTGACATCAGCGCCATCAAGGATTCCGAGCACGAGCTCAAGCACCTGGCCCATCACGATCCGCTGACCGACCTGCCCAACCGCCTGCTGTTCAGCGACCGCGCCGAACAGGCGCTGGCATCGGCGCAGACCCACAAGCGCGGTTGCGCGTTGCTGATGATCGACCTGGACCATTTCAAACTGATCAACGACAGCCTCGGCCACACCATCGGTGACCGTTTGCTCAAGGCGGTCGCCGTGCGTTTGCAGGCGTTGTTCGGGACGGGCATCACCCTGGCGCGGCTGGGTGGCGACGAGTTCGCAGTCCTGCTGGAAAGTTGTCCACAGCCGGCGCAGGCGGCGGCGCTGGCCCAACGCATTCTCGATGCGCTCAAGGAGCCGTTTTGCCTCGATGGCCATGAGCTGTTCATCAACGCCAGCCTCGGCATCAGTCTGTTTCCCAGCGATGCATTGAGCGCCGAGCAGCTGTTGCGCAACGCCGATGCGGCGCTGTTCAAGGCCAAGAGCAGTGGCCGCAATGGCTACGCACTGTACACCGAAGAGCTCACGGCTCACGCCCAGCAACGGGTCGAAATCGCCTTTGAACTGCGCCGCGCGCTGGAGCAGCAGGAGCTGCGGGTCTATTACCAACCGGTACACGACCTGAAAACCAGTCGCCTGATCGGCGTCGAAGCCTTGGTGCGCTGGGAACATCCGCAACGGGGCCTGGTGTCGCCGGCGGAGTTCATCCCGATTGCCGAGCGCACCGGGCTGATCTCGGAAATCGACGCCTGGGTCATGCAGCAGGCCTGCCGGCAGATGTGCCAATGGCAGCAGGCGGGAGTCGTGCTGTCGTTTGTCGCGGTAAACGTGTCATCACGCTTGTTTGCCCGCCGCGAGTTGTACGAGCAGGTTGCGCAGGTGCTGCACGACACGGGCCTGGATCCGGCCTACCTGGAACTGGAAGTTACCGAAAGCGCGGTGATGGACGATCCGGAAGTCGCGCTGGAACAGATGCATCGTCTGCGCGAGCTGGGCATTCGTCTGGCCATCGATGACTTCGGCACCGGTTATTCGTCGTTGCTGCGGCTCAAGCGCCTGCCGGTGCAGAAGCTCAAGATCGATCAGGGTTTTGTCGCCGGCCTGCCGTGGGACGAGGACGACGCAGCGATCGTCCGCGTGATCATTGCCCTGGCCCGCAGCATGGGCATGCAGGTGCATGCCGAGGGCATCGAGCAGGCGGAACAGGCGGCGTTCCTGTTGGGCCAGGCTTGTGATCTGGGGCAAGGCTATTGGTTCGGGCGGCCGGTCCCGGAAGCGCAAATCGACTGGAACCGGGCGCCTTTGATCGGTTGATGACGGCGTACGGCAGGTTTGCCGGCGGGCGAATCCGCCGCAAACCCTTGCTGCATCACATAATGTTTTCCAGTTATATAAACATTCTTAAATAGTCTTTTTAAGAATATCTGCGCCTCTCTTATATTGCTCCCACGCCGAACGCAGTACCGCCCACTGCCAGGCATATCCCATCCAAAGGAGCAGCACCATGAGCGCATCCCTGCGTAGCGTTGACGGTCAGGACGAAGCCACCATCCTTCGCGAAATCCAGAGCGCCCTGCGCGACCTGCGATTCGGCGCGGTGGAAATCACTGTGCACAACGCCCAGGTGGTCCAGATCGAACGCAAAGAAAAATTCCGCTTGCAGCAACCGGGCAACAAGCCGAGCTGAATCGAAAAAAGATTCCAGCCTGCGCCCGCTCTTGCCGGGGATCAACGCAAGAGTGGGCGCAGGCGGTGATCTTTACAGGCAACCCGATTTTCGAAATTCATAAGAAAAAGCCACCACCAGGAATTCCAGGAGCTTTCACCATGTCGTCGATTCGCCGTTACGCTTTGGCCGCCCTGGCCAGTGCTGTGTTTGCCGGTTCCGCGGTTGCCAAGGATTACGAACTGCTCAACGTGTCGTATGACCCGACGCGCGAGCTTTATCAGGATTACAACGCCGAATTCGTGAAGTACTGGCAGTCGGAACACGCTGGCGACACCGTGAAAATCCAGCAATCCCATGGCGGTTCGGGCAAGCAGGGCCGTGCGGTGATCGACGGTCTGCGCGCCGACGTCGTGACTCTGGCCCTGGCCGGCGACATCGACGAAATCGCCAAGCTCGGCAAGACCCTGCCGGCCGACTGGCAGAAGCGTCTGCCGGAAGCCAGCACTCCGTACACCTCGACCATCGTGTTCCTGGTGCGCAAGGGCAACCCGAAAGGCATCAAGGACTGGGGTGATCTGATCAAGAACGACGTCTCGGTGATAACCCCGAACCCGAAAACCTCCGGCGGTGCACGCTGGAACTTCCTCGCGGCATGGGCCTACGGCCTGAAAGCCAACGGCGGCGACGAAGCGAAAGCCAAGGAATACGTACAGACCCTGTTCAAGCATGTGCCGGTTCTGGACACCGGCGCCCGTGGCTCGACCATTACCTTCGTCAACAACGGTCAGGGTGATGTGTTGCTGGCCTGGGAAAACGAAGCCTTCCTGGCGCTCAAAGAAGATGGCGGCAAGGACAAGTTCGACATCGTCGTGCCTTCGCTGTCGATCCTCGCCGAACCTCCGGTGGCCGTGGTCGACAAGAACGCCGAGAAGAAGGGTAACGAGCAGATCGCCGAAGCCTATCTCAAGCATCTGTACAGCCCGGCCGGTCAGGAAATCGCGGCGAAGAACTTCTACCGTCCGCGTGACAAGGACGTGGCTGCCAAGTACGCCCAGCAGTTCCCGAAACTGGAACTGGTGACCATCGACAAGGACTTCGGCGGCTGGAAAACCGCACAGCCGAAATTCTTCAACGACGGTGGCGTGTTCGACCAGATCTATCAGGCGCAGTAATCTGAAATAAGCTGCAACCGAGCTTTAGTGCCGGACACCCCATGTGGGAGCGAGCTTGCTCGCGAAGGCGGTGTGTCAGACAACGTAAGTGTTGAATGATGCTCCCTCTTCGCAAGCAAGCTCGCTCCCACATTAGTGCGTTCAGCGGAACGTTTTTTAACCAAGGACTTTTATGTCGCGTCGTATCTCCCCCGTCATACCCGGCTTCGGGCTGACGCTGGGCTACACCTTGGTGTACCTCAGCCTGATTGTGCTAATCCCGCTGGCGGCGATGTTCGTCCACGCCGCCCAACTCACCTGGGATCAGTTCTGGACGATCATCTCCGCGCCCCGGGTTCTGGCCGCACTGAAGCTGAGCTTCGGCACTGCGCTGTGCGCCGCGATCATCAACGGCATCATCGGCACGTTGCTGGCCTGGGTTCTGGTGCGCTACACGTTCCCGGGACGCAAGGTGATCGACGCGATGATCGATCTGCCGTTCGCCCTGCCGACCGCGGTGGCCGGTATCGCGCTGACGGCGCTGTACACGCCGACCGGGCTGGTCGGGCAGTTCGCTGCAGACCTCGGTTTCAAGATCGCCTACACCCCGCTCGGGATTACCTTGGCGCTGACCTTCGTGACCCTGCCGTTCGTGGTGCGCACGGTGCAGCCGGTGCTGGCGGACATCCCGCGGGAAGTCGAAGAAGCCGCGGCGTGCCTCGGTGCCAAACCGCTGCAGGTGTTCCGTCACATCCTGCTGCCGGCGCTGTTGCCAGCCTGGCTGACCGGTTTTGCCCTGGCGTTCGCCCGGGGCGTTGGCGAATACGGTTCGGTGATTTTCATCGCCGGCAACATGCCGATGAAAACCGAGATACTGCCGCTGCTGATCATGGTCAAGCTCGACCAATACGATTACACCGGCGCTACCTCCATCGGCGTGTTGATGCTGGTGGTTTCTTTCGTCCTGTTGCTGCTGATCAACTTGCTGCAGCGGCGCATCGAAACCCCATAAGGAGGCGCGAACCATGTCCCAATCGTCTATTGCGGCCGCTTCCTCGGCCAATGCCGCCCGCCGTGGCAGTGCCACTTCGCGGCGGATTCTGATCGGCCTCGGCTGGCTGATTTTCTTCCTGTTCCTGGTGCTGCCGCTGTTCATCGTGGTGTCGCAGGGATTGAAGAACGGCCTCGGTGCCTTCTTCACTGCGATCTTTGAACCGGATGCCTTGTCGGCGCTGAAACTCACCGTGATCGCGGTGCTGATTTCGGTCCCGTTGAACCTGGTGTTCGGTGTCAGCGCCGCGTGGTGCGTGAGCAAATACTCGTTCCGTGGCAAGAGCATGCTGGTGACGCTGATCGACCTGCCGTTCTCGGTGTCGCCGGTGATCGCCGGTCTGGTCTACGTGTTGATGTTCGGCGCCCAGGGCCTGTTCGGGCCGTGGCTGCAGGATCATGACATCCAGATCGTCTTCGCCCTGCCGGGCATCGTACTGGCGACGATCTTCGTCACCGTGCCGTTCGTGGCCCGCGAGCTGATCCCGCTGATGCAGGAACAAGGCACTCAGGAAGAGGAAGCCGCGCGTCTGCTCGGCGCCAACGGCTGGCAGATGTTCTGGCACGTGACCGTCCCCAACATCAAGTGGGGCCTGATCTACGGCGTGGTGTTGTGTACTGCGCGGGCCATGGGTGAGTTCGGCGCGGTGTCGGTGGTTTCCGGGCACATTCGCGGGGTGACCAACACCTTGCCGCTGCATGTCGAGATCCTCTACAACGAATACAACCACGTGGCCGCGTTCGCCGTGGCGAGTCTGTTGCTGATCCTGGCGCTCTTCATCCTGCTGCTCAAGCAGTGGAGCGAAAACCGTATCAACCGCCTGCGCGCCAGCGCCGCGGAGGAATAATTCATGTCGATCGAAGTGCGTAACGTCAGCAAGAATTTCAATGCGTTCAAGGCGCTGGACAACATCAGCCTGGACATCCAAAGCGGTGAACTGGTGGCGCTGCTCGGCCCGTCCGGCTGCGGCAAGACCACCTTGCTGCGCATCATTGCCGGTCTGGAAACCCCGGATAACGGCAACATCGTGTTCCACGGTGAAGACGTTTCCGGCCACGACGTGCGTGATCGCAACGTCGGGTTCGTGTTCCAGCACTACGCCCTGTTCCGCCACATGACCGTGTTCGACAACGTCGCGTTCGGCCTGCGCATGAAGCCGAAAAACCAGCGCCCGAGCGAAAGCCAGATTGCGACCAAGGTTCACGAGCTGCTGAACATGGTGCAACTGGACTGGCTGTCGGATCGTTATCCGGAGCAACTGTCCGGCGGTCAGCGTCAACGTATCGCCCTGGCCCGTGCCCTGGCGGTAGAGCCGAAAGTGCTGCTGCTCGACGAGCCGTTCGGCGCCCTCGACGCCAAGGTGCGTAAAGAGCTGCGCCGCTGGCTGGCGCGCCTGCACGAAGACATCAACCTGACCTCGGTATTCGTGACCCACGACCAGGAAGAGGCAATGGAAGTGGCCGACCGAATCGTGGTGATGAACAAGGGTGTGATCGAGCAGATCGGCTCACCGGGCGACGTCTACGAAAACCCGGCCAGCGATTTCGTCTACCACTTCCTAGGCGACTCGAACCGTCTGCATCTGGGCGATGACCATCACGTGCTGTTCCGCCCCCACGAAGTGTCGCTGTCGCGGCATGAGCTGGAGGATCACCACGCCGCTGAAGTCCGCGATATCCGGCCGCTGGGCGCGACCACGCGGGTGACGCTGAAGGTTGAGGGGCAAACCGATCTGATCGAGGCGGAAGTGGTGAAGGATCACGACAGCCTGACCGGGTTGGCGAAAGGTGAGACGTTGTTCTTCAAGCCGAAGGTCTGGCAGAAAGTCGCCAACGTTTGACCTCGCGCGTTCCCACGCTCTCCGCGTGGGAACGCCGCTATGGACGCTCCGCGTCCACTGTGACGCGGAGCGTCACGGGATGCATTCCCACGCAGAGCGTGGGAACGAGCGAATCAGCCTGTGTTCAGACAGCCGCGCGATTCGGATTGACCCGCACCACACCCGCCCGCGCTTCGATCTGTTCTTTCAGCTCATGCCGCATCCCGAGCATGAACGCCAGTTCAGCCACCACAAACAGCGGCCCGACAATCAACCCGCTCAAATCATCCACAAACGCAGGTTTGCGCCCTTCATAGTGATGGCCGACAAACTGGATCGCCCAGCCAATCACAAACATCGCCAGACCACTGCTGAGCCAGACCAGGGTGCTCTGCTGCGCCAGAACGTGCCCGGCCCAGACCGATAGCCCCATGAGTGCGGTCATCAACACACCAAGTTTCACTTCCAGTCGCAGGTAAAACCATGCTGAGGCCAGCGCCACGATAACGGCAGGCGAAATCCACAACTCGCCCACCGACCATTCCGGCCGCGACAACAGCACGGCCACCGCCACTACGATCAGCGGAATCCCGATAAAGTGGCTGGCGATGTTGCGCGGGTCACGGTGGTAAGCGGCGTATTGACTCAAATGATCGACGAGGCTTTTCATTGTTGTTCCTCCTGTTGGGTGATCGAATCATGCCCCGGGTTCACGGCTCGCTCTGTCAGGCAGGCGACAATCTTTAGGAGAACGCATGGATAAGGTCTGGCGCGAGCGCCTGTTGACTGGGCAATGGTTCAGTCATCTGCCTTCGTCCTTTCAGAATAGTCTGCTGGCGGCGGCAAAGGAGCGGCGGCTGGCGGCGGGGCAGCGGCTGTTCCAGCGCGGTGATGCGCCGTGCGGGCTGTACGCGGTGCTCGATGGCGCGGTACGCATCGGCGCGGTCAGCGAGCAGGGCAAGGAGGCGTTGCTGAGCCTGGTGGAAGCGCCGCACTGGTTCGGCGAAATCTGCCTGTTCGACGGCCAGCCCCGCACCCATGATGCTTATGCGGTCGGCCCGTGTCTGTTGCTGAATATCCCGCAAGCCACATTGCTGAAATTGCTCGACGAGCAACCTGTCTACTGGCGGCATCTCGCTTTGTTGATGAGCCACAAACTGCGCCTGACCTTCATCAACCTCGAACAGCTGAGCCTGCTGCCGGCCCCGGCGCGTCTGGCTCATCGCTTACTGATGATCGCTGAAGGCTATGGCGAACTTGATCCGCCGCGCCGCGTGCTGCAACTGCCTCAGGAGCAGTTGGCGTCGATGCTGTCGCTGTCACGCCAGACCACCAACCAGATCCTCAAGGAGTTGCAGGGGCAGGGGATTATCGGCTTGAGCTATGGCGAAATCGAAATCCTCGACACTGATCGCCTGCGGGCACTTGCCACACTTTAGTGTTCACTACTATCCCTGTGGGAGCGGGCTTGCCCGCGATTGGGGGCTGTCAGTTGTCCTCTATGTCGATTGACACGACGCCATCGCGGGCAAGCCCGCTCCCACAGGGGAATTGTATGTGGCTTACGAGCCGCGATAGGTCGAGAAGCCATAAGGGCTCAGCAGCAGTGGGATGTGATAGTGCTGATCCGTCTGCTTCACTTGAAAAATCACCGGAATCTCCGGAAAGAACGTCTCGTGCTTCGCCTTCTCGAAGTACTCGCCGGTCTTGAACACCACCCGATATTCACCCGCCTCGAACGGTTTGTTCGCCGGGAACAGTTCGGCGATCCGTCCCTGTTCATTGGTGGTGCCCTGCGCCAGCGGCTGCCAGTTCTGGCCGACGTGACGCTCCAGCGTCACGTTGATGCCCGGCGACGGCAGGCCGTTTTCCAGATTGAGCACGTGCACGCTCAGCGGGTTGCCGGCGGCCAGTGTCAGGCTCGAAAAAGCGCTCAGGCCGAGCGCGGCGAAAGTCATGCGCAGTGCGGTCATGGTGATGCTCCTGGGTTCAACTACGGTTGATGGACAGGCCGACGATGTCGGCAGCCTTGATTGCGCAGGTTTCGTCCTGCTCGCCGCCCCCGGAACCGGCCACGCCCATGGCGCCGACCAGTTCTTTTTCGGCGAATAGCGGAATGCCGCCGCCGAGCAGCAGCAACTCATCAAGGGTGTTGAGGTTGGCGGTTTCCGGATTGCTGCGGGCGCGCTCGGCGAACAATCGAGTCGGGGTTTTCGTCGACAGCGCGGTGTAGGCCTTGCGTTGGCTGGCGGCGGTGTTATGCGGGCCGATACCGTCGCCGCGCAAGGTCACCAACAGGTTGCCGCCACGGTCGAGTACCGACACCGTGCCGGTGCAGTTTTCCAGTGCCGCGTCGGCCAGCAGCCGGGCGGTTTTCAGATCGAGATCGGCGTGACGGGGCAGCTCCGGCGTAGCGAATGCGGCAGTGCCGAGGCCGATTGCCAGGCTGGCAACCAGGTATTTAGCGGTCATGGGCAGGTTCCAAAAGCGAAGGCCATCACCTTATCCGCCGGTCCCCGTCGAAACCTCGTCAGTCGGATTACAAGTTTGTAATGGGCAACACGGTCGAAGGAGCCTAGCCTGTGTCTCTGATCAATCGAGGTGTGCCATGCGTTTGCTGGTCGTAGAAGATGAAGCCAAAACCGCGAATTTCCTCGCCAAAGGGCTGGGCGAGTCGGGTTTCGCCGTGGACGTGGCACTCAATGGCCTCGACGGGCGCTACTTCATCGAGCAGCAGGAATACGACCTGATCATCCTCGACGTGATGCTGCCAGGCCTCAACGGCTGGCAATTGCTCCAGCTGATCCGTCAGCGCGGCGCCACGCCGGTGCTGTTCCTGACGGCGAAGGATGCGATCGAAGACCGCGTGCGCGGCCTCGAACTGGGGGCCGATGACTATTTGCTCAAACCGTTCGCCTTTGCCGAATTGCTGGCGCGGGTGCGCACGTTGTTACGACGCGGGCCAATGCGTGAGGCCGAGTCGTACAGCATCGCCGATCTGGAAATCGACGTGCTGCGCCGCCGCGTCAGTCGGGGCGGCCAGCGCATCGCCCTGACCAACAAGGAATTCGCCCTGCTGCATCTGCTCGCCAGCCGCCAGGGCGAAGTGCTGTCGCGCACGCTGATCGCTTCGCAAGTGTGGAACCTGAATTTCGACAGCGACACCAACATGGTCGAAGTCGCGGTGCGTCGCTTGCGTTCGAAAGTCGATGATCCGTACATGCCCAAACTGATCCACACCGTGCGCGGAGTCGGCTATCAACTCGAAGCGCCCGACGATGCGCGCTAGATCCATCGCCTGGCGCCTGGCCCTGGCGTTCGCTGCCGTCTGCGCGCTGGTACTCAGTGCGATCGGCGTGTTCCTGTATCGCTCGCTGGCCTCGGAAATCGCCTGGCGCGACGACATGGCGTTGCTCGGTCGCCTGGAACAGGTGCGCGCGCTGCTCGCCGACAGCGACAGCCTCGACGCATTGCAGGCGCGGCCACGGCTTTACCAGAACATGCTGGGCAACCTCGACAGTCTGCTGCTGGTGCAACGCGCGGACGGCTCGAATGTGATCACGATCAACCCTCGTCAGCGCGAACTGCCGTCCATACAGGCCATTGCGCGAGAGCAGCCGCCGCAACGCCGCGATGTGCTGACCTGGCAAGCGGCGGACGGTGTCGAGCTGGCGCTGTTGTCAGGTCAGGCTCAAGGTCCGAACGGTGAAGCGCTGACCGTGATTGCTGGCAAGGTCTTGAGCGAGCGCGAGCAGATGCTCGGCAGCTATCGGCTGCGCTTGTATCTGGCGGTCGGGCTGGGTGCCGTGCTCGCCTTCACGCTGGGCCTGGTGCTGCTGCGCCGAGGTTTGCGGCCTCTGCGCAAGCTGAGTGAAGCGCTGCGCGGCATCGACCTGCGCAGCCTCGATCAACGCGTTCCCACCGCTGGCACGCCAGCGGAATTGCTGGAACCGGTGCACGCGCTGAACGGCATGCTGGTACGGCTGGACGATGGCTTCCAGCGCCTCTCACAGTTTTCCGCCGACCTCGCCCATGAAATCCGCACGCCCCTGCACACCTTGCTCGCGAGCAACGGCCAGGCACTCAATTACCCGCGCAGCAGCGCCGAATATCAGGAAGTGCTGGCGTCGAACATGGAGGAGTTCGAGCGGCTCAAGCGCATGGCCGAAAACCTGATGTTTCTCGCCCGCGCCGAGCAAGCCGAGCGAGCGCTCGATCTGCGCACGCTGGAACTGCACGACATCGGCGATGAGTTGTGCGACTACTTCGAAGCCCTGGCCGACGACCGGGGAATCCGCCTCGAAAACACGTTCAGCGGAGAATTGCTGGCCGATCAGCAACTGCTGCAACGCGCCTTGGGCAATCTGTTGGCCAACGCCGTGCGCCATGCCGACGCCGGTTCGATCATCAGCCTGCGCCGGCGCGACGAACCCGGCATGTGCTGGCTGCAAGTCCACAACCTCGGCCCGGTCATCGCGCAGGAGCATCTGGACAAACTGTTCGACCGCTTCTACCGCGTCGACCCGTCCCGCGCGCAGCCTGGAGATTCCGGCGGCTTGGGACTGGCGATCGTGCAGTCGATCATGCAGTTGCATGGAGGGCGGGTGCGGGTCAGCAGTGGTGCAACGGGTACGGTTTTTGAGCTTGGATTTGCAGCGATCTGAATGGCCTCTTCGCGGGCAAGCCCGCTCCCACAGTAGTCGAGGTGTGACACAGGGTTTTTGTACGCCCCAATCCTTGTGGAAGCGGGCTTGCCCGCGAAGAGGCTGGTCGATTCCCTTCAGCGCAACTGATCCCGAAACTGCCCCGGCGTCATCCCGGTCCAGCGCTTGAACGCGCGGCTGAAGCTGCTGGTGTCGGCAAATCCCAATAGATAACTGACTTCGCTCAGCGAGCATTGCGGATCGCGCAGGTGCAGCAGCGCGAGGTTCTCGCGGCTTTCATTCAATAGCGTATCGAAGCGACAACCCTCGTCCGCCAGGTGCCTTTGCAGGCTGCGCAGGCTCAGGTGCAGGGCCTGGGCGATGCGTTCGGCGCTGGGTTCGCCTTCGGGCAGTTGTTCTTCGATGGCGTCGCGCACCTTGCGCTCCCAGGTCAGCGGCTTGAGCTGGGCGAGGGTGCGTTTGAGCACGGCTTCGTTGTGCTCGGCCAGTTCCGGGTTGGCATCGTCGAGATGGCTGTCGAAGTCGGCGAGGGCGAATTCGATGCGGTCTTCTTCGGCGGAAAAATGCACGGGTGCGCGGAACACCTTGTGCCATTGATGCGCATCGATCGGTTCCGGGCGGCGCAGGTACACCGCCAGCGGCGCGTAGTCGCGGCCGAGGCGATTGCGGCAGGTGCGCACGTAGATTGCGGCGAAGGCGTCGATGGCCTCGAAGGCGGGCGCCGGGTTGTCCGCCGGGATTTTCAGGCGAAACCGATAGCGGTCTTCGGTGCGGGTCAGCTCCAGTTCCAGCGCGTCGCTGACCACCTGGTGATAACGCACGATCCGCTCGAACACTTCCCGCAGGCTGCCGCTGGCCACCAACGCGTAGCCCAGTGCGTGAAATGTCGTAGGGCTGACGAACCGCGAAACCCGCAAACCGATCGCCGGATCACCGCTGACCTGCACCGCGATTTCCCACAGGCGTGTCGTCGCGGATAGCGGGTAGCGGGCGTTCGGGTCGTCCATCAGTTGCGGATCGAGCCCGGCCTGCTGGCACAGGGCAGTGCTGTCCAGCCCCAGCGCGTCGAGTTGCTTGCGCAGGGCACGGGTCCAGCTGGCGAGAGAAGTCGGTTCCTTCATGCTGATTGGCGCTTCCGGTCAACAGGTTGGCGTTCTCGGCTACCGCGTTCGGAACCCGCGCGGGGCAGGATGCGAACATCAATAACCAGAGGATGGAAGCATGGACCTTACTTCTGCAAGTCCCCGGCGACACAATGCTGCCCAGCGATCAGCGCATATTCGCGAAGTGGTGCTGGCCAAGGGCGTCGAGCTGCGCGAGCGCTACCCGATTCTCAAGCATCAGGACGCCCTCGGTGCGGGGATTCTGGCGTTTGCCCTGGCCGGGATGATCGGTTCGGCGGCGCTCTACATCACCGGGCACATGGCATGGTGGGCGTGCCTGTTGCTCAACGCGTTTTTCGCCTCGCTGACCCACGAACTCGAGCACGACCTGATCCACAGCATGTATTTCCGCAAACAGCGCGTGCCGCACAACCTGATGATGGGCCTGGTGTGGCTGGCGCGGCCGAGCACGATCAACCCGTGGATTCGTCGCCATTTGCACCTCAATCACCACAAGGTGTCCGGCACTGAAACCGACATGGAAGAACGCGCGATCACCAACGGCGAACCTTGGGGTTTTGCGCGGTTGCTGATGGTGGGTGACAACGTGATGTCGGCGTTCATCCGCATGCTGCGAGCCAAGACCTGGGCGCATAAATTCAGCATCATCAAGCGCTCACTGAAGGTCTACGCGCCGTTGGCACTGGTGCATTGGGGCGCGTGGTATGTGTTTCTCGGGTTTCATGCGGCCAACGGAATTGCTGACTTGATGGGTTCACCGATTGAATGGTCAGCGACCACGTTGTCGGTGATGCAGGTGATCGATATCGCCGCCGTGGTGATCATCGGCCCGAACGTGTTGCGCACGTTTTGCCTGCACTTCATCAGTTCGAACATGCATTACTACGGGGATGTGGAGCCGGGCAATGTGCTTCAGCAATGTCAGGTGCTGAACCCTTGGTGGCTGTGGCCGTTGCAGGCGTTCTGCTTCAACTTCGGCAGCAGCCATGGCATCCATCACTTTGTGGTGAAGGAGCCTTTCTACATCCGCCAGATGACGGTGCCGGTGGCGCACAAGGTGATGCGGGAGATGGGCGTCCGGTTTAACGATTTCGGGACGTTCGGGCGGGCGAACCGGTTTGTTCGCAAGGATGAAGCGCTGATGCAGAAGGATGCGCGTACAGCCCAGGCGTAACCGGCGAGCATGAGGACCACATCGCGGGCAAGCCCGCTCCCACACTGGACGATGTTGAACACAAGCTCTGTGACCGACATCGACCTCTGTGGGAGCGGGCTGGCCCGCGCGGGCGGCCAATGAGGCAACCTCAATCCGGCTGAAACGGCGACTCGCTCAAAATCACCCCGGTTTGCTCCACATACTGCTGCCAATGCTCGATCAGCGCCTCAAGCTTCTGCGGCTGGCTCGAGGACAGATCATGAATCTCTCCCGGATCACTCCCCAGGTCATAAAGTTGCCAGGTCGCCGGCCCCACCGGCCCGGGGATCCACACTGCCTTCCACTGACCCTGCCGAATCGCCCGGCGCCCGAACAACTCCCATCCAGTGACGGTGTGTTCGTCATGCACCTGCGCCGTCTCGCCGGACAGGAAACCCAGCCACGATTTCCCGCGCAACGGCGCCACCGGTTTGCCGTGCCACTGCTTGCCGGGATGGCGCACGCCGGCCAGATCGAGGAGGGTCGGCGTGATGTCCATCACCGTGCCGAAACCATGGCTGATCTGCCCCTTGAGCGGCAGCTGCGGATAGTGCAACAGTGCCGGAACGCGAATCCCGCCCTCGGTGGTGAACGCTTTGAACAGGCGTGACGGCGCGGTCGCCACCTGCGCCCAGTTCGGTCCGTACCAGACGTAGGAATTGGCGCGGCCGATGTTGTCGAGGCTGTTGTCGTAATGCTGGTTCAGATAGGTCAGCAATTGCGGGCCGAACTTGGGGAAGGCCTCCAGCAGCGCGCCTTCGGCACCGTTGTCGGACATGAACAGGATGAAGGTATTGTCGAGCTGGCCCTGCTGGCGCAGGTAGTCGACGACGCGGCCGATGTTCCAGTCCATGCGCTCGACCATCGCGGCGTAGACCTCCATCGCCCGCGCGGAAATGCGTTTTTGTTCATCGCTCAGCGCAGCCCATTGCGCGGTCAGCTGGATCAGCGGATGCGGCTCGACATCCGCTTCGATCAGCCCCAGCAACTTGAGTTTTTCCAGCCGCTCAAGGCGCAACACTTCCGGCCCCGCGTCGTAGCGGCCACGGTATTTTTCGACGATATCGGCGGGCGCCTGCAACGGCCAGTGCGGCGCGGAAAACGGCAGGTACGCGAAGAACGGCCGGCTCTGGTCACGCTCCTTGAGGTACTGCAACAGCTTGTCGCCGAAGGCGTCGGAGGAATAGAAATCCTTCGGCAATTCGTCGATGAACGTGTCGTCCTCGATGTACAGCGCCGGGGTGGATTTCAGCAGGCCGGGCGTGTGCTCATCGTAGGTCGGTTCGAATCCGTAGTGGTTGGCCGCACCAGGCAGCAGCGAGAACGAACGCTCGAAACCACGGGCGTGGGGCGCCAGTTCGGCGGTCAGGCCCAGGTGCCATTTGCCGCTCATCAAGGTCTGGTAACCGGCTTCGCGCAGCAACTCCGGCAACGCGACGACACGGTCGTTGAGGTAACCCTCGTAGCCCGGTTTGCCGATCAGATCCGGGGTCAACGCTTCGGCCATGGTGCCGATGCCGGCGATGTGGTGATCGGTGCCGGTAAGCAGCATCGAGCGGGTCGGTGAGCAGGTCGGTGCGGTATGAAAGTCGGTCAGGCGCAGACCGTTGTTGGCCAGGGCATCGAGGTTCGGCGTGGCGATTTCGCCGCCAAAAGCACCGATGTCGGAGAAGCCGAGGTCATCGGCCAGAATCACCAGAAAGTTGGGACGTTGCGGCATCAACAGGCTCCTGTTCAGCAGGCAATGAACGACAACGGCAGATCACGGATCTGTACCGGTGCGCTCGGTTGGTAATGATCGTCACTGGTCAGTTCGTGCAGCAGCTCTTCGCGCAACTGATGGAAGTCAAAACTGCTGCGCTGGCGTGGATGGGGCAGGGTGATGCCCACCACCTGTTTGATCCGGCCCGGGCGTGGCTCCATCACCACTACGCGATCAGCGAGGAAAATCGCTTCCTCGACATCGTGGGTGACCAGAATCGTGGTGATTTTTGCCCGTTCGCGAATCGCCAGCAGTTCGTCCTGCATCTGCTGGCGGGTCAGTGCGTCGAGGGCACCGAAGGGTTCGTCGAGCAGCAAGATCCGCGGGCTTGCCACCAGCCCGCGAGCGATCGCCACGCGCTGGGCCATGCCGCCGGAGAGTTGATGCGGATAGGCGCGAGTGAAATCGCGCAGCCCCACCAGCTCGATGAAGTCGTTGATGCGCTGCTGTTTTTCGGAGGCAGCCAGCGGCTCATTGACCAGGCCCAGACCGATGTTGTCGGCGACCGTCAGCCACGGGAACAAACGATGTTCCTGAAACACGATGCCGCGCTCGCCGCCGATGCCGTTGACGGCTTTGCCATCGACTGTGATCTGCCCGCGAAATTGCGTATCGAGGCCCACCAGCAAGCGCAGCAGGGTGGATTTGCCGCAGCCGCTGGAACCGACGATGGCGACGAACTCGCCCTCCGCAATGTCGAGGTTGAACTCGCGAATCGCCTCCAGTTCGAAGCCGTCGACGTCGAAGGATTTGCCTACATGGTTGAAGCTGACAATCGGTGCGTTCATGCGTGTCTCCAGCGGGTGGCGCGGATTTCCAGGCGTTGGCCAATGAGGTTGAGCAGGGCACCAGTGAGGCCGACCAGCAGCATCCCGGCCATGATCAGGTCCATGCGCAGCAGTTGTTGGGCGCCGATCATCTGGCTGCCGATGCCGCCGTTGGACGGCATGAAGTATTCGGCGCCGATGGTGCCGAGCCACGCGTAGATCAGGCTCAGGCGCAGGCCGGCGAAAATCCCCGGCGCAGCGCCCGGCAACACCAATCGACGCAGGCGTTGAGCGAGGCTCAGGCGCAGTACTTGTGCGGCTTCGTTGAGCTGCGGTGAGAGGTTGGCGACGCTGCGTTGGGTCGCGACAAACAACGGAAAGAAAGCGGCGAGGGCGACGAACACCCACTTCGACAGTTCGCCCAGACCGAACCAGGCGGTGAGCAGCGGCACCCAGGCGAAAATCGCGATCTGGCGCAGGGCGGCGAGGGTCGGACCGAGTACGCGCTCGCTGGTCCGTGACAGACCCAGCAACAAGCCCAGCACGAGGCCGAGGCCGCCGCCAATCAGCAAGCCGCCGAGGGTGCGGCCCAGGCTCAGGGCCATACCTGAAATCAACGTGCCGTCTAGCAATCCGTTTTTCGTCGCCTCAAGCACTGCCCACGGGCTGACCAGAATGTTGGCATCGATCCATTGCTGATCGACCGCCAGTTGCCACAGCGCGAACAGCGCCAGTGGCAACAGCCACGGCTGCACGCGCTGCCAGCCTTCATAGCGTGGGCCGCGACGAATTTCTGCCGTGGCGGGATGCGGCCAGTGCACCAGTTTCCTGTCCAGCAGGCCGATGCCGCGATCCATCGCCACGCCGATCAGGCCGATCACCACGATGCACACGAACACGATATCGAGCATGAACAATTGACGCGCCCAGACCATCAGGTAACCGATGCCTTCGCTGGAGGCCAACAACTCAACGGCAAGCAACGACGTCCAGCCAGCGGCCAGCGCCAGGCGCACGCCGGCCATGAACGCCGGAAGGGCGGCGGGCAGCACCAGTCGGCGAATCAGCAGGCGTGGCGGCAGACGCAACACGGCGGCGGCTTCGCGCAATTTGGGTTGCGCATCGCGTACGCCGACCAGCGTGTGCAGGGTCACGGGCACCACGATGGCCTTGACCAGCACCACCAGTTTCAGCGTTTCGCCGATGCCGAAAAAAACCATGAACAGTGGAATCCACGCCAGCGTCGGCACCTGGGCCAGACCGGCGAAAGTCGGGAAGACCAAGCGTTCGAGGCGACGGCTCAAGCCCAGCGCCGCGCCGAGTACCGCGCCGGCGGTAATGCCCGTCAGCAGGCCCCAGAACAGCCGTTGCAGGCTGATCCACAAGTGACTCCACAACTCGCCTTGGGACAGCTCGATCGCGCTGTTCCACACCAGTGACGGCGCCGGCAGGATCTGTTCGCTCATCCATTGATTGCGCGCCGCCAGCCACCACAGGGCGAACAGTCCGAGCGGCAATATCCAGGGTAGGACGCGGTGGCTCAGGCTTGGCCAGGTGCGCCGGCTTTTCAACGGTGGTGCGGCCAGGGGCAGGCTGAGCAGGGATTCACGGGCCATGGTGACCTCCGTTGTCGGGTTGGATCGAGTCAGCGGAATTAGCTGAATAACAATGGTTATAAGCGAGTTTGAAAATAATCATTTTGGAGATAAGCAGCGCCATTTAAGGCCTCCAGCCCTGCGCGCATCCAATGCATTCGAAGAATATTTTCGATGCTCTCCCTGCATACCGCTCTGCATGGCCGGACTTTCCTGGCTTAGCTTGAAAAGCTATAAAAATGTGCTTTTTAAGTATTTAAGTGCTGGCGGGGATTGCGCCTACTTTCGGCTCCTCAATGCCCGCCGTGATCAGGAGCCGTACCCATGAACTTTCGTCTCAAACGTGTCATCAGTCTGTTTGCCGCGCCGGCCCTGGCGGGTCTGCTGGCGTTCTCTGCCCAGGCCGACGAGCTCAAGGAAATCAGGATTGCCGTGCCTGATCTGAGCGCCGGCACCCAGCACAGTGGCGGGGGCATCGTGGACGTGCTGCGCGATCAGCAGATCTTTGAAAAGGCCTTCGCCGATCAGGGCATCAAGATTCAGTGGAGCTTCTTCAAGGGCGCTGGACCGGTGATCAACGAGGCATTCGCCAACGGCCAGGTGGACCTGGCCTATCTCGGAGACCTGGCGGCGATCATCGGCAAGTCCAACGGACTGGATACGCGCCTGCTCAGCGCCAGCGCCCGGGGAGTGAAGCAATACCTCGGCGTGGTGCCGGGTTCCGGGATCAAGACGTTGCAGGATCTCAAGGGCAAGCGCGTGGCGATCTTCCGGGGTACGGCGACCCAGTTGTCGTTTGACGCGGCGCTGGCCAGCGTGGGCCTGAGCGAGAAGGACGTGAAAGTGATCAACCTCGATTTCAACGCAGCGGTGGCGGCGCTGGCGGCCAAGCAGATCAATGCGTCGTGGGGTAGCTCCGGGCTGACTGCATTGCAGGCCAAGGGCCTGGCCGAGTTGCCCCTGAACACCAAGGATCTCGGCGGTGCAGGCAGTGTGCAGTCGGTGCTGGTAGGGACCGGCAAGTTTGTCGATGGGCATCCGGACGCCGTGGCGAAGCTGCTCAATGCGCAGCAACAGGCGGTGGAGTGGCTGACTCAGGACAGCAACAAGGACGCTTACGTGCAGCTTGTGTCGGGACTCGCAAGTTACCCGCCGGTGATCCTGAGCCAGGATCTGAAGGATCAGAATCTGAGCGAAGTATTCCCGTCGACACTGGACCCGCTGTTCCTCGAAAACCTGCAGGGCAAAGTGGATCTGGCGGCGCAGCAGAAGCTGATCCGCAAGCCGTTCAAGGTGAACGAGTGGGTGGCGCCGAAGCTGGCGGCTGCGAAGCTGTGAGTCATGCGGTCATTCCCGCGCAGAGCGTGGGAATGACCCTCAAACCGCGACGCTGACTTCCTGTTTGTCCACCGCCACCAGCGTCTCGATCATCGCCCGCGCCGCCGGTGACAGCCGGAATCCCGTGCGGCTCACGATCCCGCACCGCGCATTCATGCTCTCCAGGTTCTGCGGCAGGTTGCGCCAGTGCAGCAACGCCAGCGAGCCTTGGGCGATGTCCTCGACAAACGCCTCTTCGGTGCCGACGCCGATCGCGTTGGACTGCAGCACCACTTTCACCATCGCCGGAAAATGCTCGGTCTCGATGGTCGGCGAAAAGTCGATCCGTCCGCTGAGATTCGCCAGCAGTTTGCGAATGCCCGGCGGGATAAGCGTGGTCGCCAGCGGGTAGTCGAACATGTCGTTGGTCGACAGACTTTCCTTGGCCAGCAGCGGATGCCCCGGCCGGCAGAAAAACACTCCGCGCTTGGGAGTCAGCGGCTGGGTCTGGAAGTTCGGGTCGGACTCGAAATGGCGGATGTCGGCGATGAAGAATTCGATCTCCTCGCGGCTCAGGGCGCGGCTGAGTTTTTCCCAGTTATCTACTTGAAAACAGGTGCGCACTTTCGGGTGCGCGTTGATGAATTGCGCCACCGCGTCCGGCACCAGTTTCACCGCTGGCGCCGGGCCGCAACCGAAGTGCAGTTCGCCGGCGTCGAGCTTGGTCATCTGCGTCACTTCGGCGCTGAGCAATGCCGCGCCTTGCACCAGCGTCAGGGCGTGCTGCAGCACCACCTGGCCTTCGGGCGTGGGGCGCAGATCCTTGTTGCCACGATCCACCAGTACACAGCCGAACTCCTGCTCCAGCCCTTGAATGCTGCGGCTGAACGCCGGTTGAGTGATGCCCATGGCGTCGGCCGCGCGGACAAAACTGCGGTGTTCGTTGAGGGCGATGAAGTAGCGCAACTGGCGAAGATCCATATGCTTTTCCGGCATCCTAAAAATAGCTCGAAGGCATTTGCGACGAGGGCTGCCTGAGGTTTTAAATGCAAGCTCTTATTCCGTCAACGAAGCATGTGAATATCTATTAGATGTAAATGGAATATAGATAGAGCGTTGTTTCGCTGCCGTCCAACCGCAAGCAGTCGATGAGGGTCTACCCATGAGCAATGCCGCACTCGCTGTAAAACCCGCTGTCCACGCGCTGGACATTCATCCGGTGGCCGGCCGCATCGGCGCCGAAATCCGTGGCGTGCACCTGTCCGGTGAGCTGGATGCCGCGACGGTTGAAGCCATTCAACAGGCGCTGATCCAGTACAAGGTCGTGTTCTTCCGCGAGCAGACCCAGCTCGACGATCAACGTCAGGAAGCCTTTGCGCATTTGCTGGGCGAGCCAGTGGCGCACCCGACCGTGCCGTCCCGCGAGGGCACCCGTTATCTGCTGGAACTGGACGGCGCCGAAGGGCAGCGCGCCAACTCCTGGCACACCGACGTAACTTTCGTCGATGCCTACCCGAAAGCCTCGATCCTGCGTTCGGTAGTGGCCCCGGCATTCGGCGGCGATACCCTTTGGGCGAACACCGCGACCGCGTACAACGAACTGCCGACCGAATTGCGCGAGCTGGCGGACAAGCTGGTGGCCGTGCACAGCAACGAATACGACTACGCCGCTGTGAAGCCGGATGTGTCGGCAGAGAAGCTTGAGCGCTATCGCAAGATCTTCACCTCGACGGTTTACGAGACCGAACATCCGGTGGTGCGTGTACACCCGATCAGCGGCGAAAAGAGCTTGCTGCTGGGGCATTTCGTCAAGCGCATCAAGGGCTATTCCCAGGCTGATTCGGCGCATCTGTTCGGCTTGCTGCAAAGTCATGTGATCCGCCAGGAGAACGTCGTGCGCTGGCGTTGGAAGGCCGGTGATGTGGCGATCTGGGATAACCGCTCGACGCAGCATTATGCGATTGATGACTACGGCACTCAGGATCGGGTGGTGAGGCGGGTGACGCTCAAAGGGGAAGTGCCGGTCGGGGCGAATGGGCAGCGTAGTCAGACCATCAAAGGCGCAGAAATCGTCGGCGTCTGACTGATCGTTCCCACGCTCTGCGTGGGAATGCAGCCCGGGACGCTCTGCGTCCCAAAGCGGACGCAGAGCGTCCATTGAGGCATTCCCACGCGGACGGTTCGACGCCTCGACGTGGGAATGATCACTGTCACCACACGCCGATCTGAACCATCTTCTCCGTCTCCGGCTCCCCATAACGAAACCGCTGCCCACGCAAATCAATCTCCTGATGACTGATGGTGGTACGCCGCTTCAGTCCGCGCACCCACTCGAACAAATACCCCGCATGCTCCTCGCGCACCGCCGCATATGCCGGATCCGCGCCCAGATCCTGCAGCTCCTGCGGGTCATTCAACAGATCAAACAGCTGCGGCCGGAAGCCGTCGTACGCCAGGTATTTCCAGCGCTCGCTGCGCACCATGGTCATGCGGCAGCGGTCGATCGGCTGGCCCAGTCGCTCACGTGCCGGGGCCTGGAAGGCATAGTCGTATTCGCTGATCGCATAGCGGCGCCAGTCAGGACTTTCACCGTGCAGCAGTGGAATCAACGAACGACCTTCAAGGCGATGTTCGGCTCCCGTCACACCCAGCGCTTCGAGAAAGGTCGGCACGCCATCGATGGTTTCCGCCAGGCGCTCGTCCACCGTGCCCCGTGTGACGTCCGCCGCTGCACGCGGGTCGCGCACGATCAAGGGAACGCCCACTGCCTGCTCCAGCAAAAACTCTTTCTCGCCCAGCCAGTGATCGCCCAGAAAGTCGCCGTGATCGCTGGTGAACACGATCAGCGTGTCTTCCCAGCGGCCGGTGCCTTGCAGGAAATCGAACAGCCGCCCCAACTGATCATCGACCTGTTTGACCAGGCCCATGTACGTCGGGATCACGTTCAGTCGTACCGGATCTTTGGAGAAATTCAGGCTTTCCTCATGCTGGCGAAAGGCCTGATAGACCGGGTGGTCGCTTGGAGAGGCATTACGTACCGGTTCGAGAATCGATTTCGTACTGTACAGGGTGTGGTACGGAGCCGGTACGATGTAAGGCCAGTGGGGTTTGATATAGGACAGGTGTAAAAACCACGGTTTTTCACCTTGCTCACCGATGAAGTCGATGGCTCGATTTGTAGTGTAGACAGTCTCTGAATGTTGCTCGGGAATTCGCGCTGGCAAATGGGCATTGCGCATTTGCCAGCCGCTGAGGATTTCGCCGTTGTCGCCTTCGGCAGCGTTGGCCCAGTCGTGCCAGGGGTTGCGTCCTTCGAAACCCTGTTCGCGCAGGTAATGGGTGTAGGGCGCGGATTCGCGCTTGTCATCGAACAGCGGGTCGTCGGGGAAGATGCCGTCGTGACGAAAGTACGGCTCGAAGCCGACTTCGTTGAGCACTTCGGCCTGGGCGCTTTCGGGGTTGATCGCCAGCCGCTGCAAGGCATCGACGTTGGCCGTGGCGTGGGTCTTGCCGACCAGCGCAGTACGAATGCCGTGGGGGCGCAGGTAATCACCGATGGTCAGTTCTTCCAGCGGCAGCGGCACGGCGTTCCACGCCACTTGATGGCTGCTGACATAGCGCCCGGTATAGGCCGACATCCGTGACGGGCCGCAGATCGTGCCTTGAGTGTAGGCGCGGCTGAAACGCACGCCGGCGGCGGCCAGGCGATCGATGTTCGGAGTGTGCAGGTGCGGGTGGCCGTAGCAGGACAGGTAATCGCGGCGCAGTTGATCGCACATGATGTACAGCACGTTGCGCACAGGGTTTTGCGGGTTGGACATGGGGTTCACCGGTCAGAAAGACAGGTGAGGTTTTTCGCTTTCGGCGAGGGTGTTCGGCAAGTGCATTCGGGGAATGCCTTCGATGCAGCAATTGCATAGTGCAGAGAGGGAAAAATCCTTAGAACACAGGTGATTCTTGAGTCTCTTTGATTAAGCAATGGCCAGCTAACCAAGCTATCATCCCTAGGCATTCTTGCGTGCGGCAGCCCTTGGCCGATTCAAATTTTGCTAATACAAATCTCCTGATGCCCCAGGTTTGGTAGTGTTAACGTCGCTAATGGCGACTTTATCTGTGCCGCTGCGCTCTTATCTCGAGGACACCATGCTCAAGCAACTCCACATAAAAAACTTCACAGTCTTTGAAGAGGCCGATCTCCAGTTCGCAAAGCATTTGAACGTGATTGTGGGGGAAAATGGTGCAGGCAAGACGCATCTCTTGAAGCTGGCGTACGCCGGTTTGGCGACTAGCTCTGAAGAAAGTAACAGGCCGGTGGCTCTCTCTATAGAACCGACCAAGGCGACGTTGCAGCTGCGTATGGCAGAAAAATTGATCGGTGTTTTCCGCCCCGAATCCTTAGGTCGGCTGGCTCGACGTAGGAGGGGGCGAGAACGGTGTGATATCAGGCTCTGTTTTGATAAGAATGAATATGATCTGGCTTTCAGCTTTGCAACTAACAGCAAGACGGAAGTCAGTGTGGAGCATCTTCCTCATCGTTGGTTAAAAGCTACACCTACTTATTTACCTACTCGTGAGTTATTGAGTATTTACCCAAACTTTCTCGCGGTTTATGACGGTCACTATCTAGAGTTTGAAGAAACATGGAGAGATACCTGTCGCCTGCTTGGGGGACTGCTGCGTAAAGGACCTACCGAAGAAAGGGTTAGGGAGTTGCTTGCCCCGTTGGAAGCCGCTATGCAGGGCAGCATCGAGCTTGATAAAAGTGGGCGATTCTATCTGCGCAATAACAGTGGGCGAATGGAAATGCCGCTGGTGGCGGAAGGTCTGCGCAAATTGGGAATGTTAGCCCGGCTCATCAGTACCGGTGCTTTGCTCCATCAAGGTTATTTGTTTTGGGATGAACCCGAAGCTAATTTGAATCCTCGGCTGATCAAGCAAGTAGCGAGGACTATCGTTGACTTGAGCGCCAGTGGAATTCAAATTTTTGTAGCAACTCATAGTTTGTTTTTGTTGCGCGAGTTGGAAATTCTTCTGGCCAATAGATCTCTGGATACCGCGTTTTTTGGTTTGCATTCCAGCGAAATCGGCGTTGTCGTTCAGCAAGGCAAGGGGCTGGAAGATATAGGCGATATCACAGCGCTTGAAGAAAGTCTTCAACAGTCAGATCGCTATCTGGAACTGGAGTCCTGATATGCCGAGATTGGATGTAGACGGGCTTTTTTTTAGTTTTCCCGAGGAGTGGCGGGCTAGCAAATTTGATGAGTGGGGATACTATCGAAATCATTTCTTGAAGCAGCGCGACAAGATTAAAGCGATAGATATTCTGGTTCTCTCTCCAGAAAACACTGCATTTTTGGTAGAGGTAAAAGATTATCGTCATCCGCAAGCGGTTAAACCTTCGGATCTCCCAGAGGCCATCGCCAATAAAGTCTTCTGTACTCTAGCTGCGCTTTTACCAGCTCGACTGCATGCCAGTACCGAGGACGATGAGAGAGAACTGAGTCGGGATGTCTTGAATTGTCAAAGGCTTCAGATAGTCGTGCACATCGAACAGCCTCAAGCTCATTTACCGAAGGTAGATTTGGCTGATGTGAAGCAAAAGCTGAAAAAGCTCCTGCGTGCTATTGATGCTCACCCCAAGATTGTCAGCATGACCAAACCTCAAGGTATGGTTTGGAGTGTGTCTGCCCGTTAGTCTGCCTCTGGGTTCATTGGTGTGAAAGTTGAAATTCAAACGGCCAGATTTGCCAGCGAGCAGACCTCCTCTTCCACCGCATCGATTGCCTTGATCTGCTCGATCATCGCCTCGGCCAACGGCGACAGGCGATACCCGGCGCGGCTGACAATTCCGTAACGGGTGTAAAGCTCATCCAGATCATCCGCCAACCCCTTGACCTTCAAACACACCAACTCGCCACGAGCCTGATGCAGCGCATCCGAATAGGCACCGACGATGCCGATTGCATCGGAGCGCAGCACCACGCCGAGCAGGCTGGCGCTGTTTTCACACTCCACGTTCGGGACAAAATCCGGGCGGCCACTGAGGTCGACAATGACCTTGCGCAGGTTCGGCGGACGAATGCTCACGGCCAGTGGATAACTCATCAATTGCTCTGCCGTGACTTGCTCGAAAGCGCCCAGCGGATGCCCGGCGCGGCAGCAGAAATGCCATTTGCGTGGCCGCAAGCGGTGGGTCAGATAATCCGGGTCCGCCTCGAAGTGCCGAGTGTCGGCGACGAAGAATTCGAACTCCTCGCTCAGCAGTCTTTTGCTCAGGCTCTGCCAGTCATCGACCTGGTAGTGCACCCGCGCTTTCGGGTAGCGGCCGATGAAGCTGCCGATCGCTCGCGGGATCAATCCTGCCGCCGGCGCCGGGCCGCAACCGAAGCGTAATTCCCCCGCCTCCAGCCCGTTGAACTGGCTGATCTCGTTGGCCATCTGCTGCGCACCGCTGACCAGTCGCCGCGCGTGTTCAAGCAGCACCTGGCCCTGTTTGGTCGGCGGCAATTCCTTGCGCCCGCGATCCACCAATTGGCAACCGACGCTGTGCTCCAGCGCCTGAATGCTGCGACTGAACGCCGACTGCGACAGGTTCACCGCCTGCGCGCCGGCGACAAAGCTGCGTTGTTCGGCAAGGGCGATGAAGTGTCTGAGTTGGCGCAAGTCGATATGCATTTTTCACATAAAAAATATCCGGGAAATGCATTGGATATGCATTAGGTCGACTCCTTATAAAGGCAATCTCTTATGCAGTAAATCTTTGTAAAAACATAAATAAATAACTTAGAAGAATATGCAGTGCGGTTGATGTCTGCGTGTTTTTTGACCAGGAGCAGCCCCATGAGTCCGCTGAATATCGCTTCACCGCCGCCGCCACGACGGCTCAAACATCTGCCTCTGGCCCTGTTGCTGGCGGGGAGTGCCATTTGGAGCCACGGCTACGCCGCTGAAGCGCAAACCCCTGCGCCGGCACCGGCAGACAAGACCACGAGCGCCACTTCGCAACTGGAAACCGTGACCGTCACCACCCGCCGTCGCGAAGAAAGTTCTCAGGATGTGCCGACGCCAATGAGCGTGGTCAGCGGCCAGACGCTAGAGACGCAAAGGGTCTACCGGATTCAGGATCTGCAGCAGCTGGTACCCAGCGTCAACGTCGCCTACATGCATGCACGCCAGTCCAGCGTGTCGATCCGGGGCCTGGGCAACAACCCGGCCAGCGATGGTCTGGAAGGCAGCGTCGGGCTGTACATCGACAACGTTTATCTGGGTCGCCCGGGGATGGCGGTGTTCGACCTGATGGACATCGAACAACTCGAAGTCCTGCGCGGGCCGCAAGGGACGTTGTTCGGCAAGAACACTACCGCCGGGGTGATCAACATCAGCACTCGTGCGCCGAGTTTCACCCCGGAGCGCAGCATCGAAACCTCGTTCGGCGAGGACGGTTACTTCCAGACCAAGGGCACGCTGTCCGGGCCGCTCAACGATCAGTTGGCCGGACGCATATCTGCCTATCGCACTCGCAGCGACGGCGACATCAAGAACGAATTCAACGGCCATGATCTGAACGGTGGTTCCCGCGACGGTTTCCGGGCGCAGTTGCTGTTCAAGCCCAACGAAGACTTCAATCTGCGCTGGATCGGTGACTACAACGAAGAGGATTCCAGCGCCGGCACCCGCGTGCTGTTCAACACCGGGCCGACCATCAATGGCGTCAATCTCTACTCGACCCGAGCCGCCGCTGCTGGCGCGACACTGGTCAACGGCTCGCACCGCAAAGTCAATCTGGACAACGACCAACACGTCACCGTGCATCAGGGCGGCACGTCGGTGGAGGCCAACTGGACGCTGCCGAGCGACTTCACCCTGACCTCGGTCAGCTCCTACCGCTTCTGGAATTTCACCCCGCGCAACGATGATGGCCTCAACGTGGCGGCGACTTACAACGCCGGGGTGTCGGTGGAGGACAAACAGTATTCCCAGGAATTTCGCCTGGCATCGCCCAAGGGCGAGTTCTTCGATTACGTCCTCGGTGCCTACTATTTCGGCTCGGACCTGGACAACAAATCCTTCGCCTATTACGGCCCACAGGCGGACATCTGGAACGGCACGCCACGGGGCGCACTGGCCAACGTCAACAGCGTCGGCCGTGGCCATATCAAGACCGACAGCTTCGCGCTGTTCGCCCAAGGCACCTGGCACCTGACCCCGCGTCTGGATTTCACCGCCGGGGTGCGTGGCACTTATGAAGAGAAGAACGCCTGGGTCAATCGTGATGCGCCGGTGGGTGGCGCAGCGGTCACCGGCGCCGCAGCCAATGCGCGACGCGGCCGCACCGGCGCCTACGATTCCGGCGACCTGAACCAGTACAGCTCCAGCCCGTCCGGATTGCTCAACCTCAGCTATCGCTTCACCGATGATCTGCTCGGCTACGCCACGCTGTCCCACGGCGAGAAATCCGGTGGGGTCAACCTCGTGGTCGGCTCGGCTCCTACCGCTGGCGCCGACTCGCTGCTGATCGGCACCGAGCGCGCCAACAACGCCGAACTCGGCTTCAAGAGCACGCTGTGGGATCGGCGTTTGCAGCTCAACGCCAACGTGTTCTGGACTCAGGTCAACGCTTACCAGACCAACGCCTATGACGACGTCAACCGGGTGCAATACCTGACCAACGCCGGCTCAGTGCGCTCGCGCGGGGTGGAGTTCGACAGCACCGTGATCCCCGTGCGCGGCCTGACGCTGAACTTCAACGGCTCGTACAACGACGTCAGTTATCTCTCGTACAAGGACGCGCCGTGCCCGCCGGAAGTCAGCCAGGCCCCGGGTGCTCCGGCCTCTTGCGACCTCAGCGGTCATCAGGTGGTCGGCGCTTCGAAATGGATCGGCAACGCCAACGGCAAGTACGAATGGAATCTGGATAACGGCCTGCAACCTTACGTCACCGGCAGCTACGCATTCCGCTCCAAAGCGGTGGGCACGGTCGAGGATTCCGACTACGGCCAGATCCCGAGCTACGCGGTGGTCAACCTCTCCACCGGCTTGCGCGGCGACTTCAATCAGGGCCAGTGGGATGTCTCGCTGTGGCTGAAAAACGCCTTCGACAAAACCTACTACACGACCCTGTGGACTGGCGGCAACGGCGGCTATGAAGGCCTGCTCGGTACGCCGCGCACCCTCGGCGTCACCGGTCGCTACGACTTCTGATCGATCCTTCAAGGAGCCGCAATCATGTTGCCCATCACAACCGCTTTACCGGTGTTGTTGTCCGGCGCAGTGCTCAGTGCCGGGGCGCTCGCCGCGCCCAGCGTCTACCCCACCGGCGTTACCCGTTACGACCCGGCCAAGGCCTTCAATCAATATGTGATCTTCAGCGGTGCCGACAAGCAGACGCACCTGATCGACATGAACGGCAATGAGGTGAAGAGCTGGCCGCAATCAGGTTTTCCCTCGGCAATCATCGACCCGAAACTGGTCGGTGGAGAGCGCGGCCATGTGTTGCTGCAGCTGAGCGAAAAGGATCCCGGCAAGTTGGGCTCTGCCGGCAACGGCCTCGGCAATCAGAGCATCGGCGAGCTGGACTGGAACGGCAAAGTCGTCTGGCAGTGGGGCGACCAGGCACCCGGTGGTGCTGCGCAACAGCATCACGATCAGCGTCGCCTGAGCAACGGCAACACCGTGGTGCTGGCGAACAAGGTGCACAAGGTCAAAGGCTTCAAGGTGCCCGAGGTGATCGACGATGCGATCTACGAGGTCAGCCCCGCGGGCGAGGTGAAATGGCAGTGGCTGGCGTCGGATCACTTGAACGAGTTCGGCTTCACCGCCGAACAATTGAAGCTGGTACGTGCCAGCGAAAATCCGGATTACCTGCACATCAACAACCTCAGCCTGGTCGGGCCGAACAAGTGGTTCGATGCCGGCGACAAGCGCTTCAACCCGGACAACCTGCTGCTCGATTCGCGCAACGCCAATTTCATCGCGATCATCGACAAACACAGCGGCAAAGTGGTGTGGCGCCTGGGGCTGAACCTGCCGTTGGCCAATCCGAAAACCGCGCAGCAGATTCCGCGTCCGGTAGACCAGTTTGTAGGTCAGCATGACGCGCACATCATCCCGGCGGGGTTGCCCGGCGCGGGCAATCTGCTGGTGTTCGACAACCAGGGTTCGGCGGGTTACCCGAACGTCACGCTGGGGCTGATTTCCGGTTCGCGGGTGCTGGAAATCGACCCGGTGAAAAACGAAATCGTCTGGCAGTACAGCGCCGCCAATTCGAAGCAGCCGGGGTGGGCGTTCTACAGCTCGTTCATCAGCAGCGCGCGGCGCTTGCCCAACGGCAACACGTTGATTGATGAGGGCATGAACGGGCGATTTTTCCAGGTCACGGCCAATGGCGAAAACGTCTGGGAATACGTCAGCCCTTATTTGGGCAAGGCACCGGGCAGTGACGCGATCAGCAATTGGGTCTATCGGGCCCTTCCTGTGAGTTATGACTGGGTTCCTGCGGAAACGCCGCGTTCGGAGACGGCAGTGATTGCGCCGGCCATTGGTGTGCAACAAACCAATGCCAGTCGTTAGTTATCACGACTGTTCACAATCGAAATAAGTTATGAATGACTTGAATAGTGCATATAGCAATTTCGTTGAAAAGTCGCGTGGACAATAAATGAATGTCCAACCATCCTGAGTGTCGTGAGTTTCCAGGAGGAAACTTGCTCTCATCGGAAGACACTTATCCAACGATAAAGGAAATCTCGTTATGTCGAGCATTAATGGAAACTATGTAAACGCTAACGCTGGCGCCAAACTGACGATCACCGATGGCAACGACTCCAACGGCACCTTCAGCGGCAAGTTCAGCCAGAACGGCGTGAACTACGACATCGCGTACGGTCACTACCACTTCCAGAACAGCACCGGGCAGCCTACGATCATTACTTTCGCGGCACTGAATGACGGCACTGGCTATCAGTCCTGGACCCTGTTCTCGCCGGATCATAACTACTCGAAAGTGCGTGCGGTGGGCTCTCGCACCAACTTTGACGGTGATGTAGTCGGTCTGGCCGGGGAGTTTGTCAAGCAGTAATAAATTCTGTAAAGCGAAGGCCGATGCATTAATCATGCATCGGCCTTTTTATTTGCCTTTTAAAAAATTGGTCAACTATCACCTTGGTATTAGTTGTCACTGAATCCCGGGTCATCGATAACCTGATGCCTTGGATGAATACTTTTTATGTCGGGAAAGCATGCCGATTTTGGCGAATCGCTGGAAGCCTTGCTGGTCGGGGCTTTGGCGGAAATGACTGTTTCTTATATTCCATATGCGTCTATCCATAAGATGAAAGATTACTTTCGGAGATAAGCGGCTGGCCCAATGATTGATCCATCGATCACGCCGTGGGGGATTCAACAAGCGGCGGATTGGTTAAGCGAAAAAACGCAAAGAGACCGCAGGGAGTCAATCAATGGGCAATGTCCAGACCGCCGCCAGTGCACAGGAGGTGCTGTGGCGCCAGGCGCCGAGCGGCGAGTTGGTCGATCTCGGCCGGCCTCATCGTGTGCCGTTGGGGCAGCTGCGTCTGCAGCGCGCGCCCAAGGGCATCCTGAGCCGCCGCGAAACGATTCTGCTCGGCGTTCTGGCGCTGGTAGTGCACGGCGCGGTGATCTACTGGATCAACCAGCATCCGACGCCGGCGCTGCCGATCGTGCCGCCGGAAATTCCACCGATGACCATCGAGTTTTCGCGTCCGGCACCCCCGGCGGCGCCTGTGGTTGTGCCGCCGCCACCGGTACCTGTGGTCGAGCCTCCGCCGCCGGTGGAAGACGAACTGGCGACCAAGCCACCACCGAAACCGAAGCCGATTCTCAAACCGAAACCGGTCGCCAAACCCGTACCGAAACCAGCGCCAAAAGCGGTCGAGCAAACACCGGCTCCGCCACAACCGGCAGCCCCGGTCGCTGCGCCAGCGCCACCTGCACCACCGGCGCCTGCTCCGGTGACGCCGGCCTCGGCCAACGCCACGTACCTGAAGAACCCGGCGCCGGAATATCCGTCGCTGGCCCAGCGTCGCGGTTGGGAAGGCACGGTGTTGCTGCGGGTTCATGTGCTGGCCAGCGGCAAACCGGGAGAAATCCAGATTCAGAAAAGCAGTGGTCGGCAACAGCTCGACGACGCGGCGCTGGACGCCGTGAAGCGCTGGAGCTTCGTGCCGGCCAAGCAGGGTGATGTCGCCCAAGACGGCTGGGTCAGCGTACCCATCGATTTCAAGATTCACTAAACCGAAACCAAATTCGCGCGAAATGTTTACACGAGGGAACTCATCATGACGTTACTGGCATCTCCACTGGAATCCATCGAAAGCGCGGTGATCTGGCTGCTGGTGGTCTTCTCTGTCGCAACCTGGGGCCTGGCATTGCTCAAGGCTTTGCAGTTCGGCCGGTTGAAGGCGCAGGACCGCAAATTTCACAAGCGCTTCTGGGCGGCGTCGAGTCTGGACTCCGCCGCCGAGTTGAGCGAAACCCAGCCCGGCGCTGCAGCGCGGGTGGCACAGGCCGGTTATGCGGCGATTCAGGTGGGCGAGGCCCCGCAGGCCAATGACCTGAGCCAGGCGATCAACCATCAGGATCGTCTCGAACGTGCCTTGCGCCAGCAGATTGTCCGCGAGCGCCGTTCGCTGGAAACCGGTCTGGCGGTGGTCGCGAGTATTGGCAGCACCTCGCCGTTCATTGGTCTGTTCGGCACGGTGTGGGGAATCATGGAAGCGTTGAAAGGTATCAGCGCGGCGGGCTCGGCGAGCCTGGAAACGGTCGCCGGTCCCATCGGTGCAGCGCTGGTCGCCACCGGTGTGGGGATCGCGGTCGCGGTGCCGGCGGTGCTGGTTTACAACTACTTTTTGCGTCGTCTGAAACTGACGGCGGCGGACCTGGATGACTTTGCCCACGACTTCTACAGCCTGGCGCAAAAGAGCTCGTTCCGTGTGCTGATCCACCCGACCGCGCACAAGGCTGCGGTCCAGGGCAACGCGACAAAAGTGAAGGAGGCGTCCTGATATGGCCTTCTCCACGCAAGACAGCGACGAGGTGCTGAGCGAGATCAACGTGACGCCGCTGGTGGACGTGATGCTGGTGCTGCTGGTGGTGTTCATCGTCACCGCGCCGCTGCTGACCAACGCGATACCGATCAACCTGCCGAAAACCGAAGCGGTGGCACCGGTCGAGCAGAAAGACCCGTTGGTGGTGAGCATCGACGGTACGGGAAAACTGTTTATCAACAAGGACGAAATCCAGCCGGATTTGCTGGAGTTCAACCTCAAATCGGCCAAGGCCAAGGACCCGGAAGTGCGCGTGCAATTGCAGGCCGACAACGGGGTGAATTACGGCGAAGTGGCGCGAGCCATGGCTTCGATTGAGCGGGCGGGCATCACCAGGCTGTCGGTGATCACTGCACGATAAGGGTTTGACGTTTTTCCGGGGCCGTCTCCTTGGCAGGGTGCGGCCCCTTTTTTGTTCGTTGCTTGATATTCGTTTAGGGTCTTAATAAATAGCTTCTTATTCCTTAACGAATATAAATCCCGTCCCTATACTCGTTCAGGAACAGACACGACGCAGGAGAGCTCCCCCATGCGCAACGAATCAATCCGCTATCTGATTGTGCCGGGCTGGCAAGGATCGCCAGAAGATCATTGGCAAACCCACTGGCAAAACAGCCTGCCGAACAGCGCGCGGGTGGAGCAGGCCGACTGGCTGACGCCGCGTCGTGAAGACTGGGTCGCGGCGCTGGCCGAGGCGATTGCCGCCGACAGCTCGCCGGTGATTCTCATCGCGCACAGCCTGGGCTGCATCACCGTGGCGCACTGGGCGGCCACCGCGCCGCTGCATCACCTGCGTCAGGTGCGCGGCGCGCTGCTGGTCGCTCCGGCGGATGTCGAACGCCCGGCTTGCGCGCCGGCACTGCGCAATTTCGCACCGATTCCGACCGATCTGTTGCCGTTCCCGAGCCAGGTCGTCAGCTCCGACAACGACGCCGCCGTCAGCGCGCCGCGTGCGCTGGAACTGGCGCGCAACTGGGGCGCCGAGGCGGGGATTCTCGCAGGCGCCGGCCATATCAACGTGAAGTCCGGGCATCAACGCTGGGAGCAGGGATTCGCTTATCTGTATCGCCTGCAAAACCGCATGGAACACCACGCCCGGCGCCGTGCCTGACCCATTTTTTTTCAACGCCCCCGTCTCCCGGCGATTTGGGGCGGGAGTCTGCCATGAATTTTGAAACCTTCGGTCAGCCGTTGCTGACCTTTCCCGATGCGGAAAAAAGTCCCCTGAGCATTCGCGCCAAGGCGCTGGTGTTCGTCGATCCGCGCTCACGCCAGTTGCGCGAGGAAATGGCCCAACTCGCACCGCGCTCGATCTCGGTGTTGATTCGCGGTGAGACCGGCACCGGCAAGGAATTGCTCGCCCGCCACATCCACCGTGCCAGTGATCGCAGCGGGCTGTTTGTCTCGGTCAATTGCGGTGCGATCAGCCCGACCTACGCCGATGCCGAATTGTTCGGCTACGCCGCCGGCAGTTACAGCGGTTCGGCCAGCAGCCGCGCTGGCTGGTTCGGCTCGGCCAACGGCGGCACATTGTACCTGGACGAAATCGGCGACCTTCCACTGCCGATCCAGATCAAGTTGCTTGCCGCCCTGGAAAATCACGAAGTCACCCGCGTCGGTGCTCATCAACCGAGCCCTGTGGACGTACGTCTGGTGGCGGCGACCAGCATCGATCTGGCGCAAGCGGTGGCGGCGGGGAAATTCCACGAGCGGCTTTATCACTATCTCAGCGAAGGGCAACTGGAACTGCCGGCACTGCGCGCGCGGGTCGGCGACATTCTGTCGCTGGCCGAGTACTTCCTCGGCATCTACAGCCAGCGCCTCGATCTGCCAGTGCCGCTGATCAGCGAAGCGGCGCAGCAGGTGCTGGAACAACACAGTTGGCCGGGCAACACTCGGGAGCTGGAAAATGTCATTCATTTTGCGCTGCTGGTGAGCACCGGCGACGAAATCCTGCCGGAGCACCTGAACCTGCCCGAAGTGTCTGGGCCGCTGGTTCAGATCGAGCGTCAGGCGGCGAGCATCAGCCTCAATGGCACCGCCGACGAACGTAAGGCATTGAAAGAATTGCTGTTGAGTCTGAGCGAGGCGTTGTAACCATTTTGTTCAACATGAACAAAATGGAATATGAAGCTGAATAAACGTTATTGTCCTGGAATAAAAAATCCCGGTATTGTCCGCTTCACGCCAGCAGTAGCACATCGCTGGCACACGTATTAATGCCGTCGTCGATGACGACCGATTTTCGATAAGGACACTGCATGAAAAAGGTTCTGTTGTTTACCGCATTGGCGGCTGCTCTGACTGCTTCCCTGGCCCAGGCCGGCGAGAAACTGGTGGTGGCCGCGACGCCAGTGCCGCACGCCGAGATCCTCGAACTGATCAAACCGACCCTCGCCAAAGAAGGCGTGGATCTGGAAATCAAAGTCTTCACCGACTACGTTCAGCCGAACGTACAAGTGGGCGAGAAGCGTCTGGACGCCAACTACTTCCAGACTCTGCCGTACCTGAACAGCTTCAACCAGGGCAAATACAAGGACGACAAGGCCAAGTACCTGGTAACCGTGCAAGGCGTTCACGTTGAACCGTTCGGTGGTTACTCGAGCAAGTACAAGACCCTGGCCGAATTGCCTGACGGCGCCACCATCGCCATTCCGAACGAAGGCAGCAACAGCGGTCGCGCACTGATCCTGCTGCAGAAGGCCGGCCTGATCGAGCTGAAAGATCCGAAGAACGCCCTGGCCACGCCAAAAGACATCGCCAAGAACCCGCACAACTTCAAGTTCAAGGAACTGGAGTCGGCCCTGCTGCCGCGTGTTCTGAAAGAAGTCGATCTGGACATGATCAACACCAACTATGCGCTGGAAGCCAAGCTGAACCCGACCAAGGACGCCCTGGTGATCGAAGGCGCGGATTCGCCTTACGTGAACTTCCTGGTCGCCCGTGAGGACAACAAGAACAGCGATGCCATCAAGAAACTGGCCGCTGCCCTGACCAGTCCTGAAGTCAAAGCATTCATCGAGAAGAAGTACGACGGCGCGGTACTGCCGGCGTTCTGATCCGACGCAACAGCAACCCTCTTAAAGGCTGAAAAAAACGCCGATGACCAGCGATGGTCATCGGCGTTTTGTTTGGGGCGTGGGTCACTCAGGCAGCGCTGGTTTTCAGCGCCCTGCGCAAAGCCACCAGCCATTTCACGAAGTCCTGCGGGTCCGGTCGCTGCGGCACTTTTACGTCCATGTTCTCTTCCTTGTTATGGTTTGGCCGGGGGAGTCTGGCCAAAAGCTGTTCGTCCTTGGAGGGCCTTCATGAAAAAAAGATCCGTCCTACAGCGGAAGGAAAAATAGCTTTCTTATTCTGTCGGGGCAAATCCCGTGCAGCAGTTCCTGGAGAAGTTCTCCGACGTCGAAGCGCTGACTGGGAGATGGTCAGGCGGGCGGTGTTCCGATGACCGGCTCTTGGCTGGCAGGGCTAATCAGGCCAATTCCACGCCGGCTCATCCAGAACCCTCTGCCCGACGATCCCGGTCTGGCCGAGGTTTTTTTCCAGCACGATGCAATTGCATTCCGGGTCTTGCTGCAACGCCGAAATCAACCGCCGGGCATGGGATACCACCCACACCTGACACTGCTCCGACACGCGGATAATCAAGCGCGCCAGCGCCGGCAGCAGGTCCGGATGCAGGCTGGTTTCCGGTTCGTTCAGCACCATCAGCGACGGCGGGCGTGGGGTCAGCAGCGCGGCGACCAGCAGCAGATAACGCAACGTGCCATCCGACAGTTCCGCCGCCGACAACGGTCGCAACAAACCCTCCTGAAAAAACTCGATGGCAAAGCGGCCGCCCGCCAGCGGTGCAATATTCAGCCGTGCGCCGGGAAACGCATCACTGATCGCGGCCTGCAACGCGTCGGGATCGCCAATCTCGCGGATCGTCTGCAAAGCGGCTGCCAGATCTCGCCCGTCGTGATGCAGCACCGGCGTGCGGGTGCCCAGTTGCGGCTGGCGCACCGGGGCGTCGGCGTCGCTGCGAAAGTGATCGTAGAAGCGCCAGCGGCGGATGAACTCGCGCATCTGGAACACTTCCGGCGAGCTGCGCAGGCTGCCGACCTGATCGAACAGGCTGTCGAAGTTCGGTGTGTGCTGGGCCAGCACGTCCCAGTTGCGGCCGTCACGGACACGGATCATCCGCCCGTCGCGATCCACCAGCAAACTCGCCGGACGATACAGCGGGCCGGCCCAGATGCATTCCTTTTTGATTTCCGGGTCGAGGGAGAAGAACGAAAGACTCGGCTCCGGCAATCCCAAGGCGATCGAATAGCTGAAGTCCTCCCCGGCAAAGCCCAGGCGCAGGCGTTTGACGCCCCGGCGCACGGTGGACTGGATCGGCACCTCGCCGTTGCGCATGCGCCGGGTGATGGTTTCCGGTCCGGCCCAGAAGGTCGAATCCAGCCCACCCTCGCGGGCCAGCGCATTGACCACGCCGCCCTGAGCAGTTTCCGCCAGCAGCCGCAGCGCCCGGTACAGGTTGGACTTGCCGCTGCCGTTGGGGCCGGTGATCAGGTTCAGACGGCCCAGCGGAATCACCAATTTATTGATCGAGCGGTAATTGGCTACCGCGAGGGTCTTGAGCATGAAAATCCTTCTTGGGTGCCCCGAAATCCGGGTCAGGATACTCGCTGCACAGAAATGCCTGTATCGCGCGGACGAAGGTTGAACCCTGTTCTAAGCTCACAGTCGTATCGTCACTTGCACGTTCGTACACAGGAAGGAGTCTGCATGGCGAGTCCCGGATTGAAAACAGCGGTCATGCTGAGTCTTTTCGCTTTGTTGAGCGCATGCGGCGAGAAAAAGGCGCCCGAAGAGTACCTGCCCCGGGTCTTCGTCCAGGAAGTGAGCCCCGTCAATTACGCCGCCGCCGTGACCCTCACCGGCGATGTTCAGGCGCGGGTGCAGACCGAACTGTCGTTCCGCGTCGGCGGCAAGATCATTCAGCGCATGGTCGATGTCGGTGACCGCGTCTCGGCCAGACAAGTGCTGGCCAAACTCGATCCGAAGGATTTGCAGACCAACGTCGATTCCGCCCAGGCCCAGGTGCTGGCCGAGCAGGCGCGGGTCAAACAGAGCGCCGCCGCGTTCGTCCGCCAACAGAAACTCTTGCCCAAGGGCTACACCAGCCAGAGCGAATACGATTCCGCGCAGGCCGCATTGCGCAGCAGCCAGAGTGCCCTGAGCGCGGCCCAGGCGCAGTTAGCCAACGCCAGGGATCAATTGAGCTACACCTCGCTGATCGCCGATGCGCCCGGCGTCATCACCGAGCGTCAGGCCGAAGTCGGCCAGGTGGTTCAGGCCACAGCGCCGATTTTCAGCCTGGCCCGGGACGGCGACCGCGACGCCGTGTTCAACGTGTACGAGTCCCTGCTGGCCGAGCGGCCGGCGGAACGTTCGATCATCGTGAGCCTGCTCGACAACCCCGCCATCAAGACCACCGGTACCGTGCGCGAAATCACCCCGGCGGTGTCCGCGCAGTCTGGCACGGTGCAGGTCAAGGTCAGCCTCGACAGCCTGCCGCAGGGGATGCAACTGGGCTCGGTGGTGAGCGCCACGGCCAAGGGCACTGGCAAGTCGGCCGTTGAATTGCCGTGGTCGGCGCTGACCAAGAACGTCAGCGATCCAGCGGTGTGGATGGTCGACGATAACGGTGAAGCGCAGCTCCACAACGTCACCGTCGGCCGCTACCTGATCGGCAAGGTCATCATCAGCGAAGGTCTCAAGGGCGGGGAAAAAGTCATTGTCGCGGGTGGGCAATTGCTGCATCCGGGCATGAAGGTCGAAATTGCCGAAAACACCTACAAGGGCCTGCAACCGGGAGCGCAGCCATGAAGCGTCTGGGGCTGATATCCATTGGCGTGTTGCTGGCCGCCTGTTCGAAAAGCGAGCCACCGCCGGAGCCGGTACGGCCGGTGTTGTCGGTCAAGGTCGAGGCGATGAACGAGGAAAACCTCGGGCGTTTCGCCGGCAGCATTCAGGCGCGCTATGAAAGCAACACCGGTTTTCGCGTCGGCGGGCGCATTGCCAGCCGCAACGTCGATGTCGGCACCGAGGTGCAAAAGGGCACGCTGCTCGCCACCCTCGATCCGTCCGATCAGCAGAACCAGTTGCGTTCGGCCCAGGGCGACCTGGCCAGGGTTCAGGCACAGCTGATCAACGCTCAGGCCAACGCCCGCCGTCAGCAAGCGCTGTTCGACCGGGGCGTGGGCGCGCAGGCGCAGCTGGACATTGCCATGACTGACCTGAAAACCACCCAGGCTTCGCTGGATCAGGCGCGGGCGGCAGTCAAACAAAGCAAGGATCAACTCGACTACACCGAGTTGCGTTCGGATCACAAAGCCGTGGTGACCGCGTGGAATGCGGAGGCCGGGCAAGTGGTGACGGCGGGCCAACAGGTGGTGACCCTGGCGCAACCGGACATCAAGGAAGCCGTGATCGATCTGCCCGACACCCTGGTCGATGAGATCCCGCCCGACGTGGTGTTTCTGGTGGCCGGGCAACTCGACCCGAGTATCAACACCACGGCAACCCTGCGCGAGATCGAACCGCAGGCACAAAGTGCGACGCGCACCCGACGCGCACGGCTGACCCTGGCCAATACACCCGACGGCTTCCGCCTCGGCACGGCGATCAGCGTCACCCTCAGCTCGGCGATCAAACCGCGTATCGAATTACCAGCCACGGCGTTGCAGGAGGTCGACGGCAAACCGCGAATCTGGGTCATCGACACCCAGAACAAAACCGTCAACCCGCGCGACGTCAGCGTGATCAGCCGCACCGACAGCAGCGTGGTGCTCGCGGGGGGCGTGAAGAACGGCGAGCGCGTGGTCAGCGCCGGCGTCAACAGCCTCAAACCCGGACAATCCGTGAAACTTGACGAGGACAGTCAATGAAAGGCTCTTTCAATCTCTCCGAATGGGCCCTCAAGCATCAGTCTTTCGTCTGGTATCTGATGTTCGTGGCATTGCTCATGGGGGTGTTTTCCTACTTCAATCTGGGGCGCGAGGAAGACCCTTCGTTCACCATCAAGACCATGGTGATCCAGACCAGATGGCCAGGTGCGACTCAAGAGGAAACCCTCAAGCAGGTCACCGACCGCATCGAGAAAAAACTCGAGGAACTCGATTCCCTCGACTACGTGAAAAGCTACACGCGCCCCGGCGAATCGACGGTCTACGTGTACCTGCGCGACACCACCAGTGCCAAGGACATACCGCAAATCTGGTACCAGGTGCGCAAGAAGATCGACGATATTCGCGGGCAGTTTCCTCAAGGCATTCAAGGGCCGGGATTCAACGACGAATTCGGTGACGTGTTCGGTTCGGTGTACGCCTTCACCGCCGACGGCCTGACCATGCGCCAGTTACGCGATTACGTGGAACAGGCGCGGGCCGAGATCCGCAGCGTGCCGGGGCTGGGCAAGATCGAGATGATCGGCCAGCAGGATGAAGTGATTTACCTGAACTTCTCGACCCGCAAACTGGCGGCGCTGGGCATCGATCAACGACAAGTCGTGCAGAGCCTGCAATCGCAGAACGCGGTGACTCCCGCCGGTGTGATCGAGGCGGGCCCCGAGCGGATTTCGGTGAGAACGTCCGGGCAGTTCGCTTCGGAGAAAGATCTGGCCGAGGTCAATCTCAAACTCAACGACCGCTTCTATCGCCTGGCCGATATCGCCGAAATCACCCGTGGTTACGTCGACCCGGCCACCCCCGAGTTCCGCTTCGACGGCAAGCCGGCGATCGGTCTGGCGATTGCCATGCAGAAGGGCGGCAACGTTCAGGAGTTCGGCAAGGCCCTGCACAAACGCATTGATGAGGTGACGGCGGATCTGCCGGTGGGCGTGGGTGTGCACACGGTGTCCGATCAGGCGGTGGTGGTAGAGGAAGCCGTCGGCGGCTTCACCAGCGCGCTGTTCGAAGCGGTGGTGATCGTGCTGGTGGTCAGCTTCATCAGCCTCGGGGTGCGCGCCGGGCTGGTGGTGGCGTGCTCGATTCCGCTGGTGCTGGCGATGGTGTTTGTGTTCATGGAATACAGCGGCATCACCATGCAGCGGATTTCCCTCGGTGCTCTGATCATTGCCCTCGGCTTGTTGGTGGACGACGCGATGATCACCGTGGAAATGATGGTCACGCGCCTGGAAATGGGCGAGAGCAAGGAAGAGGCCGCGACATTCGCCTACACCTCGACCGCGTTCCCGATGCTCACCGGTACGCTGGTGACGGTCGCCGGTTTCGTCCCCATCGGTCTCAACGCCAGCTCGGCCGGCGAGTACACCTTCACGCTGTTCGCGGTGATTGCCGTGGCGATGATCGTGTCCTGGATCGTGGCGGTGTTCTTCGCCCCGGTGATCGGCGTGCACATTCTCAGCACCAACGTGAAACCCCATGAAGCCGAACCGGGACGCGTCGGCCGCGCATTCAATGGCGGTTTGCTGTGGTGCATGCGCAATCGCTGGTGGGCCATCGGCATCACCGTGCTGTTGTTTGTGCTGGCGGTGTTCTGCATGCGGTTTGTGCAGAATCAGTTTTTCCCGTCCTCGGACCGGCCGGAAATCCTGGTCGACCTCAACCTGCCGCAAAACGCCTCGATCGACGAAACCCGCAAGGCCGTCGACAAACTCGAGGCCACGCTCAAGGGCGATGCGGACATCGTGCGCTGGAGCACCTACATCGGCCAGGGTGCGATTCGTTTCTACCTGCCGCTCGACCAGCAATTGCAGAACCCGTACTACGCGCAACTGGTGATCGTCAGCAAAGACTTCGAAGCCCGCGAGGCGCTGAGCAAGCGCCTGCGCGAACGTCTGCACAAGGATTTCGTCGGCATCGGCAGTTACGTGCAGGCGCTGGAAATGGGCCCGCCGGTGGGACGTCCGATCCAGTACCGGATCAGCGGCAAGGACATTGATCAGGTGCGCAAGCATGCCATCGACCTGGCGACTGAACTGGACAAGAACGAGCACATCGGCGAGATCATTTACGACTGGAACGAGCCAGGCAAAGTCCTGCGAATCGACATCGCCCAGGACAAGGCGCGCCAGCTCGGCCTGTCGTCCGAAGACGTGGCGAACCTGATGAACGGCATCGTCAGTGGCGCGCCGCTGACCCAGGTCGACGACGATATCTACCTGATCAACGTGGTCGGTCGGGCTGTGGATTCCGAGCGCGGTACGCCGGAAACCCTGCAGAACCTGCAAATCGTTACGCCCAACGGCACGTCGATTCCACTGCTGGCCTTCGCCACGGTTCGTTATGAGCTGGAGCAGCCGCTGGTGTGGCGTCGTGATCGCCTGCCGACCATCACCATCAAGGCGTCGGTGCGTGACGAGATTCAGCCGACCGATCTGGTGAAAATCCTCAAGCCGTCCATTGATGCCTTCGCCGAAAAGCTGCCTGTGGGCTACAAGGTCGCCACCGGCGGTACGGTCGAGGAAAGTGGCAAGGCGCAAGGGCCGATCGCCAAGGTGTTGCCGTTGATGCTGTTCCTGATGGCGACTTTCCTGATGATCCAGCTGCACAGCGTGCAGAAGCTGTTCCTGGTGGCCAGCGTCGCGCCGCTGGGGTTGATCGGCGTGGTGCTGGCGCTGGTGCCGACCGGTACGCCGATGGGCTTCGTGGCCATCCTCGGGATTCTGGCGTTGATCGGCATCATCATCCGCAACTCGGTGATCCTCGTGACCCAGATCGACGAATTCGAGCGCAAAGGCTACTCGCCCTGGGATGCAGTGGTGGAAGCGACCGAGCACCGACGCCGGCCGATTCTGCTGACCGCTGCGGCGGCGAGCATGGGCATGATCCCGATCGCCCGGGAAGTGTTCTGGGGGCCGATGGCCTACGCGATGATCGGCGGGATTGTGGTGGCGACCCTGCTGACACTGCTGTTTCTGCCGGCGCTGTATGTGGCCTGGTACAAGATTCGCGAGCCGAAGAAGGACGCTTCGACATCGGCCCATTAAGCAGGCTTGTTACATATTTGCGAAGGGTCTGACTTACAGCGTCGGCGTATTCAGTTAACGTCCCCGATCCTTTGGGAGAAGGGACGTCTGATGTCTACCGTTATTCGCTGGCTGCGCGCGCTATTGCTGATTGCCGGATTGTGCGTTTCATCCCTGTCATGGGCCGACACGTCATTGGAAAACTCGCTGTGGCGCGTGCAACTCGATCCTGCAACGCTGGCTGTCCGTGTCACCCCGGCCGGCGGCGAGACGGTGCAGGCATCGGCGGGGATTGCCCCACACAAAGTCAGTCAGTTGAGCAGACGCGACAACCGCATCGACTGGCAATGGGATGACGGGGCCTGGACCCTCAGCGCCACGCTCGATCAACGTGATCTGTCCTTCTCGATCAAGGCGCGTGAGCCGGCAGAACTGGAATTTCTCCATCAGCCTGCCAGCGCGCTGGGCAAGGCGCTGATCTGGCCTCTGGCCGAGGGGCACTATGTGCCGCCTGGCGATCCGGTATGGCAGGCCTTTCTGTTGAGTCAGGGGGAATTCAATACCACTCAGGATCTGAGCTTGCCGCTCTGGGGGGGTGAACATGACGGGTTCAGCCTGCATTGGCTGATGACCAATCCCTACAACAATCGGCTGCTGTTCAGCGACCAGGGCAAGGCTCTGGCACTGTCCGCCCGGCATCGTTTCACCCCGCTCGAGCCGTCCACACCAATGACATTCACCCTGTTTCTCGGGGCGGCCGACCCGTTGGCTGGCGCCAAACGCTACCGGCAGTGGCTGATCGATAACGGTCGCCATGAAAGCTTGAACAGCAAATTCGAAAAAACACCTGAGGCGAAGCGGCTGTTGGGCGCCAGTCATCTGTACCTGTGGGGCAACGACCTGCTGGGCGCCAAGGATGTACGCAGTTGGCCCTTGCTGCTCGACACCTTGCGCGGGGGTGATGCGTTGATCCGTGAACTGAAAGCGGGAATGGATCGTGAGGCGTTGCAGATCCTTGCCAGTGGCACGGTGTTGAACGGTTATCAGAAAAAAGTGTTTCTGCGCAGTCTCAACCACGCCTTGAATGCGCTGGCGCGCAAGACCTGGCAGGCCCGTGCCGTGCCGGACATGCAGGCGCTGGCGAGCGGTTACGCTGATGTGCGCGCGCAAGTGGCAGCTTCACTCGGTGAAGCGCTGACCCCCGAGCCCGAGCGCTGGGGCAGCACCTTGTCATTGGAAACGATCAGGCAAGTACAGAATGCCGGTCTGTCGCGTCTGTGGTTGGGATTGGGCGAAGGCTGGGAAGGTGGCCTGTGGCACCCCGAGGCGATCAAGGCCGGCGTGGCGGCGGGTTATCTGATCGCACCGTATGACTCCTATGAAACGGCGCTGAGCCGCAATGAAAACCCTGACTGGACCACGGCCCATCTGGGGGACAAGGCAAATCTTGAATGCGCAGTCGTAAAGAGCGACGGAACGCTGAAAAGCGGCTTCCAGCAATCGGGGCATTACACCGATCCCCGTTGCGTGCGGCCGTTGCTTGAACAGCGGGTCGCGGCGATTCGCGACGCCGCCGGTTTCAACAGCTGGTTTCTCGATGCCTATGCCACCGGCATGCTGTTCGACAGCTACCGACCCGGGGCAACGATGACCCAGGCCCAGAATGCCGAAGGCAACATCGGGGCATCACGCTGGATCAATGAAGTGTTGAAACTGCCCACCGGTTCAGAGGATGGCAACGCAACGACCGCGCAAGGCGTGTTGTTCACCCATGGCATGCAGACCCCGGTGATCGGTTGGGGTGACGTCGAAATGAGCAAGAACCCCGAATCCAGGTACTTTGCAGGCAAGTGGTATCCGCCGGAGCAGCCAGAGGTTTTCTTCAAACCTGTGCCGATCAAAGAGTCTTTGCGGCGTATTCACTTTGACCCGGCCAGCCGTTTGCCGTTGTATCAGGCGGTGTTCCATGGGTCGGTCATCACGTCCCACCATTGGCTGTTCGATAGTCTGAAACTGACCAATGTAAGGGCGGACAACGAACTCGCACAGTTGCTCTACAACGTTGCGCCGCTGTATCACCTCAGTGCTGACACGCTTGCACAGCGATTGCCGCAGATTGCCCGTCAGGATGCGTTCTTCCGGCCTTTGCATGAGCGTCTGGCGACCCAGGCGCTCACCGGTTTCGAATGGTTGAGCGCGGACCGGCTGGTTCAGCAGACCTCCTTTGAAGACGGCACGCTTTTGCTGGCCAATTTTGATATTCAGGCGCGTGAAGTACAGGGGCAGACGCTGCCCGGGCGGAGCCTTACGGTGCGTTCACCCGCAAGTGCGCCGACCCGGTTTCAGGTTGAGGCGAGGCCCTGAGTTTCAGGTTTTGCGCCAGACACTCGCCAGCCATGGCTGCTGCTCCCGAGGCAGCCCTGCCGGCCGGTAGTAATGCTCAAGTTCCACGAATCCGGCAGCGGTCAACAACCCGCGCCATGCCTCCAGATCGTGGTACGAGCCATAACGCGGCCCGTTCCAGCCTTCACGGTTGTCCCCGCGAGGATTGGAGCTGAACAACACGCCCCCCGGTTTCAGTGTCCCGTGCAACTGCTTCAACACCCGTGGCAATTCCTGCAACGGCACATGAAACAGCACCGCATTGGCGAAGATTCCGTCGAAGCGTTCTGCCGGCAGATCCAGCTTCAGAAAGTCCTGACACCACACTTCACAGCCACTGTCCTCTCGAGCCATCTGCGCGAATTTTTCCGCGCCGTCGAGGCCGACGGCGATGTGACCCATTCGTGTGAAGGTCTGCAAGTCCCGGCCCGGCCCGCAGCCGAAGTCGAGAATGGAAAGCGGCCCTTCAGCCTGAATATGCCGCAGCAGGGCGTCGATGTTCTGGCTGACATCATGGTCGCGGGTGCCTTCACGAAAATCCTCGGCCACCGCGTTGTAGTGGCCGAGGGTAGTGGAGGTGATCTGTTCCAGATCGATAGGCGTCTGTTTCATGGTCGGGCTGCGCTGGCAATGGATGTTGCCGACTATACGCCATGGGATTCAGCGCTTGTTCAACCCTCGCGCCAGACGGTCGCCGCCCAGTTGAATCACCGCCACCAGCGCCACCAGCAGCACGATCACGGTCAGCATGATCTGGCTGTCGAAGCGCTGATAGCCGTAGCGATAGGCGATGTCGCCCAGACCGCCGGCGCCAATCGCTCCGGCCATCGCCGATGAGTTGATCATCGTCACCAGCGTAATGGTGAACCCGCCGACGATGCCCGGCAGCGCTTCGGGCAGCAGCACATGCCAGACGATGTGCCAGCGCCGGCAACCCATGGCCTGCGCGGCTTCGATCAAGCCGTGGTCGACTTCACGCAGGCTTACTTCGGCAATCCGCGCAAAAAACGGCGTGGCCGCAATGGTCAGCGGCACAACGGCCGCCCAGACACCGTAGGTGGTGCCGACGATCAGCCGGGTGAACGGGATCAGTGCCACCATCAGAATCAGGAACGGAATCGAGCGAAACAGATTCACGAACGCACCCAACGCACGATTAAGCAACGGCGCTTCGTAGATACCACCCTTGTCGCTGGTGACCAGAATCACTGCCATGGGAATCCCGGCGAGCAATGCAATCAGCGATGACACGCCAACCATCAGAAACGTGTCGATGAAACCCTGCAGCAAGCGATCAAACCACATAACCCAGCACCTCCGTGCGTTGTGCCCACTGGCCCGCACGCTGACGCAGTTCCTCGGCGTTCAGCTTCGATCCCGCGACTGCCAGCAGCAATTGTCCGAGTGCATGGCCCTGAATCCGCTCCACGCCCCCCTGCAGCAATTTCACCCGACCACCGAGGGCGGCGAACAGCGCGGCCAGATCCGGTTCATCCTGCTGGCTGCCGGTGAACTGCAAACGCAGCACCACGGCCGCATCGGACGAAGACGGTTGCGCCTGCAAACGGCTCTGCAACTCTTCGGGCAAGGCATGTTGCAGTGGCGCGAGCAATGTCTGGCTGACTTCGTGCTGCGGGTTGCCGAACACTTCCCAGACCGGACCCTGTTCGACGATGCGGCCATGTTCCAGCACGACGACGCGGTCGCAGATTTCCCGGATCACCGCCATTTCGTGAGTGATCAGCACAATGGTCAGGCCCAGGCGTTTGTTGATCTCGCGCAGCAGGCCGAGGATCGACTGGGTGGTTTCCGGATCCAGCGCCGAAGTGGCTTCGTCACACAGCAGAATGTCCGGGTCGTGCACCAGCGCGCGAGCGATGCCGACGCGCTGTTTCTGCCCGCCCGACAACTGCGCCGGATACGCCTTGTGCTTGGCTTGCAGGCCCACCAGCTCCAGCAGTCCGCGAACCTTTTTTTCCCGTTGCTCCTTCGGAACGCCGGCGACTTTCAGTGGCAGTTCGACGTTCTGCCACACCGTTTTCGCTGACATCAGGTTGAAGTGCTGGAAGATCATGCCGATCCGCCGGCGCAGGGCGACGAGGCGATCTTCGTCGTACTCGCCGATGTCCACCTGATCGATCAGCACCCGGCCCGAGGTCGGTTGTTCGAGGCGGTTGATGGTGCGGATCAGCGATGACTTGCCGGCGCCGCTGCGGCCGATAATGCCGAACACTTCACCGCGCTGGATTGCCAGGTCGATGCCTTGCAGGGCCGCGACCGGGCCTTGTTTGCCGTCGTAGGTTTTGCCGAGCCCGACGAAACGCACATGGGCGCGGTTCAGTTCGGGATGCAGTTCGGTGCGCTGCGCAAGCGCGGGTGACTCTGGAAGATCCAGTCGCCGTTGAATGGCTGCCGTCATCCTCAGCTTTCCCAACCGGCCTGGTACAGCTTGCCGTGGGCCTTATCCAGCGCCGCGCGAACGGCCGGCGAATGCTGGTAGATGTCGACGAATTTGATCAGGCGCGGGTCGTTCTGGCTCTTGGGCTGGATCACGAACTGAATCACGTACTCCTTGTGATCGAGGCCGTCGAACAGCAGCGCGGAACCGGCATCGAAAGTCTTCGCCAGACGGATATAGGCCGGGTAGCCCTGGACCAGATCGGCGTCGTCGTAGGCGCGCACCAGTTGCACGGCTTCGACCTGGAGGATCTTGATCTTCTTCGGATTGGCGACGATGTCGTCTTCGGTGGCCTTGTAGCCGACACCCGGTTTCAGGGTGATCAGACCGGCCTTGGCCAACAGTTGCAGACCGCGTCCGCTGTTGATCGGGTCGTTGGCGATGGCGACGCTGGCGCCCTCAGGCAGTTCGTCGAAGCTTTTGTATTGCTTCGAGTACAGGCCGACGTTGTTGATGATGCCCGGCGCGAACGGCACCAGGTCGAAACCGGAAGCGGCCTTGGCGTTTTCCAGGAACGGGATGTGCTGGAAGTAGTTCACGTCGATGTCACCGGCGGCGAGGCTGACGTTCGGTGCGATCCAGTCGGTGAACTCCACCAGTTCCACTTTCAGGCCCTGTTTGGAGGCTTCTTCGACGGCCGCTTCCAGCGGAATCGCGAACGCGGCGGTGGTGCCGATTTTCAACGGCGCATCGGCGGCGAACACCGCCGAGCTGAACAGGCCGAAGGCCAGGGCCAGTGCTTTGACTGGGTGGGACAGGTTTTTCTTGGTCATGGTGGTTTTCCAGTCAGTTGATTCAGCCTGATCGCTCCCACGCGGAGGTGGGAACGATCGGTGCAAGGGTTAGTGTCGGTAGTGGGCGCCCGTGTGTTGCTGCGGCAGGTGCGCTTCGCCGTGAAACAGTTTTTCCCGCAGGCTGCCGGTGTCGTATGCGGTCTTGTACGAGCCGCGCCGTTGCAGTTCGGGAATCACCAGGTCGATGAAATCCACATAGCTTTCCGGGGTGACGATGCGGGTCAGGTTGAAGCCGTCCAGACCGGTCTCGGCGATCCACGATTCCAGCTCATCCGCCACTTGTTGCGGTGAGCCGACCACGGTGATGTAGCGCCCGCCGAGGGCGTGCTGGTCGAGCAATTTGCGCCGGGTCCAGTCGTTGTTCTGCAGGTTCGTGGTGGCGGACTGGATCGCGTTGCTCTTGACGTACTGGATCGGCTCGTCGATTTCGTAGCGGGAAAAATCGATCCCGGTGGACGCCGAAAAATGCGCCACGCCCGCCTCGGCGCTGGCGTAGCTCAGGTATTCGGCGTGCTTGGCCCAGGCCGCTTCCTCGGTCTCGCCGACGATCACGTTCAGGCCCATGAACACCTTGATGTCCTCCGGGTTGCGACCCGCTTCGACGGCGCTGGCGCGGACCTTGTCCACCTGCACCTTGGTCGATGGCTTGTTCTGGCCGCTGATGAACACGCACTCGGCATGACGCCCGGCGAACAGCAGACCGCGATCCGAACTGCCGGCCTGGAACAGCACCGGCGTGCGCTGCGGCGACGGTTCGCACAGGTGATAACCCTCGACCTGATAGAACTCGCCCTTGTGTTCGACCTTGTGCACCTTGTCTGGCTGCGCGTAGATCCGCTGTTGTGGATCGTTGAGTACCGCGCCGTTTTCCCAACTGCCTTCCCAGAGTTTGTAGAGCACTTCGAGGTACTCGTCGGCCTGGTCGTAACGCCGGTCGTGCTCGACCTGTTCGCTCAGGCCCATGGCCTTGGCGGCGCTGTCCAGGTAACCGGTGACGATGTTCCAGCCCACCCGCCCGCGGCTCAGGTGATCGAGGGTCGACATGCGTCGGGCGAACAGATATGGCGGCTCGTAGGTGAGGTTGGCGGTCAGGCCGAAACCCAGGTTTTTGGTCACGGCGGACATGGCCGACACCAGCAGCAGCGGATCGTTGACCGGCAACTGGATCGACTCTTTCAGGGTGATGTCCACCGAGTTCTGATAGACGTCGTACACGCCGACGATGTCCGCGATGAACAGCCCGTCGAACAGCCCGCGCTCCAGCAGCTGTGCCAGCTCGGTCCAGTATTCGAGGGTCTTGTACTGGGTCGAGGTGTCGCGTGGATGAGTCCACAAGCCGTGGTTGATGTGGCCGATGCAGTTCATGTTGAACGCATTGAGCAGGATCTTTTTCTTGCTCATCAGATGGTCCCTCGCAGCGGAGGGTTTTCATCGTTGAGGTAGTAATTGCCCACCGCGTGATACTTCCAGCGCACCGGATCGTGCAGGGTGTGCACCCGGGCGTTGCGCCAGTGACGGTCGAGGCCGTGCTCGATCAGGGTGGCCTGGCTGCCGGCCAGTTCAAACAGCGTGCTGCCGGCGGCCAGGGATATTTCGGTGCTGATCGCCCGTGCTTCGGCGACGGCAATCGAGGCTGCTGCAACCGTCTCGGCGTTGGTCTCGGCCTGCGCTGCATCAAGGTATTCGCCGGCGCGTTCGAGCAAGGCTTCGGTGGCGTGCAGACGAATGCTCAGATGGCCGAAACTCTTGAGGGTCAGCGGGTCTTCGGTGGCCTTGTCGTTGCCCGAATCGATCCATGGCCGGGTCTTGCTGCGCACGAAGTGCAGCGCATCTTCGTAAGCGGCGCGGGCGATGCCGGTGTCGATGGCGGCGTGAAGGATCTGCGCCAGCGGGCCGACCGGGGTCGGGCGTTCGAAAGCACTCTGGAACGGGATGACATCTTCGGCAGCGACATACACGTCTTCGAACACCACCGAACCGCTGCCGGTGGTGCGCTGGCCGAAGCCGCTCCAGTCGTCGATCACGGTCAGGCCTTTGCTGTCGCGCGGGACGAAGACCAGTTGCTGCACGCCGTTTTCATCGACCACGGACGTTGGAATCCGTTGGGCGTAGATCGCGCCGGTCGCATAGAACTTGCGGCCGTTGATGCGATAGCCGCTGCCGTCGCGTTTGAGGCTGGTGACTCGGTCGTGGGCGGTCCTGGTGCCCAGTTCTGCCAGGGCATTGCCGAAGCGCCGGCCGGCGAGGACTTCGGCGTACAGGCGTTGTTTCTGCTCGTGGCTGCCATTCACCCGAAGCACTTCCAGGGCATAGAAATGGTTCTGTGGAATCTGCCCGAGCGAGCCGTCCGCCCGGGCGATCAGGGCGATGACTTTGGCCAGGGTCACGTTGGATACGCCGGCGCCGCCGTATTCCTTGGGCACGCTGATGCCCCACAGGCCGGAGCGGGAAAACACGTCGAGTTCCGGCAGCGGCAGGCGGCGTTCGCGGTCGCGCAGGTTGCTGTCGCGCTGGAAGTCTTCGGCCAGGTCGCTGGCGACGATCAGGGCTTGCTCGTCGCTGGTGATGACCGCGACGGGGTGGGAAAGAGTCATGTGTTTCTCCAGAGATCTGGTCAAAAGTGTTCTGGTCGTCAGATCCAGGAATGGCGAGCCGGAAGTTTTCCGTTGAGGCGATAAGCGCCGACCGCGTGGTACTTCCAGCGCACCGGATCGTGCAGGGTGTGGACCCGGGCGTTGCGCCAGTGACGATCGAGGTTGAATTCGGCGAGGGTGGCGCGGCTGCCGGCCAGTTCGAAAAGTTTTTCGCTGGCCAGCAGCGATATCTCGGTGGTCAGCACCTTGGCTTCGGCCACGGCAATCGAAGCGCGGGCGGCGGATTCGGCGGTCAGTGGCGCGGCGTGTACCTGATCCAGCACTTGCCCGGCCTTGCGCAGCAATGCTTCGGCGGCGTGCAGTTCGATTTTCAGTTTGCCGATGTCGGCGATCACGTAGAGGTCATCGCTGGCCCGCTCGACCCTGGCGTCGATCCACGGCCGGGCGCGGGTCTTGACGAATTCGATGGCGTCATCGATGGCGCCACGGGCGATGCCGGCGTCGATGGCTGCCTGAATCAGCTGCGACACTGCGCCCTGGGTGTTGGGCTTTTCGTTGATTTTCCAGTTGTCCACCACGAGGCCGGCATCGACCCGCACGTTGTTCAACAGGATCGTGCCACTGGCGGTGGTCCGCTGGCCAAAACCCGACCAGTCATCGACGATGCGCAATCCCGGGGTACCGCGACGGACGAAGGCCAGGACTTGCTTGCCGTCATCGTTCAGCGCCTTGACCGCCACCCAGTGGGCGAACAGGGCGCCGGTGGAATAGAACTTCTGGCCGTTGATCACGTAGTCATCGCCGTCGGCGCTGATGCGCGCTTTCAGTTCCAGAGTGTCCTTGGTGCCGCGTTCAGGTCCGGCATTGCCGATGCGCCAGCCCTCGAGCACGCTCTGCAGCAGCTGTTTTTTCTGCTGTTCGGTGGCGCTGCCGAGGATCAGGTTGATGATGCCGAACTGGTTCTGCGGGATCTGTCCCAACGCCGGGTCGGCTGCAGAAATGATCGCGAACACTTCGGCCAGGGTGACGAAGGAAACCTGCGGGCCGCCGAACTCGCGCGGGATGGCGATGCTGCCCAGACCACTGCGGGTGAACTGTTCGATTTCCGACCATGGCAGCTTGCGCTGGCGGTCACGTTGGGCGGCCTGCACGCGAGCGACTTGCGCCAGTTCATGGGCGGCCTTGATGGCTTGATCGTCGTTGCGCAGCACTTGCGCGGGCAACAACAACGGGGCGATGTCCAGGTCACTCTGGACGTTTGCGTCTGCCAGACTGGACATCAGTGCCGCTCCTTGACTGCACGCAATGCCCTGGCGATCTGCACTGGGGTGATTGTGTTCCGGACCATGTTACCTACCTCACATCTCATGAAAGACGCCGCAAAAGTGCGGCGAACGAAAGAATGTCCGGTGGTCCGGTTTATATACCCTAAACGCGTATAAATTTTAAATAAACTAACTTTTGGGAATATGTATAGAAGAGGGCGTGGTCCGTCTGGTTAAGCGTGCGGCGGCGAAGGACGTTGTCCCTCGCCGACCATCGATGCTCATTTTTCTCGCGGCTCTGCTGCCTTCAGCGTTTTCTTGAGCGGCACCTTGAGGTAAGGGTTCACGCAGCCGATTTTCAGCGTTCGCGGCGGCGCCCAGCGCGAGTTGTTGCCGACCCGGTCGAGGATGCAGTAGGTGACGTCCAGCCGCAGATCTTCACCGGCTTCGGTGATGATCGCCGGTGGCACCCAGACCTGGACCGGCTTGCCGATGTCGGCCGGGGTGATGCGCGCCAGGTCCATCCGTACATCGCCCCAGCGCAAGGTGATGGCGTCGTCTTCGGCCATGTTCAGATACGGCTCTATGGTCAGCGGCACGCCGCGTCTGATCTGGTTCGCGTTGACGCCGTTGCGGCGAATGGTGTCGGGCAATGTCACCGGTGCAAGTTGCTGGTTCTCGTCGCCACACAGCGCTGGAGGCTGCCCGCCGGGGCAGTCGAGCTTCACCGTGACCCGCGCGGCTGCCGACAGCGATGGCCCGTGACCCACCCGCATGACCCGATAGTGGATGCGTGACGAGCCGCTGGCGATGAAGCTTTCCGGCACTCGCAGGCTGACCGGGGCAGCGACATCCTGCGCTGTCAGCACATGAGAGGCGACATAGCAGTTGTTCCAGAAAAGTTCGATCAAGTCGCCGGTGTCCATGTCCGGATAGGGCGGTACATCGACCCGCAAGCGGGCCGCTGCCGCGAGGTTGATGCCGTTGGTTTGCGAGGGCGCCAGGCGCGGCGCGGCCAGTTCGGGGATGTGCGAAGTGCGGGTCATGAAATCCTCTCCTTGAAGCCTTGCAGCGAAATCCGTTTCTGAAAGTTCAAAAGACCAGAATGACCTGGTAATAAAAAACAGGACTTCTCGGCCGATCGGTATTGGGTCTTGGTAATGTGCGGGTTGCGATGAGTGACTAGATAAAAGTTCGCGGAATGGCATGTCAACGGACAGGATTGTTTAATTTAAGAATTACGGACTTATCAGAATGCTCCTACATCGATAAAGCACTCTACCTATCCGGCTTGGCGAATCGGGCCACGGATTTTGCCGGGTTTGACGGTTCTGACGTCGATTGGTTTGGGTAGCTGGCTATTCGAAGGGCGCTGACTTTAATCACGCCGGGTCTGTTGCAGGACATATATATGTACCGCAATGGATTGATTAAGTTCTTGGCAGGAAGGATGTAAATAAAACTTCCATCCATGGAAGTTTGTGTTCAGGAAAGTTAGCGGCTCAGCCGTTGTTTCTGAACTTGCTGAGGAACTGTCGAGTGCGTTCTTCTTTCGGATTGGCAAACAACGCTTTCGCCTCACCTTGTTCGACGATCACGCCTTTATCGAAAAACACCACGCGGTTGGCCACGTCGCGGGCGAACGCCATTTCGTGGGTGACGATCACCATGGTGCGTTTCTCCTCGGCGAGGCCGCGGATGGTCGCCAGCACTTCACCCACCAGTTCCGGATCGAGGGCCGAGGTCGGCTCGTCGAACAGGATCACTTCCGGCTCCATCGCCAGCGCCCGGGCAATCGCCACGCGCTGTTGCTGGCCACCGGACAGGCGCCGTGGGTAGGCGTCTTCCTTGCCCGCCAGGCCGACCTTGGCCAGCAGCTTCTTGCCCAGGGCAATGGCTGCATCGCGGGGCGTCTTCTTGACCACGATCGGGCCTTCGATGACGTTTTCCAGGGCGGTGCGGTGGGGGAACAGGTTGAAGTTCTGGAACACGAAGCCCACGTGCTGGCGCAGGTTGCGCACCAGGCTCTGCTGCTGGTTCAGCGGGCGGCTGGTATCGATCTCGATCTCGCCGACCTTGATCCGACCGCTGGTGGGTTCTTCGAGGAAGTTCAGGCAACGCAGGAACGTGGTCTTGCCCGAGCCGCTGGGGCCGATGATGGCCACGACCTCGCCTTCCTTCACCTCCAGATCAATGCCGTTGAGCACGACTTGACCCTTGAACTGCTTTGTCAGTTTTTCCACGACAATCATGGGTCAGGACTCCTGGTCGTGCCGATTGACCCGCTCTTCCAGCTTGTTCTGGAAGTGCGACAGCACCGTGGCCAGAATCCAGTAGATCAGCGCGGCGGCAAGATACATGGTGAAGACTTCGAAAGTCCGGGCGGTAATCAGTTGTGCCTGACGGAACAGCTCCGGCACCTGAATGGTGGCGGCCAGTGCGGTGTCCTTGACCAGTGAAATGAAGCTGTTGCCCAGCGGCGGCAAGGCCGTGCGCATGGCCTGCGGCAGGATGGCCCGGCGCAGGGTCTGCGCGCGGGTCATACCGATGCTCGCAGCGGCTTCCCACTGGCCGCGTTCGATCGAACCGATCGCGGCACGCAGGATTTCACAGGCATAGGCGGCCATGTTCAGCGAGAAGCCGATCAGCGCCGCCGGCAGCGGGTCGAGTTCCATGCCCAATTGCGGCAAGCCGTAATAGATCACGAACAGTTGCACCAGCAACGGCGTGCCGCGAAAGAACGACACGTAGATGCGGGCCAGCCAGCTGACCGACTTGAAACGCGACAGGCGCATCAACGCCAGGCCAAAGCCCAGCAGCAGGCCGAAGAACATGCCGCCGAGGCTGAGGATTACCGTGTAGTACGCGCCCTTCAAGAGGAAGGGCGCGGAGTCCAGTGCGAGTTGGAAAGCCTCTTCCATTATTTGGTGACGTCAGCGTTGAAGTATTTCGTGGACAGCTTCTCAAGGGTGCCGTCGGCACGCAGTTCGTCGAGGGCCTTGTTCACGGCGGCCAGCAGCTCAGGCTCGCCTTTGCGCAGGGCAATACCGGCTTCCTGACGCGAGAAGGCTTCACCGGCAGCGACGGTTTTCGGCGCTTTCTTGGCATATTCCAGCGCAGCCAGACGGTCGATCAGGATGGCGTCGGTACGGCCGTTGTTCAGGTCGGCGAACTTGGTCGGATCATCGTCGTAGGTGCGAACGTCGGCACCCGGCACGTTGGCGCGGACCCACTGTTCGTAGTTGGTGCCCAGACCCACGCCGACTTTCTTGCCGGACAGGTCAGCGGCGGACTTGATGTTCAGCGCGGCGGCCTTGTCTTTCAGCACCAGCGCCTGAATCCCGGAAACGGTGTACGGCTCGGAGAAGTCATATTTCTTCTTGCGCTCGTCGGAGATGGTCACCTGATTGACCACGACGTCCAGACGTTTGGATTCCAGGGCCGCGAGGATGCCGTCCCATTTGGTCGGCTGGATCTTGGCCTTCACGCCCAGCTTCTTGGCCAGTGCTTCGGACAGCTCGACTTCGAAACCGGACAGCTTGCCGTTCTCGTCAACGAAGCTGAATGGTGGGTAAGTGCCTTCCAGGCCGACGTTGATAACGCCTTTGTCCTTGATCTGTTGCAGTTGCTCACCGGCAACCGCCTGCCCCAGCAGACCGGCGCTCAGTGCCAGGCCCAGCGAACCTACCAGCAGATTTCGACGTAGTGCGGAAAGAATCATGACAAGCCCCTGTGTTTTCTTATGGAAGACGCTTAAGGAAAGTTGGCGAATCCGGGAATTGGACGACAGCGCTATCCTGCCTTAAAGCAGCTTATGCGTCTCTCGCGAAATTCGCCTGCGGCGAGACTATATGCCGGCTTTTTTAGAATGGAAAATAATGAATTTTCCATTTGTTATTCTTCTTTGGAATATTTGTTGTTGTTTTGCGAGTGTTCCCTGGCTCCGCGTCCCCTTTGAAAGGGGACACGGAGCATCCCGGGCTGCATTCCCATGCAGGGCGTGGGGAACGAGCGCTGCGGTACGCGCTTCGAATTACAGAAAGTCCTTGTAAGCGAACAACGCCGGAGCGCCGCCGGTGTGCAGGAAGATGATGGGGCCTTCATCGAAGCGCCCGCGTCCGATGCCGTCGAGCAGCCCGGCCATGGCTTTGCCGGTGTAGACCGGATCGAGCAGCACCGCGTCCTGGCTGGCCAGCAGCTTCACTGCCGACAGCGTCCCGGCATTTGGCTCGCCATAGCGCGGGCCGAAGTATTCGTCCCACAACTCGACCTTGAAGCTGTCCGGCAGCGCCACGCCCAGCAGGTCGGCGGTGCGTTCGGCCAGGCCCTGGACTTTCGGGCGCTGATCTTCTTCGCTGCGCGAAACCGTTACGCCGATCACCGGCAGTTGCGGCAGGGCTTCGCTCAACGCCAGCGCCAGACCGCTGTGGGTGCCGGCACTGCCCGAGGCCAGGACTACGGCGGAAAATTGCAGCCCGGTGTCCTTGATCTGCTCAGCCAGCTCCAGACCGGCGCGCACGTAACCCAGCGCGCCGAGGGCGTTGGAGCCACCGATCGGCACCAGATACGGCTTCTTGCCGTTGCTGCGCAGGCGCACGGCGAGGGCGGCCAGTTGTTCGTCGGCGTTGTCGAGGTTGTCGACCAGCTCGACCTTGGTGTCGAACAGATCCAGCAGCAGGCGGTTGCCGTTGCCGGTGTAGTTGCTGTCATCGGTGCCCAGCGGATTTTCCAGCAGGGCCACGCAGCCCAGGCCCAGTTTCGCGGCCAGCGCGGCGGTCTGGCGAACGTGGTTCGATTGCAGTGCGCCGGCGGTGATCAGGGTGTCCGCGCCTTGGGCGAGGGCATCGGCGGCGAGGTATTCAAGCTTGCGCAGCTTGTTGCCGCCCATGGCCAGTGGCGTCAGGTCATCGCGCTTGATGTAGACATCGCGGCCGAGCCAGGTGGACAGGCGTTCAAGTTTTTCCAGTGGGGTCGGTTGGCCGAGCAGGTCGAGGCGGTTAAAGCGTTGCAGCTGTTGTTTGATCGGTTGTGTGGACATGGTTCCGTACTGGCGGAGGAAGATCACAGGACTATAGGCACGCCGATTTTCCGGGGCAACCGCCAATCGCTTATAGCCAAAAGTGCTTGAGCCAGCACTATCGGTTCTTAATTCGCGCCCGTGGGCTTGCCGTAAAGTAGTCGCCGTTGACGCGGCCAGACAGTCCGGCCGCCCGTGAGGAGTCTTTACCGTGAGCGAGCGTTCCAGCCATTGGCAATTGCAGACCATCGTCAGCCAGCTGCGTACCGCGCGGGATCAGTGGCGGGCACAAAATGGCCGTGCTTCCGGCGAGCAGGGCGGGCGCGAATTGCCGTCCCGTGATGCGATGGCGCAGATCCTTGAAGCCCTGTGCGGCGCGCTGTTTCCGATGCGGCTGGGGCCGGTGGATCTGCGTGAAGAGAGCGAAGATTTTTACGTCGGGCACACCCTCGATGTTGCGTTGAATGCGTTGCTGGCCCAGGCACGACTCGAACTGCGTTACGTCGCCCGCCACAGCGCCCGGGATGACAGCGAAGTCGAGGCGCAGGCCACCAGGATCATTCAGGATTTCGCTCTGGCGCTGCCGGGCCTGCGCAGTCTGCTCGACACCGATGTGCTGGCGGCGTATCACGGCGATCCGGCGGCGCGCAGCGTCGATGAAGTGCTGCTGTGCTACCCGGGGATTCTGGCGGTGATCCACCATCGTCTGGCTCACCATTTGTACCGCGCAGGCCTGCCGCTGCTGGCGCGGATCAGTTCGGAAATCGCTCACTCGGCAACCGGCATCGATATTCACCCGGGCGCGCAGATCGGCCGCAGTTTCTTCATCGATCACGGGACGGGAGTGGTGATCGGCGAGACCGCGATCATTGGCGAGCGCGTTCGGATCTATCAGGCGGTGACCCTCGGCGCCAAACGCTTCCCGGCGGACGAGGACGGCCAGTTGCAGAAGGGCCATCCGCGGCATCCGATCGTCGAGGACGACGTGGTGATCTACGCCGGAGCGACGATTCTCGGGCGGATCACCATCGGCAAAGGCTCGACCATCGGCGGCAACGTCTGGCTGACCCGCAGCGTGCCGGCCGGGTGCAACCTGACCCAGGCCAATCTGCAGCATGATGACGGGACACAGAAGTAACACTTGCGCCTGATCGTTCCCGCGCAAGGCGGGAACGATCGCTCTCACTAAAGCGTCATACCCCTCCTTGAGCTAGCGTACGAAAGGTACCGCTGAGCCCTGCGATTAGTCCTGAGCGTACTATCCATGTTTAACTTGAACGTTCATTCAAGTTAAACCGGCGGTTCGCTGCCCGCTCACAACAGGAGGCTTGCCTTTGCTGAGTCCGATCATTTCAGCCATTTTCCAACCCCGTGAGGTGCACCGTTCATGAGTGCATCCTCCACCCCCGCCAGCGGTCTGGTGCGTATGAATCCACCGGTGTTCTGGTTCGCCGCAACGGTGATCCTGCTGTTCGGCCTGACGGTCATCGCCATGCCGGAACAGGCCGGCGCCTGGCTTCTCGAAGCGCAGAACTGGGCGGCCAACACGGTCGGCTGGTACTACATGCTCGCGATGACCCTCTATCTGATCTTCGTGGTGGTCACCGCATTGTCGGGCTACGGCAAGATCAAACTCGGTGCCGACCACGACGAGCCCGAATTCAGTTACCTGTCCTGGGCCGGCATGCTGTTCGCCGCCGGGATCAGCATCACGCTGTTTTTCTTCTGCGTGTCCGAACCGCTGACCCACATGATCCAGCCGCCGCAGGGCGAGGCCGGCACGGCTGAAGCGGCGCGTCAGGGGATGCAGATTCTGTTTCTGCACTGGGGTCTGCACGGCTGGGGCGTGTTCGCTTTCGTCGGCATGGCGCTGGCGTATTTCGCCTACCGGCACAACCTGCCGCTGGCCCTACGTTCGGCGCTGTACCCGCTGATCGGCAAGCGCATCAATGGCCCCATCGGTTACGCGGTGGACGGCTTCGGCATCATCGCCACGGTGTTCGGCCTCGGTGCGGACATGGGCTTCGGCGTGCTCCATCTCAACTCCGGTCTGGACTACCTGTTCGGCATCGCCCACACCCAGTGGATTCAGGTCGGCCTGATTACGTTGATGATGGGCGCGGCGATCATCGTGGCCGTCTCCGGCGTGGATAAAGGCGTGCGGGTCATGTCCGACATCAACATGCTGCTGGCCTGCGCGCTGCTGCTGTTCGTGTTGTTCGCCGGCCCCACACAGCATCTGCTCAACACCCTGATCCAGAATCTGGGCGACTACCTCGGCGCGTTGCCGATGAAGAGTTTCGACCTCTACGCCTACAACAAACCGAGCGACTGGCTCGGCGGCTGGACGGTGTTCTACTGGGCCTGGTGGATTGCATGGTCGCCGTTCGTGGGCCTGTTCATCGCACGGATTTCCCGTGGCCGGACCATCCGCGAATTCGTCTTCGGCGTGCTGCTGATCCCGCTCGGCTTCACCCTGGCGTGGATGTCGATCTTCGGCAACAGCGCCATCGACCAGGTGCTCAATCACGGTATGTCGGCTCTGGGCATGTCGGCCCTCGACAACCCGTCGATGACCCTCTACCTGTTGCTGGAAACCTACCCGTGGAGCAAGACCGTCATCGCGGTGACGGTGTTTATCAGCTTCGTGTTCTTCGTCACGTCTGCCGACTCCGGCACCGTGGTGCTCTCGACCCTGTCGGCCAAGGGCGGAAACCCGGATGAAGACGGGCCGAAATGGCTGCGGGTGTTCTGGGGCGCGATGACCGCACTGATCACCAGTGCGCTGCTGTTCTCCGGCAGCATCGATGCGCTGAAGTCGGCGGTGGTGCTGACCTCGCTGCCCTTCTCGATGATTCTGCTGCTGATGATGTGGGGCCTGCACAAAGCCTTCTATCTGGAGTCGCAGAAGCAGATCGCGCAACTGCATTCGCTGGCGCCGGTGTCCGGCTCACGGCGGGGCAAGGGCGGCTGGCGTCAGCGCCTGAGTCAGGCCGTGCACTTCCCGTCGCGGGACGAGGTGTACCGCTTCATGGACACCACGGTGAAACCGGCCATCGAGGAAGTGACGGCCGTGTTCGCCGAGAAAGGGCTCAATGTCGTTACGCAACCCGATCCGGCGCACGACAGCGTCAGCCTGGAAATCGGTCACGGCGAGCAGCACCCTTTCATCTACCAGGTGCAGATGCGCGGCTACTTCACTCCTTCGTTCGCCCGCGGTGGCATGGGCTCCAAGCAGCTCAACAATCGCCGCTATTACCGCGCCGAAGTGCATCTGAGCGAGGGCAGTCAGGACTACGATCTGGTCGGTTACACGAAAGAGCAGATCATCAACGACATCCTCGACCAATACGAACGGCACATGCAGTTCCTGCATCTGGTGCGTTGATCGGGGCAGGGCGCCGGGACGTTTTCAGGTCTCGGCGCTCAGCACCATGAACAACACCATCGCCGCGATCGGCACGCCGAACACGGCACTGCCGATCGCAATCTCCGACCCCAGCGTCTGCCCGGCGTGCACCACGCCGACCGCCCCGTTGATCACCGTCAACGCCAGCCACAACGCCGCGAAGCCATAGGCCAGCGTCTGCCGACTGAAGCCGATGCGCTCGCCGATGTAGAACATCAGCGCCAGCAGGATCAGGCCGAAGAAGATGATGATTGCGGTGTGCATGGTGGGTTTCGCCTGAAGGTTGGGGGATGAAAGAGTGACTTTGCATCGGTTGAGCATAGGTCAGCCTTCAATCCTTTCTCTCGCCAGCCTTCGGGGCTGCATCGACGGTGGGCAGATTTTTTTGAAACGTTTCAGCAATTGGTCGTATCACGGGTCTATCGGTGTTTCACACGGCGTATGCTGGGCGGCCTGTGAAAGTCGACACCCGATTCAAGACCGACAAGAGAGGATTCGATGACTTACACCGCTGCCGAAAACCGCTATGACTCCATCCCTTACCGCCGCGTCGGACGCAGCGGTCTGGTGCTGCCGGCGCTGTCCCTGGGCCTGTGGCACAACTTCGGCGACAGCACGCCGATCGACACCCAGCGCGCGTTGCTGCGTACCGCGTTCGATCTGGGGATCAACCACTTCGACCTGGCCAACAACTACGGCCCGCCCTACGGCAGCGCCGAGACCAATTTCGGCCGCCTGCTGCGCGAAGACTTCAAGCAGTACCGCGATGAACTGATCATTTCCAGCAAGGCCGGTTGGGACATGTGGCCCGGCCCTTACGGCCAGGGCGGCGGTTCGCGCAAATACGTGCTGGCCAGCCTCGACCAGAGCCTGCAACGCCTCGGTCTGGACTATGTGGATATCTTCTATTCCCACCGCTTCGATCCGGACACCCCGCTGGAAGAAACCGCCAGCGCCCTCGCCACTGCGGTGCAGCAAGGCAAGGCGTTGTACATCGGTATCTCGTCGTACTCCGGGGTGAAAACCCGCGAAATCGCCGCGTTGCTCAAAGAGTGGAAAGTGCCGCTGTTGATTCACCAACCGGCGTACAACCTGCTCAACCGCTGGGTGGAAAAGGACCTGCTCGACACCACCGACGAACTCGGCACCGGCGTGATTGCGTTCACTCCGCTGGCGCAAGGTCTGCTGACCGACAAATACCTCAACGGCGTGCCGGCGGATGCACGGGTCAATCGTCCGGGCGGTGGTTCGTTGCAGGCTTCGCACTTGTCCGAGGCCAACATCGCTCACGTGCGGGCGCTGAACGAGATCGCCAAGCGTCGTGGCCAGAGCCTGGCGCAACTGGCGTTGGCGTGGACGCTGCGCGATCCGCGAGTGACCTCGGCACTGATCGGTGCGAGCCGGCCGGAGCAGATTGTCGAGAACGTCGGGGCGTTGAAGAACCTGAGCTTCAGTGCGCAGGAGCTGGCGGAAATTGACCGGTTTGCCCAGGAGGGCGGGATCAATCTTTGGGAGAAGCCTTCCACGGCTGAATAAGTGACTGGCGCCGAGTCATTCGGCGCCTGCTCTGACGCTTTCGCGGGCAAGCCCGCTCCCACAGGGGGCCGAGTCGTACACAAAACTTGTGAACGCCGCTGTACCTGTGGGAGCGGGCTTGCCCGCGAAGAGGACGGCTCAAGCACCAGGAAGATCGGTGCCTATTTAAAGAACGGCACATCCCCCAATACCGTAGCCCGCTGCATCACCCGCCGCGCCGGACGGTAATCATCCACCGCGTAATGCTGGGTCACGCGGTTGTCCCAGAACGCGATGTCATCCTTCTGCCAGCGCCAGCGAATGGTGAATTCAGGGCGTGTCGCGTGGGCGAACAAGAACTTCAGCACCGCTTCACTCTCGGTTTCCGACAGCTCATTGATCTTCGACGTGAACCCTTCACTGACGAACAGCGAACGCCGTCCGCTTACCGGGTGCGTGCGAATTACCGGATGCGACAGCGGTGGATTCTTGCGCCGCGCCGCTTCCCACTGCGCCAGTGCTTCCGGGGTGTTGCCGTAGCGCTCCAGCGGAAACGAGCGGGTGAAATCATGCGTAGCGGTCAACCCTTCGAGCATTGCCTTCATCGGTGCCGACAGTGCTTCATACGCGGCAATGCCGCTGGCCCACAACGTGTCGCCACCAAACTCCGGCAACAGCTTGGCGCTGAGCACCGCGCCCATGGCCGGGGTCGGCAGGAAGGTCACGTCGGTGTGCCAGATCGCGTTGTCGCGCACGTCGGTGACGGCGGTGTCGAGGATCAGCACTTCCGGCTGTTCCGGCACGTTCGGGTAGATCGGATGAATGTGCAGATCGCCGAAGTAGGCGGCGAAACGCGCCTGCTGCGACGGCTCGATCGGCTGATTGCGGAAGAACAGCACCTGGTATTTGAGCAACGCCTGCTCGATGGCGTCGCGTTGTTCCAGGTTCAGCGGCTGGCTGATGTCGACGCCGCTGATCTGTGCGCCGAGGGCCGAGCTTAACGGGGTGATGTTCAGGCTGCTCATGGTGGTTCTCTTCAATTCCGGGGCCCCGAAACTGTCGGGGTAGTCAGTGCTGAAAAATCAGTGGGCCTGGCCGTGCCACGGCACCAGTTTGCGTTGCAGGGCGCGCAGGCCCATTTCCATGGCGAAGGCGATCAGGGCGATGACCAGAATCCCTAGCACCACCACATCGGTGACCAGGAATTGCGCAGCCGACTGCACCATGAAGCCGAGGCCGCTGGTGGCCGCGATCAATTCGGCGGCGACCAGAGTCGACCAGCCGACACCCAGACCAATGCGCACACCGGTCAGAATGTCCGGCAGGGCGCTGGGCAAAATCACGTGGCGAATCAGTTGCGCGCGAGTCGCCCCCAGCGATTGCGCGGCACGCAGTCTGGCCGGGTCGACGGTGCGCACGCCGGTGGCGGTAGCAATCGCGATCGGGGCGAAAATCGCCAGGTAGATCAGCAGCACTTTCGACAACTCGCCGATGCCGCACCAGATCACGATCAGCGGCAGATAGGCGAGTGGCGGAATCGGCCGGTAGAACTCGATCAGCGGATCGAGCACGCCACGGGCGATGCGATTGGCGCCGATGGCAATGCCCACCGGCACGGCGGTCAGAATCGCGAAACCGAGGCCCAGGCCGATGCGGCTCAGGCTCGCGCCCAAGTGCTGCCACAACGTCGAGTCCATGTAGCCCGTGGTCGCCAGCAACCAGCCTTTTTGCAGGACGGCAGACGGTGGCGGCAGGAACAACGGCTCGATCAGGCCGGTGGCCGTGACGGCCCACCAGATCACCAGTAACGCGAACAGGGTCAGCAGGCTGATCCAGCGGATGCTGAGGCTGCGGCGCACGGGAATCGCCACCGACGTGGTGGCGGGTTTCACTGCGGTGGCGGAAACGTCGTAACTGCTCATGCGCGCTCCTGCCGTTGAACGGCGCTGCGTTGCGAGAACACTTTGGCCAGCACGTGTTCGCGGGTTTCGATGAAGCGTGGATCGGACTTGATCGCCCGCGCCGATTCGCCGGCGGCGTAACGCTTGCCGAAATCCAGGTGCAGGCGCTCGACGATCTGCCCCGGATTCGGCGCCAGCAGAATCAGGTCAGTGGCGAGGAACACCGCCTCTTCAATGTCGTGGGTGATCAGGAATACCGGTTTGGCGGTGCGTTGCCAGACTTGCAGCAACAGCTCCTGCATCTGTTCGCGGGTGAAGGCATCGAGGGCGCCGAAGGGTTCGTCCATCAGCAATACACGCGGGTCGGCCGCGAGGGCGCGGGCCAGGCCGACACGCTGCTTCTGGCCGCCTGAAAGCTGCCAGATGCGACGATGTTCAAAACCGCAAAGGTCGACCAGCGCCAGCATTTCCCGGGCGATCTGTTCGCGTTTGTCCCTGGCCACACCGGCCAGTTCGAGACCGAAGGCAACGTTGGCCAATACATCCTGCCAGGGCAGCAGGGCGTCGTCCTGAAACACCACGCCGCGCTCGGCGCTCGGGCCTTTGACCGGCACGTTGTCGAGGGTGATGCGCCCGGCGCTCGGTTCGACGAAACCGGCGATCAGGTTCAACAGCGAAGTCTTGCCACTGCCGGACGGGCCCAGGGCCACCAGCAATTGCCGAGGGCCGAGGGTCAGGGAAATGTCGGACAGAACCGGTTCCGGGCTGCCGGGATACTGTGCGCTGATGCGCTCCAGCTGTAGCAAGGCCATCGCAATTAACTCCCGATCAGTTGGTGATGTACTTGGCGCTGACGTACGGCGCGTAGTCCGGCAGTACCGCTTCGACCTTGCCTTGCTCCTTGAGGAACGCGGCGGTGTCGGTGATGGCTTTGGTGGTCGGTGCGCCGAGGTCGCTGACCTGATCCGCCGCCAGCGGGTAGACGTTGCCCTGCAGCAGCAATGGAATGTCGCCGGCCTTGGCGCCCGAGAGCTTCACCAGCTTGTCGACGTTGCTCTGATTGGCCAGCCAGGCTTTCGGATCCTTGCGGTAGTCGGCGTAGGCGTCGAGGGTGACCTTGGCGAATGCGGTGACGATTTCCGGGTGCTTCTCGGCGAAGTCCTTGCGCACGATCCAGGCGTCGAAGGTCGGCGCACCGAACTTGGCCAGTTCGCCGGAAGTGATCAGCACTTTGCCGTTTTCCTTGGCCACACCCAGCGCCGGATCCCAAACATAGGTGGCGTCGATGTCACCGCGTTTCCACGCGGCAATGATCGCTGGCGGGGCGAGGTTGAGGACGGTGACTTTCGACGGGTCGATGTTCCAGTGCTTCAGTGCGGCGAGCAGGCTGTAGTGACCGGTGGACACGAACGGCACGGCGATTTTCTTGCCGACCAGATCCTGCGGGGTTTTGATGCCGGAGCCGTCGCGGGCGACCAGTGCTTCGGCGGCGCCGATCTGGGTGGCGATGAGGAAGGTTTCCACCGGGACCTTGCGGGTGATCGCCGCGGTCAGTGGGCTGGAACCGAGGTAGCCGATCTGCACGTCGCCGGACGCGATGGCGGCGATGATGTCGGCACCGTTATCGAATTTGCGCCAGTTGATGTCGGCCTTGGTGGCTTTCTCGTAGGCGCCGTCGGCCTGGGCAACTTTCGCCGGGTCAACGGTGGTCTGGTAGGCGACGGTGAGGTCGGCGGCCTGAGCCAGGAAACTCGCGGCAGCCAGAGAGGCCACGGCCAGCAGGCGAAGCGGGAAATTCAGTTTCATTGAAAAGCTCCATATCAGGCGACCGAACGTCGGCGTGAAAGGAGACTAAATGATCTAAGAAACTAAAAATAAATAACTTTTTAGAATGAGCTTATGAGCGGAAAAATCTAAGGGAAAGAACGTGATAGTTCCCGCGCAGACGGTTGATAGTTCCCACGCTCTGCGTGGGAATTCAGCTCGTGACGCTCTGCGTCACTGGGACGCAGAGCGTCCCTTGAGGCATTCCCACGCAGAGCGTGGGAACGATCAACAATAAAAGACAAACGATCAGTTGCTGATCGCCAGAATGCTCGCCTGATACGCACCGACAAACACGTCGAAATCGCCAACCTCGTTCTGTTCCAGCTCAGCCTGTTGCGCCAGCGAAGACCGCGCCAGTTCTTCGAACCTCGCTTGTTCTTCAGCCGCCAACGGCTCGCTGCGGAAGAACTCGGCGTGGGCCTGGCTCTGGCGCAGGGAGAATTGCGCGAAGCTTTCCTTGTGCGTGGCCATCGCCGCCAGCACCTGGGCCGAAGGCGTCAGCGACGAATCCTTGACCTTCGCCAACTGCGCATCGAGCGCCTTGCTGTGGGCATCGCCGCCGTGGCTTTGATCCAGCAGCGCCGCCAGCGGAGCGATTTTTTCCAGCAGTTCGGCGGCCCATTCCTTGAGCTCGACCGGTCGACCGTCGCGCTGCAATTGCAGGCCTGGACGGCGACCTTCCTTGACCACGCTGAGGAAGTTGGAGGTGGCGTTGCCGCAGGAGTTGTTGGTCAGCAGCGGGCTTTCGTTGAGTGCGCAGTACAGCAGGAACGCGTCGAGGAAGCGCGACTCGGTGAGGTCGATGCCCATCGGCAGGAACGGGTTGATGTCCAGGCAGCGCACTTCGACGTACTGAATGCCACGAGACATCAAGGCCTGGATCGGCCGCTCGCCGGTGTAGGTCACGCGTTTCGGGCGGATGTTCGAGTAGTACTCGTTTTCGATCTGCAGGATGTTGGTGTTCAGTTGCACCCACTCGCCATCCTGGTGCGTGCCGACTTCGACATACGGCGCGTACGGCGTGGCCACCGCTTTGCGCAGGCTGTCGGTGTAGCTCGCCAGGTCGTTGTAGCACGGGGTCAGGCCGGCCTGGGCGTTGCTCTGGTAACCGAGGTCACTCATGCGCAGGCTGGTGGCGTAAGGCAGGTACAGGGTGTCCGGATCCAGTTGTTCCAACTGATGCGGACGACCGCGCAGGAAACCGGCGTCCAGCGCCGGCGAGGCACCGAACAGGTACATCAGCAGCCAGCTGTAGCGGCGGAAATTACGGATCAGCGCGATATAGGACGATGACTGGAAATCCCGGTCGGTGCCGACGAAGCCTTCGGCTTCTTTCAGCAACGGCCAGAGCTTTTCCGGCAGGGAGAAGTTGTAGTGAATCCCGGCGATGCACTGCATGGTCTTGCCGTAACGCAGGGCCAGGCCCTTGCGATAGACGTACTTGAGCTGTCCGATGTTGGAGGTGCCGTAATAGGCGATCGGGATGTCTTCCTCGGCCGGCAACGGGCACGGCATTGATGGACTCCACAGGTACTCGTTGCCGAGCTTGCTGTAGGCGAAGCGATGAATCTTTTCCAGGCTCGCCAGCGTGTCGGCAGGGTCTGGCAGGGCGGGCGTGATGAACTCCAGCAGCGACTCGGAATAGTCGGTCGTGATCTGTTCGTTGGTCAGCGCGGAACCCAGGGCTTCAGGGTGCGGGGTTTGGGCCAGGCGGCCTTCGCCGGTCACGCGCAGGCATTCACGTTCGATACCGTGAAGGCACTGCTCAAGCAGAGAGAGGTTAGCGCGCTCGCCGAGCAGAGCCAGGCGGCGGTTGAGAAGTTCGCTCAATTTGGATTCCTTCACGCGTCAGTCGCCCCAATATGGGGGTGGGCAGGACGGTCTACAAGGGTGAAGTTGAAACTGGCGTTTTCGCCTGGTTTTTCGGGCTCTGAAGCCCCCGTTGAAACGCCAACTTCACTCCCTGAATCTGGCCGATGCACGCGAAGATTACGCAGTCCCTGTGGGAGCGGGCTTGCCCGCGAATGGGGCGTATCAGCCAGTATCAACTGGTCTGACACACCCCATTCGCGGGCAAGCCTGCTCCCACAGAAAAGCTCGACGCTGCGATCACAGCGCCGAAATTAACTCAAAATGATGAACAACATCTACAGGACAGCGAACGTGCCTTGCGCTTTTGCGACCAGTTTGTCGCCCTGCATCACATCGGCTTCGACCACCAGCGTGCGCCGGCCCGGGTGGATTACCCGTGCCGTGCACATCACCTCGCCTTCGGAGACGGCGCGGATGTAGTTGATCTTGCACTCGATGGTCGCGCTCTGCTGGTCAAAGCCGTGGGTGCTGGAACAGGCCAGCCCCATGGCGATATCCACCAGACTGAACAGCGCGCCGCCGTGCAGCTTGCCGCCGCGGTTGCGCAGTTCGGGTTCCAGCGCCAGGGCGACTTGCGCCACCCCGGTTTCCAGGCTGTGCAGGCGGCAGCCCAACAGCTTGAAAAACGCGCTCTCGACGAGCCCGGCCGGAATGTCCATCAGCGTTTCTTCAACTGCTTGGCGTTGGCAAACAGCGACGCCATCGCGTTATTCACCGGAGCAGCCGGGGTGCTTTCCTTGCGTGGCGCCGAACCCTGCGACTGGCGTGGTGCCGAGCCCGGACGCGAGCCACGGGCACCGTCGATCTTCTCGCCCGGGGTGTCGCTCATGCGCATCGACAGGCCGACGCGTTTGCGCGGGATGTCGACTTCCATGACCTTCACTTTCACCACATCACCGGCCTTCACCGCTTCGCGCGGATCCTTGATGAATTTCTCCGACAGCGCCGAAATGTGTACCAGACCGTCCTGGTGCACGCCGATGTCGACGAACGCACCGAACGCGGTGACGTTGGTCACCACGCCTTCGAGGATCATCCCCAGTTGCAGGTCCTTCAGGTCCTCGACGCCTTCCTGGAACTCGGCGGTCTTGAACTCCGGACGCGGGTCGCGGCCCGGCTTTTCCAGTTCCTGCAGGATGTCGGTGACGGTGGGCAGACCGAAGGTCTCGTCGGTGAACTTCTTCGGATCCAGGCGCTTGAGGAACGCGGCGTCGCCGATCAGCGAGCGGATGTCGCGGTCGGTTTCAGCGGCGATGCGTTGCACCAGCGGATAGGCTTCCGGGTGAACGGCCGAGGAATCCAGCGGGTTGTCGCCGTTCATCACGCGCAGGAAGCCGGCGGCCTGTTCGAAGGTTTTCTCGCCCAGACGCGCGACTTTCTTCAACGCAGCGCGGGTCTTGAACGCGCCGTGCTCGTCACGGTGAGTCACGATGTTCTGCGCCAGGGTCGCGTTGAGGCCGGAGATCCGCGCGAGCAGCGCCACGGACGCGGTGTTCACGTCCACACCCACGGCGTTCACGCAGTCCTCGACCACGGCGTCCAGGCCGCGCGCCAGTTTCAGCTGCGACACGTCGTGCTGGTACTGGCCGACACCGATGGATTTCGGATCGATCTTCACCAGTTCGGCCAGCGGATCCTGCAAGCGACGGGCGATCGACACGGCGCCACGGATCGATACGTCCAGATCCGGGAATTCCTTGGCTGCCAGCTCCGACGCCGAATACACCGATGCGCCGGCCTCGGACACCATGACTTTGGTCATTTTCATCGCCGGGTATTTTTTGATCAGCTCGATCGCCAGCTTGTCGGTTTCACGGCTGGCGGTGCCGTTGCCGATGGCGATCAGGTCGACCGAGTGCTTGGCGCACAGGGCGGCCAGGATGGCGATGGTCTGATCCCATTTGTTGTGCGGCACGTGCGGGTAAACCGTGGTGTGATCCAGCAGCTTGCCGGTGGAGTCGACCACCGCAACCTTGCAACCGGTACGCAGGCCCGGGTCGAGGCCCAGGGTGGCGCGCGGGCCGGCCGGGGCGGCCAGCAGCAGGTCGTGCAGGTTGTGAGCGAACACGTTGATCGCTTCGGTTTCGGCGCCGTCGCGCAACTCGCCCAGCAGGTCGGTTTCCAGGTGAGTGTAGAGCTTGACCTTCCAGGTCCAGCGCACCACTTCACCCAGCCATTTGTCGGCCGGCCGGTTCTGGTTCTGAATGCCGACGTGCTGGCCGATCATGCCTTCGCACGGGTGCAGGGTGCCCGGCAGTTCTTCGCCGACTTTCAGCGCGCAGCTGAGGATGCCTTCGTTGCGGCCACGGAAAATCGCCAGCGCGCGGTGCGACGGCACGCCTTTGAGCGGTTCGTCGTGTTCGAAGTAATCGCGGAACTTGGCGCCTTCCTCCTCCTTGCCGGCGATCACGCGGGCACTGAGGGTGGCTTCCTGCTTCAAATAGTTGCGCAGTTTTTCCAGCAGGTTGGCGTCTTCGGCGAAACGCTCCATGAGGATGTACTTGGCGCCTTCCAGCGCAGCCTTGATGTCCGCCACGCCTTTTTCGGCGTCGATGAAGCGCGCGGCTTCGGTTTCCGGGGCCAGGTTCGGATCGTTGAACAGCCCGTCGGCCAGCTCGCCGAGGCCGGCTTCCAGGGCAATCTGGCCCTTGGTGCGGCGCTTCTGTTTGTACGGCAGGTACAAGTCTTCGAGGCGGGTCTTGGTGTCGGCGAGTTTGATTTCGCGCTCCAGCTCAGGGGTGAGTTTGCCCTGCTCCTGAATGCTGGAAAGAATGCTGATGCGCCGTTCGTCGAGTTCTCGCAGGTAGCGCAGACGCTCTTCCAGATGACGCAATTGGGTGTCATCGAGGCTGCCGGTCACTTCTTTCCGGTAACGGGCGATGAAGGGAACGGTAGAGCCTTCATCGAGTAGCGCGACGGCCGCTTCGACCTGTTGTGGGCGTACGCCGAGTTCCTCGGCGATGCGGCTGTTGATGCTGTCCATAAAACCACCTGACAAATTGTGAAAGCAGGCTCGCAGGCGCGTAAATAAAGGCCCGGAGTCTGGTGGGGCGGCTTGATGCTGGCCGCTGCCTGGGTCAAAAGGCATCCCATTGACCCGTGAAATCGAACAATTACTGCGGCGCCCATGAAAATAAGGGGCGGCCACCTGCGGTAACGATTCAGACGTTGCCTGACACAAAAGGCCGCGCATTATAACCAGCGTTCTGTCATTCGGGGGCGACGCAGTCTGTAGGCACAAGCCCCGGTTTTCTGGCAGTGAAGGAAAAATCTGCTAACAATGCACACGGTGCGTATAACGGCAGCTACGCCATAATGCGCGCCGAGCTAAAAGGAGCATCCAATGAGCAGCACTGCACAAACTGCTGAAGGCGAAAAAATTCTCATCGTTGACGACGATCCGGGGCTGAGCAGCCTGCTGGAACGCTTTTTCGTCAGCAAGGGCTACCGTGCCCGCGCCGTACCGAATACCGAGCAGATGGATCGTCTGCTGTCGCGTGAGGTGTTCAACCTGGTCGTCCTCGACCTGATGCTGCCGGGCGAAGACGGCCTCACCGCTTGCCGCCGCCTGCGCGGTGCGAACAATCAGATTCCGATCATCATGCTCACCGCCAAGGGCGACGAGCTGAGCCGTATCAAGGGTCTGGAACTGGGCGCCGACGACTACCTGGCCAAGCCGTTCAACCCGGACGAGCTGATGGCTCGCGTCAAAGCCGTATTGCGCCGCCAGGCGGCACCGGTGCCGGGCGCGCCGGGCAGTGAAGAAGAAAACGTCACGTTTGGCGATTACGTGCTGTCCCTGGCCACCCGGGAACTCAAGCGCGGCGACGAAGTGCACATGCTCACCACCGGTGAGTTTGCGGTACTCAAGGCTCTGGTGATGAATGCCCGCCAGCCACTGACCCGCGACAAACTGATGAACCTGGCCCGTGGCCGCGAGTGGGATGCTCTGGAGCGTTCCATCGACGTGCAGATTTCTCGTCTGCGCCGGATGATCGAACCCGATCCGTCCAAACCGCGTTACATTCAGACCGTCTGGGGTGTCGGCTACGTGTTCGTGCCGGATGGCAACTCCACCAAGTGATGGGTGATTTGTAGGAGCGGGTCTGCGCGAAACGGTCGGAAATGCCGTCCGCGCAGACTCGCAATCCGCAATATGCGAGCATTGCTCGCTCCTGCAAGTGTGTAGCGCTTATCCATGAAAACCCCCGTCTGGTTCCCCCAAAGTTTCTTCTCCCGCACCCTGTGGCTGGTGCTCATCGTCGTATTGTTTTCCAAGGCACTGACTCTGGTTTATCTGTTGATGAACGAGGACGTGCTGGTGGATCGGCAATACAGCCACGGCGTCGCCCTGACGCTGCGTGCCTACTGGGCGGCCGACGAAGAAAACCGCGCGAAAATCGCTGATGCCGCGACCCTGATCCGGGTGGTTGGTGCCGGTGTGCCGGAAGGTGAACAGCACTGGCCGTACAGCGAAATCTACCAGCGGCAGATGCAGGCGGAGCTGGGCGCCGACACCGAAGTGCGCTTGCGCATGCACTCGCCGCCGGCCTTGTGGGTTCGCGCGCCGAGTCTCGGTGATGGTTGGCTGAAAGTCCCGCTGTATCCACACCCGCTGCGCGGCCAGAAAATCTGGAACGTGCTTGGCTGGTTCCTGGCGATCGGTTTGCTGTCCACGGCGTCGGCGTGGATTTTCGTCAGCCAGCTCAACCAACCGTTGAAACGTCTGGTATATGCCGCCCGGCAACTCGGCCAGGGCCGTAGCGTGCGCCTGCCGATCAGCGATACCCCCAGCGAAATGGCCGAGGTTTATCGTGCGTTCAACCAGATGGCCGAAGACGTCGAGCAGGCCGGTCGCGAGCGTGAGCTGATGCTCGCGGGGGTATCCCATGACTTGCGCACACCGCTGACCCGTTTGCGGCTGTCACTGGAGTTGATGGGCGACCGCACCGACCTGACCGAGGACATGGTCCGAGACATCGAAGACATGGACGCGATCCTCGACCAGTTCCTCGCATTCATTCGCGATGGCCGGGACGAGTCGGTGGAGGAAGTGGATCTCAGCGATCTGGTGCGTGAAGTGGCGGCGCCCTTCAACCAGAGTGAAGAGAAAGTACGCCTGCGCCTGGAGCCGATCCAGCCGTTCCCGCTGCGTCGGGTGTCGATGAAGCGTTTGCTGAACAACCTGATCGGCAACGCCTTGAATCATGCCGGCGGCAGCGTGGACGTCGCGGCCTATGTCTCCGGAGACACCAGTGCGCCGTACGTGGTGCTGAGCGTAATGGATCGGGGTGCGGGGATCGATCCTTCCGAGCTTGAGGCGATCTTCAACCCGTTCACCCGTGGCGATCGTGCGCGGGGCGGCAAGGGCACCGGGCTGGGACTGGCGATTGTGAAGCGGATTGCTTCGATGCACGGCGGCAATGTCGAGTTGCGCAACCGCTCCGGTGGCGGGCTGGAGGCGCGGGTCCGGTTGCCATTGGGATTGATGCTGCCGCGAGACGCGGTTTAAGTTTCAGGCGGCCTTGCGGCCGCCTGATTCAAGGTTCAACCCTTGCCTTTTGTGCGGGTCATGTTCGGCCCGCCATTCTTCTCAAGGTGCTCGATGATGATCCCCGCCACGTTTTTGCCCGTGGTGGTTTCGATCCCTTCCAGACCCGGTGACGAATTCACTTCCATCACCAGCGGCCCGTGGTTGGAACGCAGAATATCCACGCCCGCCACCGTCAGCCCCATGACCTTGGCTGCACGCAGCGCAGTCATGCGTTCTTCCGGGGTGATTTTGATCAGGCTGGCGCTGCCGCCCCGGTGCAGGTTGGAGCGGAACTCGCCGGGCTTGGCCTGACGCTTCATCGCCGCGATCACCTTGTCGCCGACCACGAAGCAGCGGATGTCCGCGCCGCCGGCTTCCTTGATGTATTCCTGCACCATGATGTTCTGCTTCAGGCCCATGAACGCCTCGATCACCGACTCTGCCGCCGTCGCGGTTTCACACAACACCACGCCGATTCCCTGGGTGCCTTCCAGCACCTTGATCACCAGCGGCGCGCCGTTGACCATGTCGATCAGGTCGGGAATGTCATCCGGCGAGTGGGCGAACCCGGTCACCGGCAGGCCGATGCCCCGGCGCGACAGCAATTGCAGCGAACGCAGCTTGTCCCGGGAGCGGGCGATGGCCACCGATTCGTTGAGCGGAAACACCCCCATCATTTCAAACTGGCGCAACACTGCGCAGCCATAAAACGTCACCGACGCGCCGATCCGCGGAATCACTGCATCGAAACCCTCCAGCGGCTTGCCGCGGTAGTGGATCTGCGGCTTGTGGCTGGCAATGTTCATATAGGCGCGCAAGGTGTCGATCACCACCATTTCATGCCCGCGTTCGGTTCCGGCTTCGACCAGACGGCGGGTGGAATACAGACGCGGATTTCGCGACAGCACAGCGATCTTCATGCAACACCTGTGGAGGAGGTAGATACCGGGAACACCGGCTTGTCTTGTACATATTTGATGCCCGGATTGACCACCAGCTGGCCGTCGATCAGGGCTTTGGAACCGAGCAACAGGCGATAGCGCATGGACTTGCGGCAGGCGAGGGTGAACTCGATCGGCCAGACCCTGTCACCCAGGGCCAGCGTGGTGCTGATCACGTAGCGCACCTGGGCCTGGCCATTGGAACTCTTGATGGTCTTGCGGGCGACCAGCGGCGCTTCGCATCGCCGATGGCGCAACTGCACGACGGTGCCCAGGTGCGCGGTAAAGCGCACCCACTTCTCACCGTCGCGTTCGAACGGCTCGATGTCGGTGGCATGCAGGCTGGAGGTGCTGGCGCCGGTATCGATTTTTGCCCGAAGGCCGGCGACTCCCAGATCCGGAAGCGCCACCCACTCGCGCAGACCGATAACGGTCAAATGGTCAAATGTCTTCAAAGGAAAAAACCAACGATTAACGCGTCCACGCTTCAGGGGACACCTGGGCCAACGCTTTGAATGCGGGCCTGGCGAACCAGAAACCCTGCATCAGAAATATTCCGCAGTCCGCCAGGAAATCCCGTTCCCCCGCACTCTCTATGCCTTCGGCGATGACTGTAACGTTCAACTCCGCACAGATTGTGACAATCCCCCGAACGATAGCCTGACGAACACGGTCACGGTCGATATCGCGGATCAGCGACATGTCGAGTTTGATCAGATCCGGTTGGAAATCGGCCAGCAGATTGAGCCCCGAATAACCGGCGCCGAAGTCGTCGATGGCCGTCTTGAAGCCGAATTCGCGGTATTCACGCAGAATATTGGTCAAATGGCGATAGTTATCTACGTGCTCGCTTTCCAGGGTTTCGAAAATCAGCCGGTCGATCGGGAAATTGTGTTTCCTGGCAGCCTCCAGGGTGCTGCGAATGCATAACTCTGGACGATAGACGGCGTTGGGCATGAAGTTGATCGACAAGTGTGTCTGCATATTTAGTCCGGCTGCGCCTTCGATGGCGCGAGTCCGGCAGAGCTGGTCGAAACGGTAGCGATTATCTTCCGTAACCTGATCCAGCACGGTTAAAGCGCCTTCACCGGCCACACCACGAACCAGTGCCTCGTAGGCGTAAACCGACTCGTCACGCAGATCCACGATGGGCTGATAGGCGAAGGAAAAATCGAAGCCCAGCGGTTCGCTTTGCTGGCAACCCGCGCACCGGGATTTGGGTGAGGTCAATGAAGACGGAAATTTGGTCACTCGATCACTCCATGCCGTTGAACCGGCGAAGATCACAGTTTATCTGGAGGGCCGGATTCTTGCGCCCGACAGAATCGGTAGTACAGTTCCGACTACTGGCTGAACGAGGAATTCATATGGCGCAAAAACAGGAAGAGGACGACAAGGTCCGTCTCGACAAGTGGCTGTGGGCTGCGCGTTTTTTCAAGACTCGCGCGTTGGCCAAGGCTGCCATCGAGAGCGGCAAAGTGCATTGTCGGGGAGAGCGCTGCAAACCTGGCAAAGAACCACGCATTGGTGATGAGTTCGAGATTCGTACCGGCTTCGACGAGAAGACCGTGGTGGTTCAGGCCTTGTCGATCGTGCGTCGCGGCGCACCTGAGGCGCAGACGCTGTATGCCGAGACCGAGGCGAGTATTGCCAAACGTGAATCGGCTGCTGCGATGCGCAAGGCCGGCGCCCTGGGCGTGACCACTGACGGTAAACCGAGCAAGAAGCAGCGTCGGGATCTGTTTAAATTTCGTGGGAACAGTAGCGGCGAATAAAAAAACGCAGCCTGCCGGACTGGGTTCAAGACCCGCCGGCGGCTGCGTTTTTTTCAGCCATTTGATTACTGCGCGGACACCACACTCATCCGCGAAATCACCGGCAGTTTGCCCAGCAGCCGGAAAACCGGCGACGTGACCTTCAACCAGAAGTTCGCCGCGTGATAAACAAATGGCGTGTAGTAACCCCAGCCAAGTGCCCACACCGCCAGCAGCATGCCGCCGATGTAATCGTCCTGGCCCCAATGGGCACCGGCGACCAGACGCGGCAGCATGAACAGCAGCGCCAGGCCCCAGATCACTGCGAACTGGCCGACCGTGCGGCTGAACACGCCCATGAACAGCGCCCAGATCAGCAGCACCGAAGCGTGGTCACCGGGGAAGCTCTGGCTCGAGCGATCCTTCAGTTCCCATGTCTTCTCCAGATGCGGGAAGTAATCGCTGATATGCACCGCGCCTTCGAGCACCATCGACGGGCTGCTGTGTTGCCAGTCCATGTGATCGGCGAACTTGGAAAACAGCGCGCGGATCACCACCATCAACAGCAGGATCGAGAAAAATCCGAAAAAGGCGCGACGCACGTCAATCGCCCTGAACACCCAGTCGCCCTTGATCAGTAGCATCAGCAGAATCAGGCCGACGACGATGTCGAACGGTCGCAGACTTGCAATTGCCCAGATGTGGAGCCATATGGGGTTGCTGGCCAGCGGTGCGTTGAGTGAGCGGAACAGCCACTCGTCGAAAATCACACACAGCATCTGACCCGTAGGCCATAACCAGAAAGCCAACAGTGCCAATGGCACGATGTTGCACAGAACCAGCCGGCCGAGGTTCCACCTTGATTGGAACAAACCCGGATTGTTCATAAAATGCCTCCCGTGGCTGAACATCGGCATCAAGAAGGATGCCAGAAGCGCGGAATTTTCATCCTTTGTAACCATTTTGTCATCACATTCAGATACCCAGACCTATGACCGATTTCCTCGATACCGATTACACCCAACGCTTCATCTTCGATGACAGCGACACTCGCGGCGAACTGGTGTCGCTGGAGCGCAGCTATGCCGAAGTGCTCGCCAAGCACCCGTACCCGGAACCGGTTGCGCAATTGCTGGGCGAACTGATGGCTGCCGCGTCGTTGCTGGTGGGCACCCTGAAATTCGATGGCTTGCTGATTCTTCAGGCCCGTTCCGAAGGCCCGATCCCGCTGCTGATGATCGAGTGCTCCAGCGAGCGCGAAATCCGTGGCCTGGCGCGCTATCACGCCGATCAGATTCCGGCCGACGCCACCCTCGGCGAACTGATGCCCAACGGTGTGCTGGCCTTGACCGTCGACCCGATCGTCGGCCAGCGCTATCAGGGCATCGTCGACCTCGACGGCGAAACCCTGTCCGACTGCTTCACCAACTATTTCGTCATGTCCCAGCAGGTTGGCACCCGCTTCAAGCTGTGCGCCGATGGTCGTCGTGCCCGTGGTCTGCTGCTGCAGCAACTGCCGGCCGATCGCTTGAAAGACGAAGAAGAACGCGCCGCCAGCTGGCAGCACATCACCGCGTTGGGCAACACCCTGACCGCTGATGAACTGTTGAGCCTGGACAACGAAACGATTCTGCATCGCCTCTACCATGAAGAGCAGGTTCGTCTGTTCGATGTGCAGAAATTGCGCTTCCACTGCAGCTGCTCCCGCGAGCGTTCGGGCAATGCACTGGTCAGCCTGGGTCTGGAAGATGCGCAGGCACTTGTTGCCGAGCAAGGTGGACAAGTCGAGATCGATTGCCAGTTCTGCAACCAGCGCTACCTGTTCGATGCGGCAGATATCGCTCAATTGTTCGCTGGCGCGGGCGTCGAGACGCCGTCAGAGACCCGGCACTAAAACGGTTCAGCGCAGGTAAATTCACTGCTCAACGACGGAATAACGCCGTTACGACGGGAGGGCCCTACTCTTTTTGGGCTTTTCTGGCATAATCCGGCCCACTTTTTTCGCGGTAGTAGTGCACGACTTTCTACTACAAAACGTTTGGAGCACACTCGGCCACTGGCCGACGGGGAACCTCATGACGCAAGCCAATAACGCCGTGTACACCGATCTGAGTGTTGATGATCTGGTAAAAGAAGCCCTGAACCGCGGTGAAGGCGAGCTTGCCGATACCGGCGCTCTGGTTGTTCGCACCGGTCACCGCACCGGCCGTTCGCCAGTCGACCGTTTCATCGTTGAAGAGCCTTCCACCCAGGCTGCCATTGCCTGGGGCCCGATCAACCGCAAGTTCCCGGCCGACAAGTTCGACGCGCTGTGGGCTCGTGTTGAAGCATTCAACAACGCGCAAGAGCATTTCGTTTCCCACGTGCATGTAGGCGCGGCCGAAGATCACTACCTGGCCGTGAAGATGACCACCCAGACTGCCTGGCAGAACCTGTTCGGTCGTTGCCTGTTCATCAACCCGGCTCAGTACAACCCGGCCGGTCGCGAAGAGTGGCAAGTGCTGAACGTTGCCAACTTCGAGTGCGTACCAGAGCGTGACGGCACCAACTCCGACGGTTGCGTGATCATCAACTTCGCCCAGAAGAAAGTGCTGATCGCCGGCATGCGTTACGCCGGTGAAATGAAGAAAGCCATGTTCTCCGTGCAGAACTTCCTGCTGCCGGCCGCTGACGTGCTGCCAATGCACTGCGCTGCCAATATCGGCGAAGAAGGCGACGTGACCCTGTTCTTCGGTCTGTCGGGCACCGGCAAGACCACCCTGTCCGCCGACGAAAGCCGTTATCTGATCGGTGACGACGAACACGGCTGGGGCGAAGGCGTTGTCTTCAACATCGAAGGCGGCTGCTACGCCAAGTGCATCGACTTGTCCGAGAAGAACGAGCCGGTCATCTGGAAAGCCATCAAGCACGGCGCGGTGCTGGAAAACGTCGTGATCGACGACGCCAAGCACGCCGACTACGCCGATGTCAGCCTGACCCAGAACAGCCGCGCGGCCTACCCGCTGGAGCACGTTGCCAAGCGTTCCGCGAAGAACCTGGGCGGTGAGCCAAACGCTGTAATCTTCCTGACCTGCGACCTGACCGGCGTCCTGCCACCCGTGTCGATCCTCAACGAAGAACAAGCGGCCTATCACTTCCTGTCCGGCTACACCGCACTGGTGGGCTCGACTGAAATGGGCTCGGGCAGCGGCATCAAGTCGACCTTCTCCACCTGCTTCGGCGCACCATTCTTCCCGCGTCCGGCCGGCGAATACGCTGAACTGCTGATCAAGCGCATCCGCGGCTTCGGCTCCAAGGTCTACCTGGTCAACACCGGCTGGACCGGCGGTGGCTACGGCGTCGGCAAACGCTTCAACATCCCGACCACCCGCGCGGTGATCGCAGCGATCCAGAGCGGCGCGCTGATCGGTGCAGCCACCGAGCACCTGGACACCATCAACCTGGATGTGCCACTGGCTGTACCGGGCGTCGAAACCAACCTGCTCAACCCACGCAACACCTGGGCTGACAAGGCTGCGTACGACGAAGCTGCAAAAGCACTGGCCGGTCTGTTCATCGAGAACTTCAAGAAGTTCGAAGTGAGCGACGCGATCAAGGCTGCCGGGCCTAAGTTGTAAGACTGGGTTTTGGTGAATGAAAAAGCCGCCTCTTGAGGGCGGCTTTTTTGTGGGTGATTGGTTAGACATCGTTGTCAGATCAGCTGCCATTATTCCCGCAGAGTCCGCGCTGAACAGCCAGAATAATGCTACTTAAGGGTCCGCGAACTCCTAAGCATTTTTTCTCCAGTCATCATGGCCATTGCCTTCTGGTATGCAGCACTCGCAGCACTTCCACAGCATCAAATTTGATTGCGTAGATGATGATGTAGTTTGGGGTGACGACGATTTCGCGGGTGCCTTCCGCGATACCTTTTCGGTATATGGCTGGGTGCTTGCGAGCGCTTTCTCCTTTCAGTTCGAAAACCTCATCGAGCTCAATCGCTGCAACGGGATTTTCCTGTCCGATACGCTCCATGATGTTGTCTCGGTCATCCAGCGCCTCTTGGCGCCAGACCAACCTCATCAACGTACTCGCTGACGCAAGGCATCCCGCTTGGCGGCAAATAATTTGCGAGCGTCTTCATCGCTGACGCTGGGTCTTGTGTCATCAATGCTGATTTGTACCTGTTGTTTGACCCATTCTTCATATGCAGCGGCTTCATGAGCTTGCTTCATCGCTTCGGCGCGATCAGGGCGAGCATAGGTTTTTATTTGAAGAGGATCATAACTGGAGGCGTCCACATCGAAGTGATTGATACCCACTCCTTGCAGGTAGGTCACCAGTGTTTCGAACCGCTTAAACAGCCGCACCTGGCCACTGCGTTGCGCCGCCAGTGAATACTCTTTGCTTCCTTGCTGAACTTGAATCGACCAGCCACCGGGCTTGGCGACGATATGTGCGCTACTGATCGAACCGCTCTCAAACAGTCGCGTGAGAGTGCTGTGATCAATGGTTTCAATGGTCATGAAAGCAAGCCCTTGGTTGAACAATGGCTCCCATCGTACGCAATCAATAATAGTTTGCAAAATTCAGGTCCTTAAGTTTTGCGCCGGAAATGTCAGCGTCAGTGTTCGAGATGGAGACAGACAGTTCTAGCCATGAACACGCCTGCCCGAAGTTCGTCAGGCCGGGGCTTTCCAGCTGAGCACTTTCTGCTGGGCGACTTGCAGCAGGTCACAGCCGTCTTTGGTCAGCAGGTAGAGCGCGTGGGTGATGTGCGGGATGTCTTCAACGTCGGCATGTTTGAAGCAGAGGCAGTAGAGGGTTTGCAGCAGGTCGCTTGAGGCGCGCAGACGCTGGACGGCGCATTCGAGGATGTCTTGCGGGTTGGCTTCGGTGTCGATGACGAGGGGCTTGGTGTCGGTGAGATTGGAGTCGAGTGGGCGGTAGCGATTGGAGTGGAGCTCGTTCCATGATTTCATTTTTTAGATCCTCAATTGCTTCGAATGAAGCCACCACATCGTGACCAAGCGACTGGAGGCGACTGTGTTCGGGTTGGTCAACCGGTGAGGATCATGCACATACCCGGCACGCTCGAAAGCGTCCCAAACACAGCCACCATAACGCTGCTGGCAATTGAGTGCCGGCAGCATACAGCGGACGCGAATGCATGATCCATTCGGGTGACCAAGCCCGAGTCGCTGAATTGTCAGCGACAGTCACAACTATAGGTTTCGGCCCACTGGCGCCGATAGAAGACAAGGCGCCGCTGCGTGTAGGAACAGGATGCAGATTCGTGCAGCCCGTTCCTACGGATCAATCACGGTTTTCAACGAATCGATCGATACGCCTCAATATCCAGCACACTCGTGGTCAGCCCGGTCGCCGGGCTGTAGATCGTGCCTCTCACCGTGGAAAACGGAACGCCTTTGCTGCCCAGCGAAACGTAGCGCTCGCCTTGATCCAGCTCGGTGAACCAGGTGTAGGAACACTTCTCCATGGCCTTGTATTTCGCTGCCGCGTTGACGATGGCGGCGGTGTGGTTGCGAAGGGCGGCATCGGTGAGGTTGAGGTTTTTGTCGAGTACGGTGCCCCAGCGTTTCAGGCAGACCTCGGCAAAGTGGCGCACGATCAGGCCGGGTTCGGCCAGCACTTTTGGACCACTGTTGCCATCGGCGGAGGCGTTGCCCACCAGGGTGGCGTGACGGCCGGGCATCGGGAAGATGCTGGTCTTGGTTCCGGTCGCGGTTTGCGGGATGACGCAACTGAAGCCCTTGGAACGTTCATCCCGAGCGTAGAAACCCACATACTCTTTTACGTTGCTGTTGAGCTTTACCCGATGTTCCTGAAAATTGCCAATACCTGGCACCGGGTCAATGGCGAAGATATTCACTGGAATGTTTTTCAGTGCACTGTCCTTGAACATGACATTGGCCAGCATGTGACAACTGATACCCCCGCGGCTCCAGCCCACCAGATTGACTTTTGTTGGAATAACACCACCCTTTCGGAAGGTTTTAATAATCTGCTCCTGTAACTTCTGTTGCGTGACGCTGCGATCGCCATAGTTGTATTTGCGCCACAGCCACGAACCTTCGACCTTTACATCTTCAATCGGGATGCCGGCGGCTTTGAGGCGGTTATATTCCGCTTCGGTCAGTTGCTCGCGCTGCCAGTCACATTGGCCCTTGATGATGTTTACCGCGTGTTGGACGTTCTCCTCCCAGCCCTTGCCGAACAAAGTTCCGCTGAGACCGTAGTCCTTGGATTTGGTGAACAGATCATCAGCTTGCAGGTTGCTGGTACCGGGGCCATCGACGACGATCCATTCGGCGAACTCGCGCCCCGTGTGATGAGACGCAAGTGTGGAGACCAATTCTCCATTCCAATAGTTTTCGTGAGTATCATCAAACTTTGTCGAACCTGTACCGCAAAAGAAAATAGTCAGCGTAGTCATGTTATTGCTCTTGGTTGATGTAAGAGCGAACAGGCTAGTTCTGAACTTTGCTGTAAGGGAAGTGGTGGGTTGTTGCGAACTTTGTAAGTTTGTCCGCGAGCGCTAATTATTTAATCGTTGCCTGGCAACTTCCAATAAGTCGCAGCCGTCCTGCGTCAATAAATAAAGCGCATTGACGATGTTGGGGATGTCTTTTACATCGGCCTGTTTGAAACACAAGCAGTAAAGAGTTTCCAGAAGATCGCTGGCGGCGCGCAACCGAAGATCGGCGGCATCGAGTAAGTCAACCGGTGTTGCTTCGGTGTCGATGACCATTACCGGGTTGTTGCCGTCGCAGCTCTTGAGAGGGCGAAAACGATTATTCAGCGGTGTGGAAATGTTCATGTTTGAGGCGTGTCCTTTTCGAAGTCGCTTCGGCGGGCCGACACAGAGTTTTCAGTCGCGCCGGCCACTATAGAAGGGCTCCTTCGAATGGGACAAGACAGCCACAATGGACAGAATTCGTAGGGGTTTTTCCGGGGTTCGGGCATTTTCCCTACGCGGTTTTACGGCTTTTTCACAGCCAAACCCTGAGTGGAGAGATTTCCTACGTGTTTAGCGGGCGATTCCCGTTAAACATCTGTATGGTGCGCGCCAGAATCCGTGGGGCGTTTCCGGACGTCCGACCCAGACTTAAAGGGAATTAGGTATGCAGTGGCTACGAATGGCCTCGATCATTTTGCTTTGGGCCAGTGGATGTCGTTTGGCGTTGGCCTCCGAGGCGGGCAACGGACTGGTGCTCGCGCACGTGGAGCGCACGGACTGGCCGGACGCACTCACGACCCAGGCCGCCATCGACACGGCTTCCCGTGCCGAAGTGTTGATGTTCGGCAAGGCACTGCTGGCCTGCGAAGGCCTGGATGAATCCGCACTCAAACAACGCCTGGGTGTGCCGCATGCGCAGCTCAAGTCAATCCGTCAGGTGCGTGAGGGTTTATGGGATCGTCTGCTCGCCACCTATCGCAACGCCAGTCAGAGCTGCGACGAGCAAGCGTTCTGCCCACGGGTGCGCAGTGTTGCCGACCTGCGTCAGCTGGCGGCGGCATTCACCGGTGATATCAGCCCGGCCCATGCACTGTGGGCCAGCAAAAGCCTGGGCGTGCATGAGCAGCTGTTGAACGAGCAATTGCGAGTGGCGGTGTTGCAGCCGTAGAGTCTGCTAAGCCGTTGGCGTGGGGCTCGCCGCCACCACGCTGGCGAGTGGCGGAAGCTCGCCGGGAAAGGGCAGGCACCCGCCCAGTAACAGGCTCTGGACAAGAAGGGCGAAGAGCAATTTCAAACGGTTCGACATATTCATTCCTTGGCGAGTCTCTAGATGTATCGGCCGTCCTGGCGCGATGAATGTCGGACGTTACTCTCGCCACGGCGATGCAGGCGAGGAACAAAGTGTTTCGTTTGTTTCAAGCCGTGACTCGGCATTTCACGCTGTATCATCCCGTATCGATTTGACCCCCGACCTTTTCTCGACGCGCTGCGATCGCCCGCTAGGCTGTTGGCATCACAGCGGTCAACGGAGTGACAGCGAATGCACAACACCCTGGAACAGGTTTTCGGTTATCCACAGTTTCGTCCCGGTCAAGAAGCGGCAATCAGCGCCGTTCTCGCCGGGCGCTCGGCGGCTGCGATCTTTCCCACCGGCTCCGGCAAGTCCCTTTGTTATCAGGTGCCGGCAATCCTGCTGCCACACCTGACGCTGGTGGTCTCGCCGCTGCTGGCGTTGATGCAGGATCAGCTGGAGTTCTTGCGCCGGCACGGGATTTCGGCAGGCAGCATCGATTCGGCGCAGAGCCGCGAAGACGCCAACGATGTGATGGCTCGCGCCCGTTCCGGTGAACTGAAGATCCTGATGATTTCCGTGGAGCGTTTGAAGAACGAGCGCTTTCGCAACTTTTTGCAGCAGGTGCCGATCTCGCTGCTGGTGGTGGACGAGGCGCACTGCATCTCCGAGTGGGGCCACAATTTCCGCCCCGACTACCTCAAGCTGCCGGACTACCAGCGCCAGTTCAACATCCCGCAAACCTTGCTGCTGACCGCCACGGCAACACCGAAAGTCATCGCCGACATGCAGGCGAAATTCGCCATCGCTGCAGAAGATGTGGTGACCACCGGTTTCTATCGGCCCAACCTCAATCTGCTGGTCGAGCCGGTGCGTGGACAGGACAAGCGCCGCCGGCTGGTGGAGTGGATGAGCGAGCGTGCGGGTCAGCCGAGCATCGTCTACGTCACCCTGCAGAAAACCGCCGAACAGATTGCCGAACATCTTGAGCGCAATGGCATTCAGGCCGAGGCTTATCACGCCGGTTTGCCCCATGAGCAACGGGACGCGATCCAGAAGCACTTCATGAGCGGGCAGTCCAATTGCATCGTCGCCACCATTGCCTTCGGCATGGGTATCGACAAGAGCGACATCCGCAATGTGGTGCATTTCGACCTGCCCAAATCCATCGAAAACTACAGCCAGGAAATCGGTCGCGCCGGGCGTGACGGGCAGCCGTCCGATTGTCTGGTGCTGGCCAACCGCGACAGCCTCAACGTGCTGGAAAACTTTGTGTACGGCGACACGCCGGAACAGGATGGCATTCGCCATGTGTTGAACGAGTTGCAGGCCGCCGCAGCCGAAGGCCAATGGGAGTTTCTGCTCGGGCCGTTGGCGGATCAGAGCAACATTCGTTCGTTGCCTTTGAAGACGTTGCTGGTGCAGCTGGAACTGCGAGGGCTGATTGCCCCGCGCTACGCGTACTACGCCGAATACCGTTTCAAGTACTTGCTGGAGCCCGAAGCGCTGCTTGAGCGTTTCGAGGGCGAGCGCAGGGATTTCGTTGCCGCGATCATCCAGACCTCAAGCCGCGCGCGTACTTGGGCCACGGTGAATTTCGAGGCGATGTACGAGCAGTATTCGGCCGAGCGCAATCGGGTGGTGAAGGCACTGGATTATTTCCAGGAAAAGGGCTGGGTCGAGCTTGAGAGCAAGCAGATGACCGAGGTCTACAACGTCCTGCGCGGCGATTTCGACAGCCAGGCCTTGAGCGCTGAACTGCATGACTATTTCACCCGCCATGAGCAAACCGAAGTGGCGCGGATTCACGCCATGCTCGAGCTGTTCGCCACCGAGCGATGCCTTGGTTATCGGCTGGCCGAATATTTCGGCGATCACGATGCGCCGCAGCAGTGCGGGCATTGTTCGGTGTGTCACGGGCAAGTCGCCCGGCTGCCGACACCTCCGGAATTGCCGGCGCTTGTGGATAAAAATTTCGCGGCGTTGTGTGGCGATTTTATCCACAGGCATCAGCAGCACGCTGGCAGTACTCCGTCGGCGGAGCAGGTTACCCGGTTCCTGTGCGGCATCAGCGTGCCGTTGTTTACCAAGCTCAAGGCGCGGGCCATTTCCGGGTTTGCGGCGCTGGAGGAATATCCCTACGCCGAGGTGAGGGCCTGGGCTCAGGCGCATCTCTGAGCTCTCGAATCCATCTGCTGAATGTCGATCATCACGGCCATGAACTTCAAAAATGCCCGGTAGCTGACTATGGTGATGGCTGTCTTCGGATCGCCAACAAGAGAACAACATGAGCCAGACATCCTTCGCTATTCAGCAGGCCGCCGTGATCGGCGCCGGCACCATGGGCCGCGGCATTGTCATGTGCCTGGCCAACGCCGGCGTGTCAGTGCAGTGGGTCGATAACAATCCACAGATGCTCGAGCAGGCGCTGGCCACCGTGGCCGACACCTATGCGCACAACGTGCGACAGGGGCGAATTGAACAGGCCGATGCCGATGCCCGGATCGCCCGTATCAGCGCGGCGGCGGACTATGTGGCGATCCGCAACGTCGATCTGGTGATCGAAGCGGTGTACGAAAACCTTGAACTCAAGCAGAAGATCTTCCGCGAGCTCGATGGCGTGCTGAAGCCCGAGGCGCTGCTGGCGAGCAATACCTCGGCGCTGGACATCGACGCCATCGCCGCCGCGACACGGCGTCCGACTCAAGTGCTGGGCCTGCATTTCTTCAGCCCGGCGCACATCATGAAATTGCTGGAAATAGTCCGTGGCGCGCAGACCTCGCCAGCGGTGCTTGAAACCGCGCTTGAGCTGGGCAAGCGCATGGGCAAGGTCAGTGTGGTGTCGGGCAACTGCCACGGATTCATCGGCAACCGCATGCTGCATCCGTATGTGCTCGAAGCGCGCAAGATGTTGCTCGAAGGGGCATACCCGCAGCAGGTCGATGCGGCATTGCAGAGTTTCGGTTTCGCCATGGGGCCGTTTCGCATGTACGACGTGGTCGGCATCGATCTTGAGTGGCGCGCTCGCGAGCTGGCCGGCAAGGGGCAGGACGCGCCCGAGGTTCAGGTGGATAACCGCTTGTGCGAACGGGGCCGGTTCGGTCAGAAGTCTGGCAATGGTTATTACCACTACGAGCCCGGCAGTCGTCAGGCCGAACATGATCCCGAGGTCGATGCGCTGGTGTTGAGTGTCAGCGAAGGTTTGGGGTTTCATCGCCGGGATATCGGCTCGGAGGAGATCCTGGAGCGGTGCCTGTTGGCGTTGGTCAACGAGGGCGCAAAGATCCTGCAGGAAGGGATTGCCGAGTCGGCGCATGACATCGATCAGGTCTATCTGAATGGCTACGGCTTCCCGGTAGAGCGAGGCGGGCCGATGGCCTGGGCGGACGATCAGGGGCTGGCTGACATTCACAAGCGATTGCTGGCGCTGGAGACCCGGCAGGGCGATCACTGGCGGCCGGCGTCATTGATTGGCGAGCTGGCGGCGCGAGGCAAGGGTTTTTACCTTTAGACTGGGCAAATCACTCCAGGAATCGACACTCATGTCCAACCCGATGCCGCAACGCAGCGACTACCCGCACTTCCAGCCGATCACCACGCGCTGGCATGACAACGACGCCTATGGCCACGTCAACAACGTCACCTATTACAGCTTCTTCGACACGGCGGTGAACACCTACCTGATCCAGGTTGGAGGGTTGGATATCCATGACGGCGAGGTGGTGGGGTTTGTGGTGAGTTCGTCCTGCGACTACTTCGCGTCGATTGCTTTCCCGGATCGAATCGAAATCGGTCTGCGGGTCGGCAAGCTGGGCAACAGTTCGGTGCAATACGAACTGGCGGTGTTCAAGGAAGGAGAGGTGGAAGCCTGTGCGGCCGGACGTTTCGTGCATGTATTCGTCGACCGGGCATCCAATCGGCCGGTGGCGATTCCAGCCCGATTGCGCCAAGCGATGGAACGCCTGGCGGTGTGACAGGCAAAAAAAAATCGCAGCCCGGGGGAGCTGCGATCTGGCTGTTACGGCAACGAGGTCAAACCTCAGTCGCGGTAGTAGCGGTGGTGCTTGCGATGACCATAGGCATGACCACGACCTGGATGACGGTCGCGGTAATAGCGACGATCATCATGGCGACGATCGTAACGGCGATCATCGTCGTCACTCTTGTTGCCCATGTAGTTGCCCAGCGCGCCACCGGCGCCGCCGCCGGCTGCTGCGCCGATCAGGCTGCCGGTGGTGCCGCCCATGCTGCGGCCGACCACGTTGCCGCCGGCTGCGCCCAGCGCACCACCGATGGCTGCTTCGCCACGGCTGCGCTTGTCGGCGCCGACCGCACTACCACCCGCGCCGCCCAGGGCTGCGCCAATGGTTGAACCTGTACTGCCGCCTAACGACTGACCGACGACCGAGCCAAGAACCCCGCCCAATGCGCCGCCCACACCTGCTTCGGTGGTGCCTCCGGCAGAAGCGAAGCCACTGACCAGGCCAAGGGACAACAAGAGAATCGAGGAGAACTTCATAGAGGAGCCTCAAAGGGATGACGGCGCGATCCTGAGGCTCTGGAATGAGCGTGACAATCGAAATCCGACGAATAACACGACTTGTATACAATTCTGCAACTTACTGATTTTTGGGCGGAACTTAACGGATTTTCGCCGGTCTTTAGCTACTTCACAAAGGCCGCTTTTATGCAAAAGCGGCCTTTTTTGTGGGCGCAGAAAAGTTTTCTATCAGGCCGATCTGGCCATAATCAGCCCCGTCTCACTCGCCGCTTCCAGCCGGATAGCGATGAACTTCGACGTCGGCGTATGGCTGCCATCGCCGGTGCTTTCCAGCGGTACCAACGGATTCACCTCAGGGTAATAAGCCGCAGCCTGCCCCGCCGGAATGTCGAACGCCAGCAGCGTGAAGCCCTTCACCCGACGCTCGCGGCCATCGTCCCACAGCGACACGATGTCAGCCTTTTGCCCCGGCTTGAAGCCCAGACGAATGATGTCGGCTTCGTTGGCGAACAGCACATCACGCTGTCCCTTCACGCCGCGATAACGGTCGTCCAGACCATAAATCGTGGTGTTGTACTGATCGTGGGAACGCATCGATTGCAGGATCAGGTCCGGCAGTTTGCCGGTAGCGCGAGTGCGCTCGTGGATCAGGTCCTTGGGCAGCATGTTCGGCTTGAAGTTGGCCCGCCCCGACGTGGTGTTCCACTTGCGCGCGCCGGCGCTGTTGCCGAGGTAGAAGCCGCCCGGGTTCTTGACCTTCTCGTTGAAATCCTTGAAGCCCGGGATGGTGTCGGCAATCAGTTCGCGGATGCGTCGGTAGTCGGCCACCAGCCAGTTCCAGTCCACCGGTTTGCTGCCCAGGGTTGCGGCGGCGATGCCGGCGATGATCGACGGCTCCGAGCGCATCTGGTTCGACAGCGGCTGCAACTGGCCGTTGGAAGCGTGCACCATGCTGAACGAATCTTCCACGGTGACGGCCTGCGGGCCTTCGGTCTGGATGTCGATGTCAGTACGGCCCAGGCACGGCAGGATCAACGCGTCCTTGCCGTGGGCCAGATGGCTGCGGTTGAGCTTGGTGCTGATCTGCACAGTCAGGTCGCAGTTGCTCAGCGCCTGGAAGGTGCGCGAGCTGTCCGGCGTGGCCTGGGCAAAGTTGCCGCCCAGACCGATGAACACCTTGGCGCGGCCTTCGGCCATCGCGTGAATCGCTTCGACCACGTTGTGCCCGTTGTGGCGCGGCACCTTGAACTGGAAGCGACGCTCCAGGGAATCGAGGAACGCCACCGGCGGACGCTCGTTGATGCCCATGGTGCGGTCGCCCTGCACGTTACTGTGGCCACGCACCGGGCACAGACCGGCGCCGGGCTTGCCGATGTTGCCGCGCAGCAGCATCAGGTTGGCGATTTCCTGGATGGTCGGCACCGAATGACGATGTTGGGTGATGCCCATCGCCCAGCACATGATCACGTTCTTGCCTTTGGCGTACATGCGCGCCGCTTGCTCGATTTCCACCAGCGTCAGGCCGGACTGCGCGACGATCTGCTCCCACGGCGTGTCGTCGACGACACCGAGGTATTCCAGCACGTTGACGCTGTGCTCATTGAGGAAGTCGTGATCGAACACCGCCGGCGCACCGGCCTTCTGCGCATCGCGTTCCCATTGCAGCAGGAACTTGGCCATGCCGCGCAGTACCGCCATGTCGCCGCCCAGTGCCGGGCGGAAATACGCGGTGTTGGTCGGCTTGTCGCCGTTGGTGAGCATTTCGATCGGGTGCTGCGGATGCTGGAAGCGCTCCAGGCCGCGTTCTTTCAGCGGGTTGATGCACACCACCTGAGCGCCGCGTTTCACCGCTTCGCGCAGCGGTTCGAGCATGCGCGGGTGGTTGGTGCCCGGGTTCTGGCCCCAGACGAAAATTGCATCGGCGTGTTCGAAGTCATCGAAGGTCACGGTGCCTTTGCCGACACCAACGCTTTGCGCAAGCGCAACACCGCTGGCCTCGTGGCACATGTTCGAGCAGTCGGGGAAGTTGTTGGTGCCGAAGGCGCGCACGAATAGTTGATACAGGTACGCCGCTTCGTTGCTGGCGCGGCCCGAGGTGTAGAACTCGGCCTGATCCGGACTCGACAGCCCTTGCAGGTGTTTGCCGATCAGCGCGTAGGCATCGTCCCAACTGATCGGCTTGTAGTGATCGGTTTCGGCGTCATAGACCATTGGCTCGGTCAGACGACCCTGATATTCGAGCCAGTAGTCGCTCTGCTCCAGCAACGCAGTGACGCTGTGCTTGGCGAAGAATTTGCCGTCCACCCGACGCTTGGTCGCTTCCCAGTTCACCGCTTTGGCGCCGTTCTCGCAGAACTTGACCATGCCGCTTTCCGGCGAATCACCCCAGGCGCAGCCCGGGCAGTCAAAGCCGCCGTTCTGGTTGGTCTTGAGCATCGCGCGCAGGTTTTTCAACGCGTTGTCACTGGTCAGCCAGGCCTGGGCCACGCTGATCAGTGCGCCCCAGCCACCGGCTGGGCCCTTGTAAGGCTTGTAGCGCGGAACGGGTTTCTGGTCGGCTTGATGGTGTTGGCTCACGGGTGTTTCTCCATTTCTGGGCTATACACCCGCGGCGCGTTTTTTTGCGGCAGGTGGATGAGATTGAGGTTATGGCGTCGGGCCCATTGCACGGCGAGGCCGGTGGGCGCGGACAGGCTGACCAGGGTCTGAATCCCGGCCCGAAGGACTTTCTGGATCAACTCGAGGCTGCAACGGCTGGTGACAATCGCCAGGCCGCCCGTTGTGGATATCTTTTGCCGGATCAGGCCGCCGATCAGTTTGTCGAGGGCGTTGTGCCGTCCGATGTCTTCGCGACCCAGCAGCAATTCACCGCTGGCGTTCATGAACACCGCCGCATGTACCGCGCCGCAGTGCTGGCCCAGCGGCTGAAACGCGCCGATGCGCTGTCGCAGACCGTCGAGCCATTCGATGGGCGGCAAGGGGGCGCCGGGTAAAACCTTGAGATCAGGCAGCGCCTGTTCCACCGCTTCCACGCCGCACAACCCGCATCCGCTGGTGCCGGCCAGTTGCCGACGCTGTTGCTTGAGGTTCCAGAAGGCGCGGTTGGCGATGGTCACTTGCGCGTATTGCGCCGAGCCCGAGCCGGTCAGTTGCAGGTCGTAGATGTCCGAAGCGTCTTCGATGATGCCGCTGCCGAGGCTGAAGCCGACGATGAAGTCTTCAAGGTCGGTCGGCGTCACCAGCATCACGGCCTGACTGATGCCGTTGTAGGCAATCGCCAGCGCGACCTCTTCGGCCAGCGCGGTGCTGGCCGATTCCGTGAGGGGAAGATCGCTGTAACTGTAGGTCTGACTGGCAGCAGGCGCGGGCGTTTCGAGAGCAGGCGCCGCGCAAGCCGGGCGCTTGGCGTTCATGGCATCACCGACGGATTGATCAACGTTAAGACTAGGCGCGGCAAGTTGTCGCGTCTAATCGCTAGTGTCGATGCTTCGATAGATGCCGTCGATCAAGCGTCCGTTGGTGATTTTTGATAAAGCGCGAAACAGGCTTCGGCCAGCGCCGACCGTGGTGCTCCGCGACGCATGATCAGGCCGAGTCGGGCGAGGGTCTGGGCGTTTTCGATAGGTTGCAGGCGCAGGTTATCCGTAAGGTTTTCCAGACCGCCATCCAGTGGCATCACCGCGCAGCAGAGGCCGCCATGCACCGCTTGCAACAATTGGTGAACGGCATCGGTTTGCAGCAACGGTTGCGGCGTCAGACCTCGGCTGTGGAAGTTGTGGTCGATGGACTGGCGAAAGTGCATGCCGCTGGTGAGCATGCCCAGGGGCAGTTCGATCAGCGATTCCCAACTCAGCGGTGCTTCGCCAAAGCTGAAGAACCGCTGGTCGTAGAGCAGGCCCATCTGCGTTTCACTGAACGCCAGGGATTCAAAACGCTCGCCGTCGAGGCGATCCAGGTAAGACACGCCAATGTCGATGCGGTTGTTCGCCAGTTGCTCCAGAACCTGTTCGGAGCTCAGCGAGGACAGTTCAAAGCGCAGGTTCGGGTGTTGCGCATGCAGGCGTTGCATCAAGGGCAAGGCATCGAAACTCGACAACGGCACCACGCCCAGCCGCAGGGTGCCGATCAGGTTGCCGCGACAGGCCGCCGCTTCCGCCTGTAAACCGTCATAGGCCGCCAGCACCGTGCGCGCCCAGGCCAGCACCCGTTCCCCCGGCGCGGTGAAACCTTCGAAGCGCTGGCCACGGTTGACCAGTGGCAGGTCGAGTTCTTCTTCGAGGCTGCGCAGACGCATCGACAAGGTCGGTTGGGTAATGTGGCAGCGGGCGGCGGCCTGGCCGAAATGGCGGGTTTCGTCGAGGGCGATGAGGAATTTCAGCTGCTTGATGTCCATCTTCGCTCCGGGGCGCTGGCAAGGGTGGGCGATTCTACCGCTTGCGCGGGGGCAGGGTCATTGGTCGGGCCGCAACCGGGTTTGTCCGGCGTGGTCTAGGCTTGGGCGTCTGGAACTTAAATCAAGGAGTGTGTGCTATGAGTCTTTTGAGCTTTGTGAAAGAGGCCGGTGAGAAGTTGCTCGACCTGCTGACCCCCGGCAACGCCAATGCCAGCGACCAACTGAAGGAACACATCAGCAAGGTCGGGTTGGGTAACCCGAATGTCCAGGCGACCGTGGACGGTGACAAGGTAACGGTCACCGGTGAAGTGGCGAGCCAGGAAGAGAAAGAGAAAATTCTGCTGGCAGTGGGCAACATTGCCGGTGTCGGCAGCGTCGATGACCAGATCACCGTGACCGGGCCGGTGGTGGCGGCGGCGCGTTTTGTGGTCGTGAAGAAGGGCGACACTCTCAGCGCGATTTCCCTGGCGGTGTATGGCAACGCCAATCAGTACAACAAGATCTTCGAGGCCAACAAACCAATGCTGTCACACCCGGACAAGATTTATCCGGGGCAGACGCTGCGTATTCCCGAGTAACCGCACGCCTGCGGGAGCGGCCTTGAGCAGCTCCCGCAGTCTTCAGCGCTCGGCAATCAGCGCTCGGCAATCAGAGCCCGGCAATCAAATCCCGATAATCCTCGACCGCCGCAAACTCCCCGGTGTCCTTCGGCCCTTTGCGGCTGTCCGGTTCCTTCACGGCCAACAGATGCGCCACGCCGAAATTCCGCGCACTGCGCAGGATCGGCAAGGTGTCGTCGATGAACAGGCTGCGTGCCGGGTCGAAGTCGATATCGGCCTGCAAGGCGTCCCAGAATTGCGGGTTTTCCTTGGGAAAACCGTAATCGTGGGAGCTGATCAGCCGCTCGAAGTACGGCGCCAGTTCGATTCGTTCCAGTTTCAGCGACAGCGAATCGCGGTGCGCGTTGGTGATCATCACCACACGTTTGCCGGCTCGTTTGATCGCCTCCAGAAACGTGTCGGCGTCCGGGCGCAGGGCGATCAGGTGGGCGGTTTCCAGTTTCAGTTCACGCACCGACAGCTTCAGTTCCGCGCTCCAGAAATCCAGGCAATACCACTGCAATTGACCGGCATGGCGCTCGAACAGCGGCTGCAATTCCATTTCCGCCATGGCCCGGCTCACGCCATGCAGTTCGGCGTAGCGCTGCGGCAGGTGCTCCAGCCAGAAGTGGTTGTCGAAGTGCAGGTCGAGCAACGTACCGTCCATGTCCAGCAGAACGGTATCGATGTCGGACCACGGTAATGAAGGCATGGCAACGTCTCGAACGGTAGAAAGATATCCGACGCAAACAATCGGAAAAGCCGCGTTATAGTAGCGCGTTCACGCCAAGGAGCTTTGCATGCGCCAGAAACCCACCGTACTTGCCCGCGAGATCGTCGCCACCAGCCGACTGTTCTGCGTCGAAGAGCTGAAGTTGCGTTTCTCCAACGGCGTGGAACGTACCTACGAGCGGCTGGTCGGCAAGGGCGCCGGTTATGGCGCGGTGATGATCGTGGCGATGCTTGATGCCGAGCATGCGGTGCTGGTCGAGGAATATTGCGGCGGGACCGACGAGTACGAGCTGTCGCTGCCCAAAGGCCTGATCGAACCCGGCGAAGACGTGCTGGCCGCCGCCGAGCGTGAGCTCAAGGAAGAAGCCGGTTACGGCGCGCGTCAGCTGGAGCATCTGACCGAGTTGTCATTGTCGCCCGGTTACATGAGCCAGAAGATCCAGGTGGTGCTGGCCACCGACCTGTACGAAGAGCGTCTTGAAGGCGACGAACCTGAGCCGATGCGCGTGGACAAGGTCAACCTGCGGGAGTTGTCGGCGCTGGCGCAGAATCCGAATTTCAGTGAGGGACGCGCCCTGGCGGCGTTGTACCTGACCCGCGATCTGCTGACCCAGCGCGGATTTTTTCAGTCATGAGTGAGATGTCTATGAATTTTCCCCATCCGTTGATGGCGCCGGTGGTCGAGCTGGCCCTGCGGGCCGGCGAGGCGATCCTGCCGTTCTGGCGCGCCGGTGTGGCGGTCACCGCCAAGTCCGATGATTCGCCGGTGACGGCGGCGGACATGGCCGCTCACCATGTGATCGTCGCTGGTCTGACGGCGCTGGATCCGAGCATTCCGGTGCTGTCCGAAGAGGATGCCAACATCCCGCAAAGCGTGCGCGAGGGCTGGCAGCGCTGGTGGCTGGTGGACCCGCTGGACGGCACCAAGGAGTTCATCAGCGGCAGCGAAGAGTTCACCGTCAATATCGCGCTGATCGAAAACGGCCGGGTGGTGTTCGGTGTGGTGTCGATGCCGACCAACGGCCGCTTCTACGTCGGCGGCGCGGATCTGGGTGCCTGGCGCGGCGACACGGGCGGTACACCGGTGGCGATTCAGGTACGTGACGTGCCGGGGCCTGGTGAAGCCTTCACCGTAGTTGCCAGCCGTCGTCATTCGAGCCCGGAACAGGAACGTCTGCTGGCCGGTTTGAGCGCCAGTCTTGGCGAGTTGCAACTGGCCAATATCGGCAGTTCGCTGAAGTTCTGTCTGGTGGCTGAAGGTGCTGCCGATTGTTACCCGCGTCTGGCGCCGACTTCGCAGTGGGACACGGCGGCGGCGCAGGGTGTGCTGGAAGGGGCCGGCGGCGAGGTGCTCGACCTGAGCGGCGAAGCATTCTGTTACCCGCCACGGGAGTCGTTATTGAACGGTTTCTTCCTGGCATTGCCGGCGAAAGCCGCCTGGCGGACGAAGCTGCTGGAACTCGCCCGCACGTAAGCTCGCTCACTCTTCAGCGGTGCAGGACGTACTGCCCGCTGAACGTCACCGCATCTTCATCGCTGCCCGTATTGACGACCCGCGTGTGCAGCGTCAGTCGCGCCCGTCCATAGCGCTGATACATCGTCAGAAATTTCTTCCACACCGCAGCGCTCGGTGACGGGCAGATCGCAATGGCATCACCGGTCACCGGCAGTGGATAACTGATCTGTCCTTCCTGGATCACGATGTGTCCCTCCTCGATGCCTTCCTCTTTCAAGCGCAAATGCAACCAGCCCCAACCCGCCAGTACGGCGCCGCAATACAGGCTGCCGCCGAACATGGTGCTCTTGTGATTGACGTTGGCGTCCAGCGGCAGGTGCAGGCGCAGTTGCTGCTCATGCCAGTCGAGGACTTTGAGGCCCATGTCCCGGGTCAGCGGAATGTCGTGGTGAAGGACCGATTCCAGATAACGACTGTCGTGCTTCATGCCCGGACCTCTTGCGGCAGAAAAGTGAATTGAGCGTGCTTCATTCGGACTCGTCGGAATGGCCGCCGCTGCCAGCGAAATTCAACCCGTGCTTGCGCAGTTTGTCATGCAAGGTCTTGCGCGGAATGCCCAGGGCTTCGGCGAGACTGCGCACGGAACTGTGAGAGCGGGCCAGTTCGGCGGCGATCAGCGATTTTTCGAAGTTTTCCACTTGCTCGCTGAGCCCTCCCGCCGTGATTTCGACGTTGGTGCCGGGGCTGCCATCGGGCTGCGTGTTGTCCAGTGCCAGTTCCAGGCCGAGGGCAAAACGCTCCGCCGCGTTCTGCAATTCCCGCACGTTGCCCGGCCATGAATGCCGCAGCAGCAACGCCCGTTGCGCCGGCTGCAATTCATGCGGTGGCAGGCCATGGCGGGCGCTGGCTTCGTCGGCGTAATGCTGGAACAGCATCAGCGCGTCTTCACCCCGTTCACGCAGTGGCGGAATGCGCAGCGGCGCCACGTTGAGTCGGTAATACAGGTCCGCCCGGAAACGCCCCTGATCGGCGGCCTGGCGCAGGTCTTCCTTGGTGGCGGCGATGACGCGAATGTCCAGCGGGATCAACTGATTGCCGCCCAGACGCTCGACCACGCGCTCCTGCAGCATGCGCAGCAGTTTGACCTGCACGTCCATGCTCATGCTCTCGATTTCATCGAGGAACAGTGTGCCGCCGTTGGCAAATTCGAACTTGCCGATCCGGCGCTTTTGCGCGCCGGTGAAGGCGCCGGGCTCATGGCCGAACAACTCGCTTTCGACCACGGACTCGGCCAGCGCTCCGGCGTTGATCGCCACGAACGGGCCGTTACGCCGACTCGACAGATCATGCAGCGCGCGGGCGACGACTTCTTTACCCGCACCGGTTTCGCCGAGGATCAGCACGTCGGCCTTGGTCGCCGCCAGTGCGCCGATCTGCTCGCGCAGGCGCGACATCGGCGCGGACTGACCGACCAGCCGCGCGCTTAATTCGTTGCGATCACTCAGGGCCATGCGCAGGCTGCGGTTGTCCAGCACCAGACGCCGCAGAGCCAGGGCGCGACGCACGCTGTCGAGCAGGGCGTCACTGGCGAAGGGTTTTTCCAGAAAATCATAGGCACCGGCGCGCATGGCCTGCACGGCCAGGGGCACGTCGCCATGGCCGGTGATCAGCAGCACCGGCAGCTCCGGATCCTGAGCGTGCAGTTCGCTCAGCAGTTCCAGGCCATCCATGCCGGGCATGCGGATGTCGCTGACCACGACACCCGGCCAGTCGCGCTCCAGTTGCGCGGCCAGGCCCTTGGCTTCGGACAGCGGCAGAATTTTCAGGCCGGCCAGATCCAGAGTCTGGCCGAGGGCCTGACGCAGGTGCGGATCGTCGTCGATCAGCACCACCTGAATGCGGTTGTCGATGGTCATGCGCTTCGATCCTCGGACGGTTGCAGGCTGACCCCGGGTGCGCCGGCGCGCAGCCGCAGGGTAATCAAGGCGCCACCTTGCTTGTGGTTGGCGAACGACAGTTCGCCGCCGAAGGCGCGCATCAGGGTTTCGCAAATGGCCAGCCCCAGACCGAGACCCTGCGTGCGGGTCTTGGTCGTGTAAAACGGTTCGCTGGCTCGGCCCAGGGCTTCCATGCAGAAACCCGGGCCATTGTCGCGAATGTACAGGTTGACGCCTTCGTCGGTGGATTCGGCACTCAGCCACAATTTGCGCGGCGGGCCTTTCTCGGTCAGGGCGTCGAGGGCGTTGGCCAGCAGGTTGCCCAGCACCTGACGCAGCCGGGTTTCCCCGGCCTCGACCCACAAGGTCGCGGCGGGCAGGTCGCGGATCAGTTCGACGTCCATGCTGCGGCGACGTTTGGCCAGCAAGGCGAGTGCATCATCCAGCGCCGGTTGCAGGGCGACGCTTTCCGGGGCGTGGCGGTCGCGGCGGGCGAAGGCGCGCAGGTGAGCGATGATCGAGGCCATGCGCCCGGTCAGTTCGCTGATCAGTTTGAGGTTGCCGCGAGCGTCTTCGGTCCGCTCATGGTCGAGCAGCACTTCTGCGTTCTCGGCGTAGCTGCGGATCGCCGCCAGCGGCTGGTTGAGTTCGTGGCTGATGCTCGCCGACATCGTCCCCAGCGCCGACAGTTTGCCGGCCTGCACCAGATCGTCCTGGGCGCGGACCAGTTCCTGCTGCGCCTGTTCACGCTCAAGCACTTCCTGCTTCAAGCGCCGGTTCAGGCCTTCGAGATCGCTGGTGCGCTCGGCAACCCGGCCCTCAAGTTCCCGTCGGGCCTTGGCTTCGAAGGCGATGCGTTCCAGGTAATGACGACGACGCTGCATCATCAGGCCCAGCAACAGCATCACCACCAGCAAGGTGGCGCCGCCGATCGCCACCACGGTGCGCACCGGCCGGTCGATCAATGTGCGCGGGGCGAGGATGCTGACGCTCCAGCCGGTTTCCGCGATGTCCTGGGTCTGCGGCAGCCATGCGGTCGGGCTCAGGTTCAAGGGGCGTGGCTCGCGGGTCGGATAGGGCTGGATCGCGGTAATCGCCGCACGTTCGGTATCACTCAGGGGGCGGGTCGCGCGAAAGCGCCATTCCGGGCGCGAGGTCAGGATGACCACGCCGTTGTGGTCGGTCACCAGCAGTTGTTCCGGGGTTTTGCCCCACAGGCTTTCGGTGTGATCGAGGTCAACCTTGATCACCAGCACGCCGATGATTTTTTCGCCGCTGCGCACGGCGGCGGCGAAGAAGTAGCCGCGCTTGGCGGAGGTGGTGCCCAACCCGAAGAAGCGCCCGAGGCGGCCGGCCATGGCCTCGCTGAAGTAGGGCCGGAAAGAGAAATTGCGCCCGACGAAACTGTCGTGCTTGTCCCAGTTCGACGCCGCCAGTGTCCGGCCGTTGGTGTCCATCAGGTACATGACTTCGGCGCCGGTCTGCGCGGCGATGTTTTTCAACAGGCGATTGGCATTGCCCTGGGTGACGCCGTCGTCCGGCGCGCCGAGCACTGCGCGCAGCGCGGGCAGGTCGCCGAGGATTTGTGGCAGCACCTCATAGCGATGCAGCGTGCCCAGCAGGTTGGCGACGTAGAGGTCGAGGGTCTGGCGGTTCTGGCCGGCCAGTTCGCTGCGGTAATAACGCTCGGCCAGATGTTCCAGCGGCCACAGCAGCGGTGCCAGGCACAGGGCCAGCAGGGCGAGGCTGCGCCAGCGAGGGCGGCGGGGAAGGGTTGGAGTCATGAGCATCGAGCGCCTGTGGGTACAGGCGCATTATGCCTAGGCTTGCAGGCGCAGTCTGCGCACCCGTGGCCCGGTGTGCAGCGGCGCTGAAGATTCACACAGGACTTCAGGAAAAGACATCGGCGTCCTTGAGGAGGGCGGCAGCCTGATCCTTGGCCGACAGTTTTGGCGCTTCATCCAGTTGCCAGTCGATGCCCAGGTCCGGGTCGTCCCAGCGAATGCTGCGCTCGGACGACGGGTTGTAGTAGTCGGTGGTCTTGTAGAGGAATTCGGCGAATTCGCTCAGCACCACGAAACCGTGGGCGAAACCTTCCGGTACCCACAATTGACGATGGTTGTCGGCAGACAGACGCACCGCCACCCACTTGCCGAAATGCGGCGAGCTGCGGCGGATATCCACGGCGACATCGAGGACTTCGCCGACGGTGACGCGGACCAGTTTGCCCTGGGTGTTTTCCAACTGGTAATGCAGCCCGCGCAGAACGCCTTTCTGCGAGCGCGAATGGTTGTCCTGCACGAACTGCGTGTCGAGGCCGGTCGCGTCCTGAAAGGCCTGGGCATTGAAGCTTTCGTAAAAGAACCCGCGCTCGTCACCGAACACCTTGGGTTCGATGATCAGGACACCAGGCAGGTCAGTGGGGATTACATTCATCGGGATATTCCAGTGGCAGGTTTGAATGGCCGACATTCTTGCGCAAAGTGCCGTTGGGTGCGAGGGGGGCATGCAAATCCATCTGCCTCGCTGCGTGTCGGGGGACGGATGGTCGGGGGTTGCTTATCGCCCGAAGCAATGGCGATATAGGCGCCTAATAAAATTTCAGGGGTCGTTCCATGTCGTTCGCCACGTTGATTCATCGCGCCAGTTTGCCCAGTCCTCAGGTTTCGCTGGAGCAGGCCCGGCATCTGCTGGCGCAGCATTACGGCTTGAACGGCACGTTACTGGCTCTGGGCAGCCAACAGGACCTCAATTACCGGGTCGACAGCGAGCGTGGGCGGTTCGTATTGAAGATCTGCCGGGGCGATTATTCGCTGGTGGAGTTGCAAGCCCAGCATGCGGGCCTCAAGTACCTGGCCGAGCAGGGCGCGGTGAAGGTGCCTCGGGTGATTGCGGCCAGCAACGGCGCTGACCTGCTGACGCTGGACGTCGAGGGCGAGTCGGTGCATGTGCGGCTGCTCGATTACATCGAGGGGCAGCCGCTGACGGCCCTTGATCATCTTGGCCATGAGGTTGTCGCCGGCTTCGGTCGACTTTGCGGCGAAATGGATCTGGCCCTCGCCGGTTTCGATCATCCGGGGCTTGAGCGCACGTTGCAATGGGATGCGCGCCACGCCAGCGCCCTGATCGAGCACCTGCTGCCGGTGATCGAAGACGAACGCCAGCGTGCGCTGATCGCCGAGGCTGGCGAGCAGGCCCGGCTTCGTTTGCAACCGCTGGTGGAAAAGCTGCCGGTGCAGGCGATCCACATGGACATCACCGATGACAACGTGGTCTGGCAGCGTGACGCACGGCGCCACTGGCAGTTGCAGGGCGTCATCGATTTCGGTGATCTGGTGCGCACCTGGCGCATCACCGATCTGTCGGTCACCTGCGCCGCGCTGCTGCACCACGCCGCCGGCGATCCGTTCGTGATTCTGCCGGCGGTGCAGGCCTATCACGCGGTCAATCCGCTGCAACGCGAAGAGCTTCTGGCGCTGTGGCCGCTGATCGTGGCGCGGGCGGCGGTGCTGGTGCTCAGTGGCGAGCAACAGGTCAGCATCGATCCGGGCAACACCTACAGCCGCGACAACCTGACCCACGAATGGGAAATCTTCCGGGTCGCCACTTCGGTGCCGCTGGCATTGATGGAGGCGGCGATTCTCACGGCAGTGGGGCAGACGTTACCGGCCATCGACAGTGAAGGCTTTGCGCCGTTGTTGCCCGGTCTGGTCGGGCGCGAGTTCGCGTTGATCGATCTGGGGGTGTTGAGTGCGCACTTCGAGGCGGGCAACTGGGAGCAGCCTGGCATCGATCAGCGTCTGTTGAGTGAAGCTGCTGCTATCCATGGCCTGGCGTCCAGTCGATACGGGCAATACCGGTTGTCGCGCACCCGGCCCGACAGTGCCGAAGAGCCAGAGACATTCCCGCTGCACGTTGAATTGCATGTGCCCCAGGGTTCTACGGTGGAAGCACCGTTTGCTGGCGTATTTCACCTGTCGGCTGACGGCGCGCTGCGACTCGACGGCCCGCAACTGAGCTTGCGTTTGCTCGGTGTGAAGCCTTCGTTGCACAGCGGCGCAGCGCTGGTCAAAGGCCAGGTGCTGGGTTCGGTGGACGGTCCGTTGATTGTGCAGTGGGTTCGCGATGCGCATCTGCAGGCGCCGCTGTTCTGTACACCGAGCCGTGCGCCGGCGTGGCAGGCGTTGTCCCCGTCGCCGGCAGCGCTGCTGGGCCTGGCCTGCGACGCCGAGCCGGAACTGGACGCCAAGACCCTGCTGGCGCGCCGCGACGCCAGTTTCGCCCGCACCCAGAAACACTATTACGTCGACCCGCCGCGCATCGAACGTGGCTGGCGCAATCACCTGATCGACATGCAGGGCCGCTCCTATCTCGACATGCTCAACAACGTCGCGGTGCTCGGTCATGGTCATCCGCGCATGGCGGCGGTGGCGAGCCGGCAGTGGTCGCTGCTCAATACCAACTCGCGATTCAACTATGCGGCGGTCGCCGAGTTTTCCGAGCGCTTGCTGAAACTGGCGCCGGAGGGCATGGATCGGGTGTTCCTGGTCAACAGCGGCAGCGAGGCCAATGACCTGGCGATTCGTCTGGCGTGGGCCGCCAGCGGTGGACGCGACATGATCAGCGTGCTGGAGGCCTATCACGGCTGGACGGTAGGGGCGGATGCGGTGTCGACCTCGATTGCCGATAACCCGCAGGCCCTGAGCAGTCGCCCGGACTGGGTACATGCGGTGACCGCTCCCAACACCTATCGCGGCGAATTTCGCGGCCCGGATTCGGCGCCGGATTACGTGCGCAGCGTCGAACAGCATTTGGCGAAGATCGATGAGCAGAAACGTCAACTGGCAGGGTTCATCTGCGAGCCGGTCTATGGCAACGCGGGCGGGATCTCGCTACCGCCGGGTTACCTGAAAAAGGTCTATGAAATGGTGCGCGCCCGTGGCGGCGTGTGTATCGCCGATGAGGTGCAGGTCGGTTACGGGCGCATGGGCCACTTCTTCTGGGGTTTCGAGGAGCAAGGCGTGGTGCCGGACATCATCACCATGGCCAAAGGCATGGGCAACGGCCAGCCGTTGGGCGCCGTGATCACCCGCCGGGAAATCGCCGAGGCGCTGGAAGCCGAGGGCTATTTTTTCTCGTCCGCCGGTGGCAGTCCGGTGAGCTGCCAGATCGGCATGGCGGTGCTGGATGTCATGGAAGAAGAAAAACTCTGGGAAAACGCCCAGGTGGTCGGCGCGCACTTCAAGGCGCGGCTGGAGGCGTTGATCGATCAATATCCGCTGGTCGGTGCGGTGCACGGTTCCGGGTTCTACCTGGGGGTCGAGTTGATCCGCAATCGGGAAACCCTGGAACCGGCGACCGAGGAAACCACGCGGTTGTGTGATCGCCTGCGCGAGTTGGGAATTTTCATGCAGCCGACCGGTGATTATCTGAACGTGCTGAAGATCAAGCCGCCGATGGTCACCTCGCGTCAGAGTGTGGATTTCTTCGTCGACATGCTGGTGAAGGTGCTGGAAGAAGGACTCTAAGGCGTTTCGAACCCGTTAAATACCGATTTGTATCGATATTTAACGGGTTAAATTGGGATTGTTTTTTGTTTATGGCTTCTAAAGCCGATATTTATCGTTTATAAAGTCGCCATAGTCCGTCGTCCAATTCTGTACGGCGTGTTGAAAAAACCTCGACGGTTCCCTGGAGTCTGATCGACATGACCACCTTGAAAAGTACCCCACGCGCCGATGGCTTCTACATGCCGGCCGAGTGGGCGCCGCAAACCCAGACCTGGATGATCTGGCCCGAGCGTCCGGACAACTGGCGTCTGGGCGGCAAGCCGGCTCAGGCTGCTCATGCGGCAGTGGCCAAGGCCATCGCGCGTTTTGAACCGGTGACCGTCGCGGTCTCCGCCGGCCAGTACGAAAACGCTCGTGCTCGTCTCGACGTGCCGAATATCCGTGTGGTCGAGATGTCCAGCGATGATGCCTGGGTTCGCGACAGCGGCCCGACTTTCGTAATCAACAACAGCGGTGAAGTGCGCGGTGTGAACTGGGACTTCAACGCTTGGGGCGGCTTTGACGGCGGCCTGTATTCGCCGTGGAACCGTGATTCCCAGGTTGGCGGCAAGATTCTTGAAATCGAGCGCAGCCCGCGTTACCGCACCGAAGGCTTCGTGCTCGAAGGCGGCTCGATTCACGTCGACGGCGAAGGCACTCTGATCACCACCGAAGAATGCCTGCTCAACCGCAATCGCAACCCGCACCTGGGCCGCGAAGAAATCGAAGCGGTGCTCAGCGAAAACCTGTCGGTAGACAAGATCATCTGGCTGCCGGATGGCCTGTTCAACGACGAAACCGACGGCCATGTGGATAACTTCTGCTGCTATGTGCGTCCGGGCGAAGTGCTGCTGGCGTGGACTGACGATCCGCAGGATCCGAACTACCCGCGCTGCCAGGCTGCGATGAAAGTGCTGGAAAGCAGCACCGACGCCAAGGGGCGCCCGTTCACGGTGCACAAGATGCCGATTCCGGGGCCGCTGTTTGCCACTGAAGAAGAATGCGCGGGCGTGGATCCGGTGGACGGCACCCAGGAGCGCAATCCGAGCGTGCGCCTGGCCGGTTCCTACGTGAACTTCCTGATCGTCAATGGCGGCATCATCGCACCGAGCTTTGACGACCCGATGGATGCTCCGGCCCGGGAGATCCTGCAGAACCTGTTCCCGCAACACGAAGTGGTCATGGTGCCGGGCCGTGAACTGTTACTGGGGGGCGGTAACATTCACTGCCTTACCCAACAGCAACCCGCGCCGCACAAAGAGTGAGTGCGGATGTAACAGCTTGAGTTGATTGGAAAAACGACCGGGCAGTCATTTGTTGCCCATGCTTGAAGAGAAACCCGCAGCCCGTCAGGACTGCGGGTTTCTTTATGTCCGCTGGTCGACAATTTGATTACGTTGGCATAGCTCTTGTATCGCTTATGGCGCACTAGGGAGGGGGGAGAACTTCAACGGTTCTGTCATAAACCTTGGATAACTTAGCCGCTCATGAACGGGGAGAGAGCGCTGAAATGAACGCCGAAGTGAACGTAATCAGCGAGCGGACGTTGCATCCCATGGCTGTAAATAGTGAGTCGCTCCAGATTGTCGCGCACTGGTTGAAGTCCAATGGAACGCGTCAGATCAGGGAACCTGATCCGCGCCGGATGATGATCGAGCGTTACCCCGCTGGCCTGTTCAGCGAGGCCGAACTGGAAGCACTCTGGGATGTGATGGAAGGATAAGAAGAACAAACAAGGATTGTAAAAAGCGCTGCCGGGATGGCAGCGCTTTTTTTATGGACGCGATATCAGAAGCTGTTGGGGTCGTTGACCACCAGGTTGACTGCCTTTCTGGCGATGACGGCTGGCGGTTTTGATTCGACCGATTGCCGCAACAGACTGAAAGTCATTCCGGCGTTTTTCCGCAGCGACCGAGGGACTAATGTGCCGGCATCTTTCCCATCCTTTGCCGGAGTTCTCCGATGGCTCTTCATTACATCTACGACCCGCTGTGTGGCTGGTGCTATGGCGCCACACCGCTGGTGCAAGCCGCGCAGCAGGTGCTGCCGGTGATCGCCCACGCCGGCGGCATGATGACCGGTGCCAACCGCCAGAGCATTTCGCCGCAACTTCGCAACTACGTGATGCCTCACGACCGGCGCATCGCCGAATACACCGGTCAGCCGTTTGGCGAAGCGTACTTCGAAGGTCTGTTGCGCGATCACTCGGCGGTGTTTGATTCGACACCACCCATTGCCGCTGTGATGGCAGCCGAAAAAATCGACGGCCGTGGCCTGGAAATGCTTGGACGTTTGCAGACTGCGCACTATGTCGAAGGGCGGCGAATTGCCGACCAAAGTGTGCTTGTGGAATACGCGGTGACGCAGGGTTACAACGCCGAGAGGTTCTTGTATGCCTTGCAGTCCGTCGACACCGAACAACACATAAAGAACAGCCGCGCCCTGTTGGCAAAACTGGGTGGGCAGGGTTTTCCAACTTTCGCACTGGAACAGGACGATCAATTCGCATTGGTTGATATCGGGCCGTGGCTTGGCAAGCCAGAGGCTTTTGCCCAATGGTTGAGGGAGTCGTTTACACCGGCGCGAGGGACTGAAAGCCTGCCGGTCTGTGGCCTCGACGGTTGCGCATGATCCCGCATTAAAATCCCTGATTGCTGGCAGTTCCGTGCAATCGGCCATCGCAAAATTTACTTTTTTTAGACGTTTTTCGCCTATTTAAAGACGATTCTTGAAATTGACACATTGTCGAGGGCGCGGCTACGATTCGGCCCAACGCCTGTGGCTAACCGCCATGATTCAAAATCAGGAGCAGGCCCGCCATGACATTGTCTTGAGCGGGTCTTTTTGTTTCGGGGTGAATAAAAGAGTGCACCAAGCGCCGTTTCAGCCGTTCGACACAGCGCGTTTCAACCCGTAATAAGGAAAACAAAATGTTGAACAAGCGAATCAGTTTGATCGCACTGGGGATGTTGAGCGCCACTCAGGCAATGGCTAACGACCAGGCCGAGTCCAAGGGTTTTGTGGAAGACAGCAGCCTCAAAGTGCTGCTGCGCAATGCCTACATCAATCGTGACTACAAAGACGGTCGTAAAGACAAAGCCGAGTGGGGCCAGGCGGCCATCGGTACGTTCTCGTCCGGTTTCACTCAAGGCACCGTAGGTGTGGGTGTGGACGCTTTCGGTCTGTATGCACTGCGTCTGGATGGTGGCGAAGGCCATACCGGCGCGCAGGGTATCGACTTTTTCAAGCAGGGCGATCACCCGCCAGGCTCAAGCGATAAAGCCGCTCATGACCTGTCCAAGGGCGGCGCGGCCGTCAAATTCCGTATTTCCAACACCGTATTGACTTACGGTGACCAGATGCCGGCCCTGCCGGTGCTGAGCTACGACAATGTGCGTCTGCTGCCGGAAAGCTACACCGGTACCTTGATCACTTCCAAAGAGATCAAAGGCCTGGAGCTGAATGCCGGTCGTTTTACTGCCGAATCGCGCAAAAGCGCTGAAGGTCGTGACAGCGGTGGTCTGAAGTCGATCAACGTGTTGGGCGGTAGCTACCAGTTCACCGAACAGTTCAAGGCTGCGCTGTACGCTTCCGACGTCGAAGACGTGCTGAAGAAGCAATACGTGAACGCCAACTACGTGTTCCCGATCGACAAGGACCAGTCCCTGACCCTGGACTTCAACGGCTACCGCACCAAGCTGGACAACTCCTATGTCCGCGAAAATGGTGTGACCGGCGACGACAACAAGATCTGGAGCCTGGCAGCAACTTTCGCCACCGGCCCGCACTCGTTCACCGTGGCGCATCAGCGCTCCACTGGTGACAGCAACCTGGGCTATGCCTATGGCGGCTATCAGAAAGAACAAGGGCGCGTGGGTGATGGCGGCAATACCATCTACCTGGCCAACTCCTACTGGTCCGACTTCAATGCTGAAGACGAGCGCAGCTGGCAGTTGGGTTACGGTCTGGACTTCACGGCGTTCGGCGTACCGGGTCTGAGCTACAACTTCGCGTACGTGCGTGGCGACAACATCACTACCTCCACCAGCACTGGCGGTACCGAGCGCGAATATTTCAACCAGTTCAAGTACGTCGTGCAAAGTGGCCCGGCCAAAGACCTGAGCATCAAGCTGCGTAGCTCGATCCTGCGTGTGTCGCAGAAATCCAGCGAATACAACGTCAGCGGCAACGAACTGCGTGTGTTTGTGGATTACCCGATCAACGTCTTCTGATGATCGATTGACCCGCAAGACGCGACAGAAAAACCCCGACTCGTTCGGGGTTTTTTTTTGACGCTTTTTGAAAAAACAGCATAAAAACCCGTGTTTTTGTCATTTGAAATGCACTTTCAGGCGGCTTCAAATCGCGTTTCAAACAGCGCTTTAAGTGCCTGAAATTCTTTCTCATGGACGCAAATTCTCCACCTAATAGATTAGGCCGCTCAACGCAGCGGAGAATTGGGTAATGATCGTTTTAACCAGAGAAGTGGGCGAATCGCTACGGCGCGACAAGTACGCCAATGTGCAGGGTGCTGACTTCAATCTCTACGGTCATTTCGCCGACTTCGTCAGACTGACCAAAAGTTGGGAAAACATGGAGCCTGACAGTTACTACGGTCAGGCCGAAGCCGGCATGCGTTACCGTCGTTACAGCGACTTTGAATACAACCCCAAGACGCGCGAACTGAAGCAGCTGGAACATCGCGCGTACGTGCAGTCCAAGGCCAACAACAGCTATGTGGGCGGTGTGGTGCGGCACTTCCAGGACTTCTCGGACGAAGTCATCAGCTCGCCGGTGATGCGCAGCCTGATCGACACCGATTTCGAAGTGTACAAAAGCGTGTTGCCGGAAGAGTTGCACGATGAAATCTGGCAATGCCAGATCCATCAGATCCGTATCGAGATCAAACCCGGCAAACAACTGGAAATCACTCCGGAGGGGATTCACTGCGACGGCTATCCGTTCAGCGGCGTGCACTTCTGGGGGCGCAACAATGTCGAGGGCGCCGAAAGCCGCCTGTACGACATTCACGAGCAGCAACTGGCGTCGACCACTTACCAGGAAATCCTCGACACCACGTACTTCCTCGACCGCGACATGCGCCACTACGTGACACCGGCACGCAACACTCACTCCCACGCCATGGCGTACCGGCAGATCCTGGCGATTTCCTTCTCGCGGCCCGGGACCGCTTTCGACATTGTTCGCTAATCAGATCACCCCAATCGACGGCGTCGAATGCTCGACGCCGGTGGTGCTGCGGCGCGCGACGGCCAAGGACGCACAGCGCATGGAGCGTTTCTTCCGTCAGTTCGACGAAGTGTCGTTCTGTGAATGGCAGGACGCCAAATGCCTGCGCGGCGTGCTGATCCAGAAAACCACCACGGCCTATCTGGCCTTCGATGTCGAAGGCGAGATCGTCGGCGCGGTGCTGGGTGGCATGCTCGGCAGTCGCGGCACGATCAACCATCTGGCGGTCAGTCTGCGCTATCGCAGCCAGGGCGTCGGCCAGCGGCTGGTGGAAGCGGCGTCGGCCGACATGAAACGGGTCGGTGTGCTGCGGATGTTCCTGTTCGTCGATGATGCTAACCTCGCGGGCAAGCGTTTCTGGACGGCCCAGGGTTTTTGCGAACCTCATGGCGAGCGGACATTTGAGAGGGATCTATGAATGAAACATCCGGCAGTGCGCCGCTGATGGTCGACCGTCAGCCGTCGCGCACCTTTGCCGAAGCCAGCCCGGTGGTGGCCGGTTACTTCACCGTGTCGTTCGTGTTCGGGCTGATGGCGGTCAACGCGGGGCTGCCGCTGTGGCTGCCGGTGGCCATGTGTCTGTTCGTGTATGCCGGGGCTTCGCAATTCGCGGCGCTGGCGCTGATCAGCAGCGGGGCGTCGCTGACCACCATCGTGCTGACCACGTTTCTGATCAATGCGCGGCACATGCTGATGTCGGTCTACATGGCAAAAGCCCTGCGGGCGCTGGGCCTGAGCCGCATGGAGCGCTGGTGCTACGCCGGCGGCCTGACCGATGAATCGTTTGCCTTCCACAGCGTCAAACTCGGCACCGGTGCGCCGGTGAACATCCGCTATCTGATCGGCTTCAACCTGTTCTGCCACACCTCCTGGGTGATCGGCGGATTGCTCGGCGCCCTGTGTGCGCAGTACGCGTCGCACCTGATCAAGTACCAGCTCGATTACGCGCTGACCGCGATGATGCTCTACGTGCTGGTCTCGCTGTGCAACACCCGCAACAAGCTCATCGCCGCCATGGCCGCCGTCGTCTGCATGGGCGCTCTGAGCCTGGTGGGCAGCTCGCCGTTCAACGTTTTCATCGCCACGTTTGTGGGCTGCGGAGTGGGTGTATGCCTGACCAAACGTTCCTGATTCTGGTGGTCGCGTTGATGATGGCCGTGACCTTTCTGCCTCGGGCTCTGCCGCTGCAGGTCAACACCGAGCACTGGCCGCCCTTCGTCGCCCGGGCGCTGGAATACCTGCCGGTGGCGATCGTCGCTGCGATCAGCCTGACACCCTTGTTGATCAAGGATCAGCACATACAGCTCGATCGCCCGGAATTTTATGCAGCGATTCCGACGCTGTTATGTGCGTACTTCAGCAAAAACCTCTTTCTCAGTGTGGCGGTTGGGACGGCTGCGTACATTGCGCTCGGCTCGTTCATGTAGCGGCAGATCGACCACGTCGTTCAACGCCTGGCCGGACAGGTCCGGGTTGTTCACCGCCAGGCGCACTTCGAGGAAATCCTCGAACCCGGGGAAGATCGTCAGGCCGTTTTTCTGAGCGGCCTCGCGAGAGACCATGCCGATGGCGTCCATCTGCGTGATGAGCGACAAGGTCAGCGTTTCGCTGCAGGAGTAGATCGTCCGCTGACTGTTCTCGTGATTGCCCAGCCCGGCGTCGAGAAAACGCAAAAAGCTGTGGGAATACGGACAATCTTCTGCCGGACGCACCTGAAACTTGTTGCCGAGCAACGTCAGCGGATCGTTCTCCTGACCACAGTGCGCGCCGACCACCTGCACCTGCACTTCCGGCAGGACAATGCTCGGCAAGCCCGGACGCTGCGGCCCGATCAGCACCGCCAGATCGAAATCCTCGTTCTTCAGCTTGCTGAGGTTTTCCATCGATTCGGCGTAGCTGAATTCCATCTGGTAGTCGGGAAACACCTCGATCAGGCGTCCGATCAGTCGCCGGTTGAAATCCGGGTCCAGCGTAGTGTTCAACGCCACTTTCAGCGTGCGCTGTCCCGGCACCTTCAACGCTTCGACTTTCTCTTCCATCTGCCGCGTGGCAATCAGCACTCTGTCCATATAGGGCGTCAGCTCCGTGCCTTGCGGCGTCAGCGTCAGCCCCTTGTTGGATCGTCTAAACAAGCGGAAACCGAACTGCTCTTCGACCTTGTTCAACTGTGCGGCCAGGGCTTGCACGGTCAGGCACGAATGCTCGGCTGCGGCCGACAACGAGCCGGTCTGCACGATGCGCATGAGGTTGCGTAAGGTTCTGCTATCCATGGGTAATGCCCTCTGAAGTGGGCTGGGTATTGTTGTGTACGTGACGGCCTGAACGGCTCCATTTGCCGGCTATATTCCTGTACCTGAGCATAGTTGTCGCGCAATTAGTAGCGAATTGATGTCCTCGCCGATGGCTGGAGGCTGACACAGGATCGGGGTTTTTGGCGACGCGGGGGTGATTGGGGTCAAAAAAAGTGCACGGTTTGGGTGCGTCTGCGGGGATTTTCAAAGGGAAACGACTGACATTGTCGGCGCGTTATGTCAGCAATTGAGCAGGCATATCTCAAACGAAGTTCAAATAACGCTCATAAAAAAGCCGACATCACTGTCGGCTTTTTTGTCGAAGTTACTCGAAATTGTGCTCCCTCAAGCAGGGGAGAAGAGGTCTCACCCGAACGCTGATTTTCAGGTCATCAACGGGGTTCCTAACGCCGACTATCGCCACCTGATGGCAGCCGGTTTCGCGCTCTTGAGGGGATTCTCTGTCACTGAACTTCGGCTTGTCAATTCATTACACCACCTCACAAATGAAGTACCCCACCCCTACTTTTTCCCCACCCGACACATGCCTAAATTGAGCTCCAACACCTGACCATCATCCCGAGGGCAGGTCACTGGAGTAGTCGTCATGCCATTTGTCAGCGTACGCATCACCCGCGACGGCGTTACCCGTGAGCAGAAAGCTCAGGTGATCGCCGAAATCACTGAAACCCTGGAACGCGTCCTCAACAAACGCCCGGACCTGACCCACATCGTGATCGAAGAAGTCGACACCGATAACTGGGGCTACGCCGGCATCACCACCACCGAATACCGCCGACAACTGGCGGAACGGGGTCAGTCATGACCCCGACCGTGACCATCGATTTCGTTTCCGACGTGGTGTGCCCCTGGTGCGCACTCGGGGCGACAGCGCTGGAGCAGGCGATCGGCAATCTGGCCGGCGAGATTTCGGTGGAGCTGACCTACAAGCCCTTCGAACTCAACCCGGACATGCCCGCCGAAGGTGAACCGGCCGTGCAGCACCTGATGCGCAAATACGGCCGCACCGCCGAAGACGTCGCTGCCGGCAAGAAGATGCAGATCGAACGCGGCAAGGCCATCGGTTTCGAGTTCGACCTGGAGAAACGCACGCACTTTCACAACACCTTCGACGCCCATCGCTTGCTGATGTGGGCGGCGCAGGAAGGGCGGCAGGTTGCGCTGAAAAAGATCCTGCTGCGCGCTTACTTCCGCGATGGTGACAACCCCAACGATCACCCGACGCTGATCCGTCTGGCGACCGAAGCGGGGCTGGATGCGGCGAGGGCTCGCAAGGTGCTGGCCAACGACGAATTCGCCAGCGAAGTGCGCCAACTGCAGGCGTTCTACCGGCAGCACGGGATCAACTCGGTGCCCGCGCTGATCCTGAACGGCAAGCACCTGGTGTCCGGTTCGCAATCGGTCGAGTACTACGAACAAATGCTGAAACAACTGGCTATCGCCTGATTCAACACCCACTTATTGATTGAGGATTTCATCATGAGCAACTCGAAAAAAACCGTTGTTATCACCGGTGCTTCCCAAGGTCTGGGCGAAGGCATGGTCAAGGCCTTCCGTGAGCTGGGCTACAACATCGTCGCCACCTCGCGCTCGATCAAGCCGTCGAACGACCCGCAGATCCTCACCATCGCCGGCGACATCGGCGACCCGGCCACTGCTCAACGCGTGATCAGCGAAGGCGTGGCACGCTTCGGCCGCATCGACACCCTGGTCAACAACGCCGGTATCTTCGTCGCCAAACCGTTCACCGCCTACACCCCGGAAGACTACGCGGCGGTGCTGTCGGTCAACCTCAACGGCTTCTTCTACATCACCCAGCTGGCCATCGCCGAGATGGAAAAACAGAGCAAGGGCCACGTGGTCAACATCACCACCAGCCTGGTCGACCATGCCATCGACGGCGTGCCTTCGGTCCTCGCTTCCCTGACCAAGGGCGGCCTCAACGCCGCGACCAAATCCCTGGCCATCGAATACGCCAAACGCGGAATTCGGGTAAATGCGGTATCGCCGGGCATCATCAAGACGCCGATGCACGGCGAGGAAACCCACGCGGCACTGGGGGCGCTGCATCCGGTTGGGCACATGGGTGAGATCGACGACATTGCGCAGGCGGTGGTGTATCTCGATAACGCCAAATTCGTGACCGGTGAGATTCTGCATGTGGATGGCGGGCAGAGCGCTGGGCACTGATTGATCCGGTAACACAAAGCCCTTGCAGCGATGCGAGGGCTTTTTTGTGGGTCGCGTTTTATGGATCCGGACTCAGCACTTTGACCGCATCATCGACCAGCGCCTTGCTCAACTCCTGCAAATATTGCGAGGCGCAGGCGTGGAGTTCCGGATCGTTGGCGGCAGAAGTATCCGAGGTGAGCAATTTGGAAATATGAAGCAGGTGGGAGGCGTGGGAGAGGGCGGTGACGACCGGGACGCCGGGGTTGGTGCGGAAGAGTGCGTGGTTGGACTGGAAGGAGAAATGGGTGAGGCCGAGGGTTTTCAGATCGTTGGGTTTGGTCATGGCTTCACCTACCGTTGGCTGGTTGGTGGAAGGGGCAGACTCTGGACGGATCGATGCTAATCATTTGTGAAACTCCCTGTATCAAATGAGCGCTACCACTTCGTTCTCAGGCGAAAGGGTGGCAGCTATGCGCAGGCTGAGAAACCGGAGATACAGGAACCCGGCAGACCCGAAGGTCTCCCACGCACAGCCGCCATTGCACGGAAATGCAGGCACAAAAAAACGCCGGCAAACGTGGGTCGGGGCGCTGGTGCGCCTGCATCTTACGCGGGTTCTCAGGCCCGGTCGCTGAATTGGCAGCGACGGGATTGACGGTAGCTTGAGGGAGGGGGAGAGCGCAATCGTGGCCAGGTGGTGGCGGGGAGGCCGACATAATCGCATGCAACACTTATGTTGCATGGGTAACAAATATGTTGCACGGTCGCTCTGCCGAAATAGCGCGTGATGCGCATAAGCGACATCGAGTTTCAGCGATGCAGCTAGGCCACAAGGGTGAGACTGAGTTTGTACCCCATGAGAGGAAACGTGATGTTCGAATATGCGTTGGAAGTCCACCAGGAGCCGGGCAGTGTCTGGTTGTCCTGCGCAGAAATTCCAGAGATGCACGCCGCTGGCGACACCCTCGAGGAAGCACTCGACGGCGCCATAGATGCAATGGAAACAGCCTTGTCGATCTACGTTGATGATCGCCGATTGATTCCGACAGGTGATGCGGGAGAGCAGGAAAGTGACGCGGTATTGCGTCTGCCTGCACTGACTGCGGCAAAGGTTGGGCTCTGGAATACGCTTCTGGAATCTGGGGTCAGCAAAGCTGAACTGGCACGACGCTTGGGTGTACAACGACCCCAGGTAGATCGATTAGTCGATTTCCTGCATCACTCCAAGATCGAGAATGTCGAGCGTGCATTGCAGCAGCTTGGGCGCCGGATTTTGCTCTCGGTTGAGGCTGCGTAGGATTGGAGAAAAGCCCCCGACAGCGATTGCTGTCGGAGGCTTTTCATTTGGCGCGGAAAACCCAAACCCCAGAAACAACAAAGCCCCTGCATTTCTGCAGGGGCTTTGTTTTGTATGGTGCCGGCACCAGGAATCGAACCCGGGACCTACTGATTACAAGTCAGTTGCTCTACCATCTGAGCTATACCGGCGTGTGGGCGACGATTATAGCGACTCGGGTGCTTCTGTAAACCCCTGAATTCAGACTATTTTTGCGCCCTCTTCGAATCACGCCCGGCGCAGGACTTTGCGCAGTTTTTGTACAGCGCGCCAGGCGCGGCTGTTTTGCATGGCTCGCAGTTCGGCTTCGGCTTGTTCGGCGCGTTGCAGGGCGGTTTCCAGTGCAGGGTTTACCGGGTGGGCGAGGTTGTGGCCTTTGCACAGCTGGAAGTTGTCGAGATTGCACGGTGGCAGGTCGAACGCGGGTTTGAGGTTGATGTGTTCGTTGGCGAGGAAGAAGCTGTTGAGGCCGTCGAACAGGACGTTGGTGTAGCCGGCGTCGGTCACCAGGTGTTCCCAGGTGTGGTCGCGCTCCCATGGGGTTTCGATGAGGATGATCCATGGGCGGAATCGGCTGAAGTCCATGCCGCGCAGGACGGTTTCTTCGTGGCCTTCGACGTCGATTTTCAGGAAGTGGATCGGCCGCTCGGCGGCGTGTTCTTCGCAGATTGAAGTCAGTGTGCGTGCATTGACGGTGAGGCTTTGCACGTTCATGCCGAGGTTTTTGCGCTCTTGTGCAATGACCGGGTCAGCGGTGGACAGGCCAGTGTCGGGAATACCGTAAAAGGTCAGTTCGCCCGGCTGGTCGCTGGCCACGCATTGCAGCGTGGTGTCGCGGGGGCGATGCTGGCGGAGTGCGTCGTGGTAGTTCTGCATCGGTTCGACATTGATGCCCTGCCAGCCACGATCGTAAAAGGCCTTGGTGACCGAGTCGTGGATCGGGTCATTGGCGCCGACGTCGATATAAAAACCGTTTTCAAAATACTGCAGGGCGCGCCAGAGGCGAACGTCCTCGAAATTCTGTGCGTAAGAAATGAACGTCACGGTCGCTTCCTGTCGGTCAGATTTTTTCTTGTTCGGGCGTGCGCTACCTGCACGGCGTAGGTCTGTATAACAAGGGCGGTGGGCAGGCGCAATTGCCGGTTGCCGGCGTCCGCGATTCGGCGGTTATGTCCTTTTATTCGAAGGCTTATGCACAACAGGCTTTGTAGAGAACGCGCTTAGGCAGGTTTTTGTGAACGGGTTCTCATCTGAGTTGCAAATCCCTGTTTTGCCGGTTTTTTCTTTTCATGAACAAAAAATGACCAAGGCTGTTAATGGCCTGAAACAACCGTAGATATTGGATCCACGACAATTCCATCAACAGAGTTATCCACAGGCTGTGAAGGATTAATCGCGTTCTGCCAGCAACAGGAAATTGCGCGGTGTGAGCGGCGCCTCGCAGAAGGTGCCGAGACGTACGACATATCCTTGTTCGGTGAGGAAAAGTGCCCGATCCAGATTCAGCCAAAGCTCCAGCGGCCGTCGGAACAGTCCGCGCAGCAATTCCAGGTTGCGAACTTCGGCCAATCGCTGCCAACCAGCGGCTTCCAGTGCTACCCAATCTGGCGCGCCAACTGTGGATAACTCTTTCAACGCTGCCAGATCGCGGCAGTAATCGGCGAACGGTTTGTCCAGCCAGGCGCTCGGCAGGGACGGCGTCGGCAAGTATTCGTCGACGCCACGCACTTGCCGTTGCAATAGATCAAAGGCCAGTCGGCGGGCCATGGAGGCGTCACGCTGACGTCGGACGCGGGCACCAGCCGTGACGGTTTCGCTCATTGGCAGGGACAGATCTTCCAGCGAGAGCTGCAGGGCTGATCGCGAACCGGCGCAAGATAGCGCCTGATACTCCGTGCGACTGATCCGGTTGTAGCAACACGGGGCGATGGCCAATTGTCGGCAACCAGCCGCCGAAGCCAGTTGCATCAGCCGCACGTGCAAGTCACCGCATGCGTGCAGAGCGACGGGCGTGTGCTCGGCGCTCAGCAACAATGCGGTGTTCGCCGCAAGCACATCCTGCTCGACATGCAGCGCATGCAAATGATGACGCTGACTCAATGCCTGACCGCTGGCGACCAGCGCCGGGTCATATTCCAGGCATGTGAGTTGCTGGTCAGCACCGAGCAGACGCCGGCCCAAGTGGCCTTTGCCCGAACACCAATCCAGCCAGTGCTTCGGTTGCGCGGCAAACGCCAAGCAGCTGGCGAACGCCTCGATCTGCTGCCATTTGCGCCCCGGCACATCGATATTCAGGCGATGTCCGGCGGCTTCCAGCGTATGCGCAGGCAAATCACCCACCGAACCCAGCTCAAGCGACAACGTTGCCAATGAAGCAAACGGCTCCGGCGCATCTATAAGTTCGGCAGGTTGGTTGTGGGCGTTTTCCGCATCTTCCAGCGATCGCCTGCGTAGCCACGAGGCCAGTTCCGGGTAGGACGCTTCCCAAGGCAGTTGCAGATGAGTGAACGGGCGGGGTTTCCACAGCGCCTGATGCGCTGTGAGAAATGTATCCAGTGCCGTGAAACGGGCGAGCAGATCCTCGCCCATCAGCACGTCAGAAGAATCAGCGCCCCTGGCACGCATCGACGCGCAGCCAGCGTTCAAGCAGCTTGAAGCCGCGAACCAGCACGTAGGCCATCACCAGGTAGAACACACCGGCAGCGAAGAAGATCTCCACCGGCAAGTAAGTGCGGGCAATGATCGTGCGCGCCATGCCGGTCAGTTCCAGCAGAGTCACGGTGCTGGCCAGGGCGCTGGCCTTGAGCATCAGGATTACTTCGTTGCTGTAGGCCGGCAGACCGATGCGCGCGGCACGCGGCAGGATGATGTAGAACAGTGCTTTCGGCCGTGACATGCCCAGTGCCCGTGCCGCTTCGATCTCGCCCGGCGGAATCGCCTGGATCGCGCCGCGCAGGATCTCGGCGATGTACGCTGCGGTGTGCAGGGTCATGGTCGCAGTGGCGCACCAGAACGGATCGCGCAGGTATGGCCACATCGAGCTGTTACGCACCGCATCGAACTGCGCCAGGCCGTAGTAGACCAGGAACAGTTGAACCAGCAACGGCGTGCCACGGAAAAAGAAGATGTAGGCGTAGGGCAAAGCGCGCACGTACCACAGCTTCGAAGAACGGGCGATACCCAGCGGAATTGCCAGCAGCAAACCGGCGATCACGGCGATGGCCACCAGTTCCAGGGTCAGCGTCGCGCCCTGGGCCAGTTTCGGCAGCCATTTGATGATGACTTCCCAATTCATTGAGCGCTCCTCGCGAAGCCGCGTGCGGCGCGTTTTTCCAGCAGATGCATGCCGATCATCGCCAGCACGGTCAGGCACAGGTACATGAGCGCCGCCACCATATAAAAGGTGAATGGCTGCTTGGACACGGTCACGCCGATCTGCGCGTGACGCATGATTTCTTCCAGGCCAATGACGGACACCAGCGCGGTGTCCTTCATCAGGATCATGAACAGGTTGCCCAGGCCGGGCAGGGCGATGCGCCACATCTGCGGCATGATCAGTTTGGTGAAGATCCGCCATTTCGACAGGCCCAGGGCCACGCCGGCCTCACGGTGGCCTTTGGGAATGGCGAGGATCGCGCCACGAAACACTTCTGTGGCGTAGGCGCCGAAGCACAGGCCCAGCGCAATGACGCCGGCGGCAAAGGCGCTGAGTTCCAGTTCGGGATTGCCGAGGAACTCACCGAGCGCGCGCATCGCGTTGACCGTACCGAAGTAGATCAACAGCACCCAGAGCAATTCCGGGACACCGCGCACCAGGGTCGAATAGGTTCCGCCAAGCCACTGCAACGGCTTGTACGGGGAAGTCTTGGCCAAGGCGCCGAGCAGACCGAGCACCAGCCCCAGGCACAGGGCCGAGAGTGCCAGTTTGACGGTCATCAGCGCACCGGCGAAGAGCGCCGGGCCGAATCCGTGGAGGTCGATAATCATGGATTTCTTTTCAAATCGCGGCAGGCAAGGCCGGGGATCGGCGCCGCCATGTGGCGGTGCCGATCCGGCAGGTCAGGATCAGTAGATGCTGAACGGGAAGTACTTGTCGTTGATCTTCTTGTAGGTACCGTCGGCGACGATTTCCTTCAGCGCGGCGTTCAGCTTCTCGCGGATCGGGTCGCCTTTGCGTACAGCGATACCGATCTTGTCGCTTTCTTCCACCGGGTCGCCTTTGAATTCGTAGGCTTTGCCAGCGTCGCTTTTCAGCCACTCGTAGTTGACGTATTTGTCGGCGAGGATGCCGTCCAGACGACCGGAGGTCAGGTCGAGGTAGGCGTTTTCCTGGGTGTCGTAGAGTTTCACTTCGACGCCCGGCATGTTGTCTTCCATATACGTGCCGGCGAGGGTCGCGCGTTGGGCACCGATCACTTTGCCTTTCAGGGAGTCCTTGTCGGTCTTGAACTCTTTATCCTTCGGCGCGATGAATTGCAGCTTGTTGGAGTAGTACGGGTCGGTGAAATCCACCGCTTGCTTGCGCTCGTCGGTGATCGACATCGAGGAAATCAGGAAGTCGAACTTCTTGGCGTTCAGGGCCGGGATGATGCCGTCCCAGTCCGAGGTGACTACGGAGCATTCAACTTTCATCTTGGCGCACAGGGCGTCGCCGATGTCTTTATCGAAGCCGACGACGTTGCCGCTGGCGTCTTTGTTGTTGAACGGCGGGTAAGCCGCTTCGATGCCCATCTTCAGGGTCTCGGCCATGGCACCGGCGCTGAACGCGAGAGTGACGGCGGCGGCCAGGAAGACCTTTTTGTAGTTCTGCATGCGGGTAGCTCCGTTAGCGGTTGCTGGACATGAATTGTTTGCAGCGCGCCGAAAGCGGGTTCTCGAACACCTGCTGTGGCGATCCTTGCTCTTCGACCAGGCCCTGGTGGAGGAACACCACTTCGCTGGAGACCTGACGGGCGAATCCCATTTCATGGGTCACGAGCAGCATGGTGCGGCCTTCTTCGGCCAGTGCGCGGATGACATTAAGTACTTCCTGGACCATTTCCGGGTCAAGGGCGGAGGTGGGTTCGTCGAACAGGATCACCTTTGGCTGCATCGCCAGTGTGCGGGCAATCGCCGCGCGCTGTTGCTGGCCGCCGGACAGTTGCGCCGGGTAGGCGTGGCGCTTGTCGGCGATGCCGACCTTGGCCAGCAGCGCTTCGGCGACTTCGATGGCTTCGGCCTTGCTCTGGCCGAGCACGCGGCGCGGGGCTTCGATGATGTTGTCGAGCACGCTCATGTGCGGCCATAGATTAAAGTTTTGAAATACAAAACCAATCTCGGAGCGCAGGCGATTGATCTGTTTGCCGTCGGCGGCAACCAGTTCGCCATTCTTGGCGGCCTTGAGCTTGAGTTCTTCGCCGGCGACCAGGATCTGGCCCTGGTGCGGGTTTTCCAACAGGTTGATGCAACGCAGGAACGTGGACTTGCCGGAACCGGAGGAACCGAGGATCGAGATCACATCGCCGTCGCGGGCGGTCAGCGAGATGCCTTTGAGCACCTCAAGCTGTCCGTAGCGTTTGTGCAAGTTGCGGATTTCAAGCGCGGGCGTGGCCTCAGCCATGTGCGTTCCTCATATATGTTGCGCTCCTGCTGTTGGTTGGCCTTCCTGGCGAGGCGGCCAAGCTAGCATAGCGTTTCAATGGCAGCCAACAGCGCTACGAGCGGTAAACGGATGGCGTGTGGCAGGTTGTCGCATCGGCGCAGCAGACTGTCGCCCCATCAACAACCGAACGGGTGTTTGAACGTGGATTCCCGTGGGTGTCGCGTAAAAAAAGGCGCGATGTTGCCACCTTTGGCGGGGTGTTGGAAGCGCTAACCGGCCGAACGTTCCTCATTCGCCCTTTTATTGTGCATCCCGTACTTTTTCAGTGTGTTTCTGGTGCGCTGATTCGTTTGAAAAGTGGGTCGCAGGGTAACGCTTTGGCGAAAGGCCATTATTCTCAATGACTTGCGATGACTGTCCGGTCGCGCTGAAAACCGCAGGCCAGAAGACTTTGAAACATTTTGGCGCAATTATTGCGTGCAGAATTCGGAACGCCCCGTTGGATTCTTTTTACGAGAAGGAACGCCAGACGGGCCGGACGCCATCGCTTTCCTCGCAAAGGTAGTTTCAATGAGCAGTACCCAAAGCTCCAATGGCCTCGAACAGGGGCTCAAACCGCGTCATGTGACCATGCTGTCGATCGCCGGGGTGATCGGTGCAGGTCTGTTCGTAGGCTCCGGCCATGCCATCGCCGCCGCCGGTCCCGCTGTTCTGCTGGCTTACGCCGCTGCTGGCGCGCTGGTTGTGCTGGTCATGCGCATGCTTGGCGAGATGGCTGTCGCCTCGCCTGACACTGGCTCGTTCTCGACTTACGCCGACCGTGCCATCGGTCATTGGGCCGGTTTCACCATCGGCTGGCTGTACTGGTGGTTCTGGGTTCTGGTGATTCCGCTGGAGGCCAACGCCGCCGCAACCATCCTGCACGCCTGGTTTCCGAGTGTGGAAATCTGGGCATTCGCGCTGATCATCACCATGCTGCTGACCGTGACCAACCTGTTCAGCGTGAAAAACTACGGTGAGTTCGAATTCTGGTTCGCCCTGCTCAAAGTCGTGGCGATCATTGGTTTCATCATTCTCGGCGTCGCGGCCATTTTCGGCTTCCTGCCGAACAGCCAGGTCAGCGGCGTTTCGCACATCTTCGACACCCAGGGCTTCCTGCCGAACGGCATGGGCGCGGTGCTGGGCGCGATCCTGACCACCATGTTCTCCTTCATGGGTACCGAGATCGTGACCATTGCGGCCGCGGAATCGAAGAACCCTGGCAAGCAGATTTCCAAGGCCACCAACTCGGTGATCTGGCGGATCGGCCTGTTCTACCTCGTATCGATCTTCATCGTTGTGGCTCTGGTGCCATGGAACGATCCTGCGCTGGCCAGCCTCGGTTCCTACCAGACCGTGCTTGAGCGCATGGGCATCCCGAATGCCAAGATGATCGTCGACATCGTGGTACTGGTCGCTGTGACCAGCTGCCTGAACTCGGCGCTGTACACCTCTTCGCGCATGCTGTTCTCCCTCGGCAAACGTGGCGATGCTCCAGCCATGTCGACCCGCACCAACAAGAGCGGCACCCCCTACTGGGCGGTGATGCTGTCCACCGGCGCGGCGTTCCTGTGCACCTTCGCCAATTACGTGGCCCCGGCAGCGGTGTTCGAGTTCCTGCTGGCCAGCTCCGGCGCCATCGCACTGCTGGTGTACCTGGTGATCGCGATTTCGCAACTGCGCATGCGTAAACAACGCGTGGCTCGCGGCGAGAAAATCGTCTTCAGCATGTGGCTGTTCCCGGGCCTGACCTACGCGGTGATCGTATTCATCGTGGCGGCCCTGACCATCATGCTGTTCCAGGAAGCCCACCGCGTGGAAATCCTCGCGACCGGCCTGCTGAGCCTGGTGGTTGTCGCGACCGGCCTGCTCGTGGCACGCCGTCGCAAGGCAGAAAACCGTGGTGCGGTGGTGTTGAACTGATCCGTATCGCGTCATGCAAAACGGCCGCTGTCAGCGATGACAAGCGGCCGTTTTTGTTTGCGGGCGAGGTTTATTCGCTCTTTTCTTCCTGCGCTTCGAGCGACTGGCCGTAGGTGTCCAGTGCCTTCCCGAAATCGGTGATGAACTGCGGCTCGCTCAGCCAGGCCTGGGCGGTCTCGCGATCCATTCCGTCGGCCCACATGCGGTAGTCGATCAGCATGTCGGCGGCCAGGTGAGTGGCGGCCATGCCTTCGTCGTCAGCATTTTCCATGTCCAGCAGTTCAGGATGGTCGACGATGATGAACGCCAGCTCCCGCAGCAGGGTCAGCAGCATTTCGTCGCGGCTGACGGCTTCGGCGTCGCGCATTTTGCTGAACATCGCCAGGGTGTATTCCGGGATCGGCTCCGCCAGGTGACCGTGGTCATCGTCCAGGGCCAGAGGTTTGCGGCCGACCATGCGGATCTGCTTGGCTTTGGCCTTGGCGCGTTTGGCGCGTTTCTGCTGCTTGTTCAGGGATGCCATGGGAACTCAGTTTTTCTGTTGGGTTTGTGCGGCGATCGCGTCGGACGCTGCCACATAGTCTTTCTGGAAATCAGGCGACTCGATCCAGGCCAGGGCGCCGGCTTCGTCGGTCTCGGTGGACCACTGGCGGTACTCGATCAGGGCGGCGAGGATGAAATCCATCGCGCCTTCTTCGCCTTCCTGCTCGTACACCAGCTCCAGCAACGGGTCTTCGAGGAACGCGGTGCACATGGCCTGCTGGCTGATCTTCCCGGCGTCGATCATTTTCTTGAACAGTTCGGTCAGGTCCACCGATTCGAAATCGATGCGGTCGTCGTTCGGGTCCAGCTCGACCGGTGCTTCGGCACGCTTGGTGCGGTTCTGCCTGGCTTTGGTCTTGGCTCGGGCGGCGCGTTTTTGCTGCTTGTTGGCGGAAGCCATGGTGTGTGTTCCGTGGTGCGTTAAAGGGCTTGGCTGCGTGGGATTTTGCGCCCCGGGGTGTCGGAGGCCAGTTCGCCGGTCTGCAGCCAGGTCAGAGCGATGGGCCATAGTGTGGCTTGGTATGCGCTGCGAAAAAAGGCGAAATGTCCGACTTGCTGTTCACCGATGTCCTGCGGCTCGATTCGCAGGTGGGTCCTTTGCGCGTTGTGAAAGTAAGCGAGCAGGCGTTCGATGGCGGCAATCGTGCCGTAGGGATCGTCGCTGATGCTGATTGCCAGGGCTTTGGCCCGGACGTTGGCGAAGGGCAAGTCGGTCATCGTTCTGCCGCTCGGGCGCCGCTCATAACGTGCGTCCGGCGTGCTCCAGTCGCGCACCACGCCGGCGGGGGTGTCTTCCAGCCAGCCAAGTCGTTTGCCCGGAAAGTAGCCACAAAACAGCGTGACCAGTGGCATCAGCAGATGCCATTTGCCGAACATCCGCCAGCGGTGCTCGGGCGCGTAATCGCGCCAGTAAGCGAATTGCGCGCCGACCGTCACCAGTTGCCGGATTATCTTCCCGGACGCCCCCAGGCCTGCTGCGCAGCCACCGAAGCTGTGCCCGACCACATCGATCGGCTGCCCGGGGAACTCCCGCTGCGCGCGTTTGAGCATCGCCTCGAAATCCAGCGCGCCCCAATCCGTCCATGAAGCCTGCAAATGCCTCATCGATTTCGGTCGTGATTCACCAATGCCCCGGTAGTCGTAAATGATCACGTCGAAGCCGTTGGCGAAAAGGTACGCCGCGAAGCGCGAATAGTGACGGCAGCGCACGGACGTGGCGGCGTTGATGATTACCACTGGGCGTTGTGGGTCTGGTGAGGCGTGACGCCAGGTGAAACCGCCGAGCAGATAACCGTCGGCGGCAGGTTCCTGAAAGGGGGCGTCCTGAACATCGCTTGCGAGTGTGGTTCTGTTCCGGGCAGCTTCCAGTGCGTGCGTGTCTTGAAAACCCATGGCTCTCGACCTTCGCGGAGTAGCTGCCAACGATAGTCCCAGCTGGCTCGGTGAACAATCCGTCGGCGATCAATCAGCCGTCTGATCGCTCAAGCGCTCTTCCAGCAGCGTGTGTTCCCGATTCAACTCCGCTCTTAACTCCTCTTCGCTCGGCAGCACCAGTTTGTAGCTGCTGGCGAACAGTTGTTCATTACCCTTGAGGATCGTGTAGCGCGCCACCGATTCATTTTGTTGGGCACAGAGAATGATCCCCACCGTTGGCCCGTCGCCCTCGCTACGTTTGAGGTCGTCGTACATGCGGATGTACATGTCCATCTGGCCTACGTCCCGAGCACTGAGTTTGCCGCGCTTCAGATCGAGGATGACGAAGCATTTGAGCAGGTAGTTGTAGAACACCAGGTCAATGTAAAAATCATCGTCGCCAGCGCTGATGCGTTGCTGGCGACCGACAAAAGCGAAGCCTTTGCCCAGCTCAAGGAGAAATCCCTGGAGCTGGTCGATCAAGGCTTGCTCCAGTTCGGATTCCTGAAGCTTGCCCGGTGATGGCAGGCCGAGAAATTCCAGCAGGACCGGGTCGCGGATGAATTCCCGGGGATTGCTTTTCATCGCGGCAATGTTGGTTGCGGCCTCTGCATAGACGTCGGTTTTGTCTCGACTCATCAACAGACGTTCGTAGTAGAGGGTGTTGATCAGGCGATCGAGGGCGCGGCTTGACCAGTTTTGCGCAGCGGCTTCGTTCATGTACCACTGCCGGGCGGGTTCGCTTTCGACCTGCAATATCCTGCGGTAATGGGTCCAGCTCAATTCGAGACGCAGTGCGTCTCGAATTGGAAAGAGCTGATAAAACTGCCGCATTTTTCGAAGATTGGTAACGTCGAAGCCTTTCCCAAAGTCTGCAGTCAGCTCCTTCGCCAGCGTAGCCAGAAGCTGTTTTCCGTACCCCGCACGCCGGGCTCCCTGTTGCTCGAACTCGACAATGTGTCGCCCGATCTGCCAGCAGGTCTGGACTTGAATTGTGTCGACCGTTCGCAGCACTTTCTGCCTGGCCTCGCGTATCAGGTCGCCCAGATCGCCCAGCAGCGACTCAAGTTTTGAATCTTGTGGTTCAGCCGTTTCCAGTTGGCTCATCAGGTCTTCCGGCTCGGGGTGAACAGAAGCAAGAGCATGCCAATTGTTCAGGGCCTGGGGATGCCGGCCGTGTCTGATGCCACTGAAGGAAGAGTGGGCGGGTTTTGCGAGATCAGGCTGACGGAGTCCGCGAACGAGGAGTACGGCGTGTAGTCCTTTTCGTATCAACCGCAACTCCCAATCGTTCTAAAACCCACCCCGCAAGACAAAATCTAAAGAGAGGTAACGATTGGGTTCCGCGAGAGCCCGGGAGTCGTCCTCATGAAACGTGTTCTTTCATTCGTGCTGCCCGTTGCCGCTGCTGCGGTGCTGCTGTTTCCGGTCATGGCGCAGGCTGCGAGTCTGGAGCCGATCGACAGCTCCGCTGTGCAGGCTCAGCAGCAAGAACAAAACGGCGTTCGCTATCTGGCTGGCGGGATTGGCGAAGATGAGTCGAAAGCCATTCAGCAATCCGCGGGCTACAACCTGCACATGACGTTCGCCGTCGGCATGCAAAACCAATACACCGCCGATGTCGACGTGATGATCCAGAAAGCTCCGGGCCAGACCGTGCTGACGCTGAATCAGACCGGGCCATTGGTCTACGTGCAGTTGCCGCCCGGCAAATACATGGTCGTGGCGACCCGCAATGGTGAAACACGCCGGGATGCGGCCGAAATAGGCGGCGGTGCTGCGCGCAATCTGGTTTTTCACTGGAATGACAACAGCTAGTAGCGTTACCGGTCGCGCCGGGATGGCGTGACCGTTGCCGTGCGGCCCAGCCAGATCAATACCCATGCTGCGCCCGACAGGAAGAGGGCGAGGAGGCAATGCGTGGCGATGGCAAACCAGAAGTTGGCGGGTTGTGTGGTCAACGAATACACGGCGAAGTGTTTGCCGCGAGCCAGGTTGCCGATGCGTCCCTGAATCAAACCGTCCACGGTTTCATAGGCGATCAGGCCGGTACACAGCATGAACACCAAGCCGAGAGCGATCATCAGCCAGTCGGTGCGTTTTATCGGTGGAGCGGGATGGGGGAGGGGAACGCGGGTTCTTTTCTGGTTCATCGCGCGGATGACCCTCTTGCGTAAGGGTTGAGCAACGTATCGCGATTTCCGGTCTGCAAGAAGGGCGGAATCGGGCCACCGTCAAATCGCAGGCATAAAAAAACCCTGAATCTTGCGATTCAGGGTTTTCGGTATTTGGTGCCCAGAGACGGAATCGAACCGCCGACACGGGGATTTTCAATCCCCTGCTCTACCGACTGAGCTATCTGGGCAACGGGGCGCATTAAAAGGGTTTTTCGGATTTACGTCAACGACTTTTTTAAAATTTCTTAAATTAATTCCGTCGCTTACGAAATCCGGGGGTTATTCGGCTGGCGGAACGTAGCCTTCGGCCTGAGCGTATTCCTCGCCGGAGAAGTACTTGTCCATTTCGCCCTGAAGAAATTTGCGGTCTTCGGCGTTCATCATGTTCAGGCGTTTTTCGTTGATCAGCAGGGTCTGGTGTTTCTGCCAGTCGGCCCAGGCCTTGGCCGAGACGTGTTCGAAAATGTCCTGGCCCTTGGCGCCCGGGTACGGTGGGCGCTCCAGACCTTCGAGTTGTTCTTTGTATTTGCGGCACATTACGGTGCGGGTCATGTCGACTCTCCTGCATTCAAGACGGCGGCCGCGCGTTCGAGCAAGGTCTTGACCGGGGCGGCGAGGCCCAGGCGCGGCGGGGTGGCGAGGTTATACCAGAGCCAGTCGGCCTCGGCCACGTGACCGCCGACCTCCTGCACCTGAACCAGCCAGGGTTCGATGGACAGCTGGAAGTGGCTGAATGTGTGGACAAGGCTTGGCAACGCCTGCCGCTCACCCAGTTCCAGCGAGTGCTGCACGGCGAGGTGTTGCAGGTCGTCGAGGTCATCGAGCTCCGGCAGGCTCCACAAACCGCCCCACAATCCGCTGGACGGTCGACGATAAAGCAGAATTGCGCCGTCCTCGTTGGCCAGCAGCGGCATCAGCGTGCGTTTCTGCGGGATCGCCTTGCGCGGCTTGGGGATCGGGTAACGCGTCTCCAGGCCGAGCAGGTGCGCTTCACAGCCCTTTTTCAGCGGACACAGCAGGCAGCTCGGTTTACTGCGGGTGCACAGCGTGGCGCCCAGATCCATCATCGCCTGGGTGTAGGCGTTGACCCGATCCTGCGGCGTGAAGCGCTCGGCGTTGGCCCACAGCTGTTTCGCGACCTTAGGCTCGCCGGGGTAGCCTTCCTGCGCGGTAAAGCGCGCCAGCACCCGTTTGACGTTGCCGTCGAGAATCGGCGCACGCAGGCCCATGCTGATGCTGGCGATCGCGCCGGCCGTGGACAGGCCAATGCCCGGCAGTTCGGTGAGCTTCTCGACATCCCGGGGAAACTCGCCGCCGTACTGGCTGACGACGATCTTCGCGGTCTTCTGCAGATTGCGCGCGCGGGTGTAGTAACCCAGGCCCGTCCACAAGTGCAGCACTTCATCCTCCGGCGCTTCGGCCAGGGCTTCGACCGTCGGCAGCGCGGCCATGAAGCGGTCGAAGTAATTGAGCACGGTGCTGACCTGGGTCTGCTGCAACATGATCTCGGACACCCACACCCGGTACGGGTTGATGTTCTGTTGCCAGGGCAAATCATGGCGGCCGTGGCGGTCGAACCATTCCAGCACCGCCGTGGAAAACTGCTCCGCTCTCATCGCTTGAACAGCCCCTTCAATGCGTTTTTCAGTTCCGGGCTGACTTTGTCGCCCAGTTTCTCGTCGATTTTTTCGCTGAGCTTGTCGCCGGCCATTTTGGTCGCGACCTGGCCCAGGCGCTCGTTGTCCACGCGGCAGGCCTTGGCGCCCAGTTCCAGCGGGCCACGGCAGCGCAGCGGCCATTCGATGCCGACGAACTTCTCGCCGACCTGGCAGGCCGGATCCGGCATGGCACTGGTATCGCCTTCGACGATGATGCCGACGCGGTAATCCATGCCCAGCACCTTGAGGTCGATATCGCCGTCACCGTTGACGCTCATGCCGGGGATGCGCACTTTCAAGTCCGGGTTGCTGGCCACGCCGTTGCGGAAGGTGAGGTTGCCCTTGAGTTCCTGGAACGGCGTGTCCTTGCCGCGCGGCTCACCGCTCAGGGATTTGCGGTTGAGCGTGGCGATGCCCTTGCACAGTTGCTGCTCAAGGTTGGCGTTGAGCAATACGCCATTGTTGATCACAAAACTGGCGTTGCCGTTGAGGGTGTCGATCAGCGCCTGCTGGCTGTTGCCGCTGCCGGTGACGGTACTGGTGAGATTGACCAGACCTTTGACCGGCGGATTCTTGCCCTGGCTTTCGAGGATTTTCTCCACCGGCACCCGGTTGATCCGGGTTTGCAGGTTCAGCACCGGCGCTGTCTGGCGGACATCCAGCGTGCCCTTGGCTTCGAAGTCGCCGTTGTACAGCTCGCCGCGCAGATTTTCCAGGGTCAGCAGGCCGCCCTGGCCGGTGGCTTTCAGTGCGGCGTTCTGGATCGGCAGCTTGTCGAGGGTCAACTGGCCGAAGGTCAGGTCGGCGTTTACGTCCAGTTTGCTCAGGCGCTCAACCGGGAACAGGCGCTCGGTGCTCCAGGCGCTTTTGCTCGGTTTTTCCGGCAGCGGTGTGCTGCCGGCACCGGCCATCGCATCGGCCTCGGTGTTGGCAACTTCGGCCTGGCGGACCTGGGTGGCGTTGTTGGCTTTCTCCGATTTCGGCGGCAGGTAGCGGTCGACATTGAAGGTGTCGGCCTTGAGGATCGCCCGCAGCGATTGCTTGGCGAAATCTTCGACGGCGATGCGGCCGCTGAAGCTGCTGTCGTCGAGTTTCAGGTTGATGTTGTCCAGCGAAACGCTGGTCGGCGTCGCGGCGACACGGCTGACCAGTTCAACCTTGCTCAGGCTGCCTTCTGCCATGGCTGGCAAGGTCTGACCGATGCTGTCGAAGAATTTCGCCAGGTCGAACTGGGCAATGGAAATCCCGCCGGTGATCTGTGGCGTCTTGTCCAGGTCGTTGGCTTTCAGCTCGCCCAAGGCACGCAGCTGATTGACCGACAGCTTGATGCCGGTCCATTCGGCGACGTTGGCGGCCTTGTCCAGCAACAACTGGCCTTGGGCGGCGAAGGTCACGGTTTTGCCTTGCAGCGGATCGCCGGCGACTTCGCCGGAAAGCTTCAGGTCTTCGAACTTGTAGCGTTGCAGGGCGCGCTCGAAGCGCAGCTCGCCGTTGAGCTCGGTGCGCACCCGCAGCACTGGCTGATTGGTGCCGAGAAATGCGGTGGCCTTGACCGGGATGTTGGTCGAGTCGTGGACCGCGCCGGTGCTCAGCTGAATGCTTTCGGCGCTGAATTGCTTGCCGGTCAGCTCGTCGTTGTATTCCACGCGGGCGTTGTTGACGGTCAGGCTGTCGATGTCGAGGCGGATCGGCTGGGCCGGTTTTTCCGGTTGCGGGGTGGTCTCGGGTGCGGTTTCGGCGGTGGTGGTCGGTGCCGGTGTGCTGCCGGCCTTGGGCGGCACCTTGCCGATGTCTTCCCAGTTGCCGTGACCATTCTTGTCGCGATTCAGGCGCAGGTTCAGGCCTTCGACGCGCACATCGCTCATCTGGACTTCGCGGCGCAGCAGCGGCAACACGCGCACGGACAGGCCGAGCATCTGCAGGTCGGCAAACGGTTCGGCAGGCTTGGCCAGAGTCGCGACGCTGGCCTCGTGCAGTTCCAGGCCGAGCCACGGGAACAGGCTCCAGCCGATGTCGCCATTGAGCGTCAGCTCGATGTGGGCCTTGTCGCGGGCAATCTGGCGGATCTCGTCTTTGTAGTCGTTGGGATCAAACAGGTGGGTCAGGGCGAAGCCCGCCGCCACAATGATCAGCAACAGCCCGAGAAGTACCAGACCCAGGATTTTGCCGAACGCTTTCATGGGCGAGTCCTTGTAAGTAGTCGAATTCGTGATTTAGCCGGGGAGTATAGCGCTGCATCAACCCTCGCTGTTGCGGTGCCCCGTCAGCCCGCTGAACCGTGATGTACAGCGCTTCGACAACGATCGGCATCGGGGTTCCCCGGCGTCAGGAGATCAGATGACCCAAAAAAGGTGATGTCAGTTTGGTTTTTCTGTCACGTGCAAATGGTAACCTTCGCCCGTTCGTCCGCCCATCTGCGACTTAACGTCGCGCTTTCAAGGAGCTTCACCCGCAAAAAAACGGTCATGCCTGCGTGCATAAAGGCCGGGGGTGAGCAGTGGCTGGCGAACCATACTAATAATTGGGGGATACATAATGAGCACGACCATTACGGCGGACGGCTTCAAAGCCGATCAGCCCGGGTTCCTGTCCAAGGAACGCATCATCGCCAAGCCCGGTTTCAACCGTTGGCTGGTTCCGCCGGCCGCTCTGGCCATTCACCTGTGCATCGGCATGGCCTACGGCTTCTCGGTGTTCTGGTTGCCGCTGTCCAAGGCGCTGGGCGTGACCGCTCCGGTGGCTTGCGCACCGGACATGAGCTTCATTGCACAAGTCTTCTCGTCGCAGTGCGACTGGCCGATCTCCATGCTCGGCTGGATCTACACCCTGTTCTTCATCTTCCTCGGCTGCTCGGCAGCGATCTGGGGCGGCTGGCTCGAACACGCAGGCCCGCGCAAGGCTGGCGTTGTATCGGCTCTGTGCTGGTGCGGCGGTCTGCTGATTTCTGCGCTGGGGATCTATACCCACCAGATCTGGCTGATGTGGATCGGCTCCGGCGTGATCGGCGGTATCGGTCTGGGCCTGGGCTACATCTCACCGGTCTCGACCCTGATCAAGTGGTTCCCGGACAAGCGCGGCATGGCGACCGGCATGGCGATCATGGGTTTCGGTGGCGGCGCGATGGTTGGTGCTCCACTGGCAACCGCATTGATGAGCCACTTCGCTTCGCCGACTGGCGTGGGCGTATGGCAGAGCTTCGTGGCCATGGCTGCGATCTACTTCGTGTTCATGATCGGAGGCGCTCTGGCCTACCGCGTTCCGCCAACCGGCTGGAAGCCTGAAGGCTGGACCGCGCCGGCGAAAAAAGCATCGAACGCGATGATCACCCACCGTCACGTTCACGTGAACGTGGCCTGGAAGACCCCGCAATTCCGTCTGGTGTGGCTGGTGCTGTGCCTGAACGTGTCCGCCGGTATCGGCATCCTCGGCATGGCTTCGCCGCTGTTGCAGGAAGTGTTCGGCGGCAAGCTGCTGGGCAACGACCTGCCGTTCGGTCAGCTGGACGCCGGTCAACTGGCTTCCATCGCTGCCATTGCAGCCGGTTTCACCGGTCTGCTGAGCCTGTTCAACATCGGCGGTCGCTTCTTCTGGGCGTCGTTCTCGGACTACCTGGGCCGCAAGAACACTTACTTCGTGTTCTTCGCACTGGGTTTTGCGCTGTACGCGCTGATCCCGAATCTCGGTCACCTGGGCAACGTTGCGCTGTTCGTGGCGGCGTTCTGCATCATTCTGTCGATGTACGGCGGTGGTTTTGCGACCGTGCCGGCGTATCTGGCCGACCTGTTCGGTACGCAAATGGTCGGTGCGATCCATGGTCGTCTGCTGACTGCCTGGGCCGCCGCCGGCGTGCTGGGTCCGGTGCTGGTGAACTACCTGCGTGAGTATCAGCTGAGCATCGGCGTTGAACGCGCCGCCGCTTATGACATCACCCTGTACATCCTCGCCGGCCTGCTGGTGCTGGGCTTCCTGTGCAACCTGCTGGTGCGCCCGGTGGCCGACAAGTACTTCATGACCGACGCCGAACTGGCTGCCGAGCAGGCGCTGGGCCACGACAAGGGGGCTGACGCCAGCACCGTGCTGGAGTGGAAAGCTGCGCCGGGCAGCAAGCCACTGGCGATCGCTGCGTGGCTGGTGGTGGGGATTCCGTTGGCGTGGGGTGTGTGGGTGACCCTGCAGAAGACGGCGGTTCTGTTCCACTAAGACGCTGAAATTGCCGGCCTGATATCTCAGGCCGGCACCAACACCTGTGGGAGCGAGCTTGCTCGCGAAGAGGGTAGATCAGTCGACATCGTTGTCGGCTGACCCACCGATTTCGCGAGCAAGCTCGCTCCCACATTTGTTTTCAGGCTGCCTGTAATGGCTTGTATGGACATGTCTACCCGCGACGGCCGGGGGTTCTATCCGTCAGTCATTGCACCTCTCGTGTTTCTGTTTCGGCCCCGCGCCCCTATAATGGCTGCCTTTTTCGCCCAATGATTTTGCGGAGCTGGTGATGGCCGAACGTAAGGCGTCTGTCGAGCGCGACACTCTGGAAACCCAGATCAAAGCCTCGATCAACCTTGATGGCACCGGAAAGGCCCGATTCGATATCGGTGTTCCTTTTCTTGAGCACATGCTGGACCAGATCGCCCGTCACGGGTTGATCGACCTGGATATCCAATGCAAGGGCGATCTGCATATCGACGACCACCACACGGTGGAAGACGTCGGTATCACCCTCGGCCAGGCCTTCGCGCAAGCCATTGGCGACAAGAAAGGCATCCGTCGTTACGGCCACGCCTACGTGCCGCTCGATGAAGCGCTGTCGCGCGTGGTGATCGACTTCTCCGGCCGCCCGGGCCTGCAGATGCACGTGCCGTACACCCGCGCCACCGTCGGCGGCTTCGACGTCGACCTGTTCCAGGAATTCTTCCAGGGCTTCGTCAACCACGCGTTGGTCAGCCTGCACATCGACAACCTGCGCGGCACCAACACCCACCACCAGATCGAAACCGTGTTCAAGGCTTTCGGCCGCGCGCTGCGCATGGCTGTCGAGCTGGACGAGCGCATGGCCGGCCAGATGCCTTCGACCAAAGGCGTCCTGTAATGCAGACCGTTGCAGTTATCGATTACGGCATGGGCAACCTGCACTCGGTGGCCAAGGCCCTCGAGCACGTCGGTGCCGGCAAGGTGCTGATCACCAGCGACGCGGCAGTTATCCGCGAAGCCGACCGGGTGGTTTTCCCCGGCGTCGGCGCGATTCGCGATTGCATGGCGGAGATCCGTCGCCTCGGTTTCGACTCGCTGGTGCGTGAAGTCAGCCAGGATCGTCCCTTCCTCGGCATTTGCGTCGGCATGCAAGCCTTGCTCGACAGCAGCGAAGAGAACGACGGCGTCGACTGCATCGGCCTGTTCCCGGGCGCGGTGAAGTTCTTCGGCAAAGATCTGCATGAAGACGGCGAACACCTGAAAGTCCCGCACATGGGCTGGAACGAAGTGAAGCAGGCGGTGGATCACCCGCTGTGGCACAACATTCCGAACCTGGCGCGCTTCTACTTCGTGCACAGCTACTACATCGCCGCCGGTAACCCGCGGCAGGTGGTCGGCAGCGGTCATTACGGTGTCGATTTCGCTGCGGCGCTGGCCGAAGGTTCGCGTTTCGCCGTGCAGTTCCACCCGGAAAAGAGCCATACCCATGGCCTGCAATTGCTGCAGAACTTCGCCGCGTGGGACGGTCGCTGGTAAATGGCCGTCAAGAAATCCAGGCCGCCGATCCTGACCCTCACGCCTGAGCAGGAGAGTGAGGCCAACCGCAAGATTCAGCGGTTCATGGAGGATCGTTTCGAACTGGACCTGGGTTCGTTCGAGGCGGCGGAAATTCTTGAGCTGTTTACCCGCGAAATTGCTCCGCACTATTACAACAGGGCGATTTTCGATGTGCAGACCCACCTCAAGGAGCGGTTTGAAAGCATTGAAAGCGACCTGTGGGCGCTCGAGAAAAACTGATTTCCGAGCCAAGCTGAACATTCAAATTTGAAGGTTTGCCAGATGCTGATTATTCCCGCTATCGATCTCAAAGACGGTGCCTGCGTACGTCTGCGCCAGGGCCGCATGGAAGATTCCACAGTGTTCTCCGATGATCCGGTGAGCATGGCTGCCAAGTGGGTGGAGGGCGGTTGCCGCCGTCTGCATCTGGTCGACCTGAACGGCGCTTTCGAAGGGCAGCCGGTCAACGGCGAAGTCGTCACCGCAATCGCCAAGCGCTACCCGACCCTGCCGATCCAGATCGGCGGCGGCATCCGTTCGCTGGAAACCATCGAGCACTACGTCAAGGCGGGCGTCAGCTACGTGATCATCGGCACCAAAGCGGTGAAGGATCCGGCGTTCGTCGCTGAAGCCTGCCGCGCGTTCCCGGGCAAGATCATCGTTGGTCTGGACGCCAAGGACGGTTTTGTCGCCACCGATGGCTGGGCTGAAATCAGCACCGTGCAGGTCATCGACCTGGCCAAGCAGTTCGAAGCCGACGGCGTGTCCTCGATCGTTTATACCGACATCGCCAAAGACGGCATGATGCAGGGCTGCAACGTTCCGTTCACCGCTGCACTGGCGGCTGCCACCAGGATCCCGGTGATCGCTTCCGGCGGCATTCACAACCTGGGTGACATCAAGTCGCTGCTCGACGCCAGGGCGCCGGGCATCATCGGCGCCATCACCGGCCGGGCGATCTACGAAGGCACTCTCGACGTCGCCCAAGCGCAAGCTTTCTGCGACTCGTACCAAGGCTGAGGACTGACCATGGCGCTGGCCAAACGCATCATCCCTTGCCTGGACGTGGATAACGGTCGGGTCGTCAAAGGTGTGAAATTCGAGAACATCCGTGACGCCGGCGATCCGGTGGAAATCGCCCGTCGCTACGACGAGCAGGGTGCCGACGAGATTACCTTTCTCGACATCACCGCCAGCGTCGATGGCCGTGACACAACACTGCACACCGTCGAGCGTATGGCCAGCCAGGTGTTCATTCCGCTGACCGTCGGCGGTGGCGTGCGTACCGTGCAGGACATCCGCAACCTGCTCAACGCCGGTGCGGACAAGGTCTCGATCAACACCGCTGCCGTATTCAACCCGGAATTTGTCGGCGAAGCGGCGCAGCATTTCGGCTCGCAATGCATCGTCGTTGCCATTGATGCGAAGAAGGTTTCGGGCCCGGGCGAAACCCCGCGCTGGGAGATCTTCACCCACGGTGGCCGCAAACCGACCGGCCTCGACGCGGTCGAGTGGGCGAAGAAAATGGAAGGCCTGGGTGCCGGTGAAATCCTCCTGACCAGCATGGATCAGGACGGCATGAAAAACGGCTTCGACCTCGGCGTGACCCGCGCCATCAGCGATGCGCTGGGTATTCCGGTGATCGCGTCCGGCGGCGTCGGCAACCTGCAGCATCTGGCTGACGGCATTCTTGAAGGCCACGCCAGCGCAGTACTGGCGGCAAGTATTTTCCACTTCGGCGAATACACCGTTCAGGAAGCCAAGGCTTATATGGCTCACCGCGGCATCGTAATGCGTTAAACGATACAGGCCAGTGGACAGCATGGCGTACCCAAGGCACTCTTGGGCACGCCATGGATTTCGGTAGCCCGACATGATCAAACGCCTGCTTCTCGCTCTCGCCAGTGCCTCCGTGTTGTTGATCAACACCGGCCACGCCGAAGTAAGTCCCGACACCGATCTGGTGCTTCTTACCGAAAACTTCCCGCCGTACAACATGGCGAAGAACGGCAAGAATTTCGCCCAGGATGAAAACATCAACGGCATCGCCACGGACATCGTGCGCGAGATGTTCAAGCGTGCCGGCATCACTTACAGCCTGACCCTGCGCTTCCCTTGGGAGCGGGTCTACAAACTGGCGCTGGAGAATCCCGGTTACGGTGCGTTCGTCATGGCGCGCCTGCCGGATCGCGAAAAACTCTTCAAGTGGGTCGGCCCGATCGGCCCGGACGACTGGGTCATGCTGGCCAAGGCCGACAGCAAGATCACCCTCGAAACCCTCAATGACGCGCGCAAATACAAGATCGGCGCCTACAAGGGCGATGCCATCGCCGAGACGTTGACCAAACAGGGTCTGAAGCCGGTGGTGGTGCTGCGCGATCAGGACAATGCCAAAAAACTTGTCAGCGGCCAGATCGACCTGTGGGCCACCGGCGATCCTGCCGGCCGTTATCTGGCGCGGCAGGATGGCGTGATCGGGCTGAAAACCGTGCTTCGCTTCAACAGTGCCGAACTGTATCTGGCGCTGAACAAGGACGTACCGGATGCAACCGTTGCCAAGTTGCAAGCTGCGCTGGATCAGATGCGCAAGGATGGCGTGGTCGACGAGATCATGGGGCGATATCTGTAACCGCTGCGGGTTCAGCCGGTGGTTGCGGTTTAACTGCGACCTCCGCCACCGGCGGCTCTTCAGGCTCTTTTGCCGGTTCAGTGACGGTCGGTTCCGCGGGTTCTTCGAGCGGTTCCTTCACGCGTTCGAGTTCAGGCTCGACCGGGCAATCCGTCATATGCAGGCTGTCCATGTCGGTAAAGCTGAAATGACCTTCCACTTGTGAGCCGTCTTCGCGCAACAGTCGATAGTCGCTCTGCAAGACGTAAACCGCCGCGAACCGGTTTTTTGCAACGAGTGCGATGACCTCTGCGTCCGAAGAGTTCACCCATTCGAAAGGTTCTGACTCGGCGTTGAAGAAGCTGTTGTGCAATTTGGCCGAGCAGATGATGACAGGCTCAGGTAAAGACCTGCTTGGTGACCATTGATCGCCGATTTCAATACCTGTGTTACGGCAGAACTTGCGCAACGTCTCCCAGGACTGGGTACGGCCGGCCTTCGATTTGAGCGCTCGGTTCATGTCTGTACTGTTTTGCCCCTGGCCGACAAGCAAATAGCGATCTGTTCTCTCCAGGCTGTAAAACGGTGAGGTGCGCAGTTGTTCAAGGTTTGCCATGAGTGAGTCGTTTACCGCGAACCACGGCAACTGCACCACTCGTGTGATCTTCGCTGGTGTAAGGGCGGCAGAGGCATCGTGCCCGGTGAGTACGGGGGCGGCTGGTGGTGACTCGACCTGAAGGGGAATCTGCATCCGCAAGGCATAGGCGATGATTGGCGACGCAGGCTTGCCGTAGCCGTTTTCGCCAATGAACGTGCCCGGAGCAAAGTAGATTTCCCCTGCGGGCGCTGCGGGAGGCTTGACGCTCCAGGCGCTGAAATCGCGGTCGGCTCCGCTGCCCTTGTCGCTCCAGATCAGGTCGCCGGTACTGGCGGCGATCACCAGGTCGGTGCGCACACAACGAACGGCATTGAAGGACGGCTTGCTGCGGTCGTTGGAGCACACCAGCCCGAGAGCCACGTAACCTTGCGGAGGGATCGGCCGCCAGACAGAGCAGTCGCCGTTGGCGTTCGAGCCGATATCGTTCCAGACGAGTTGGTAATCATCCGGCCTGCTCAGTGCAGGACCTTTGCCCGGCTCGGTATTTTGCAGATCCCCCTCGCGGACGACAGCCATCACCTTCTTATCGTTGATGTTGTCTCGTCCGGCGACAACGAGATCACCCAACGGAAAATAACCGGGTAGCAGGTCGGGAGCCGGTGTCGGACGCCAGAAACTGCCGGGTTTTGACTTCGAGCCGGTGTTGTCCCAGATCCGGTGGAACTCGGTGGTGAAATTGATCAGCAGGTTTTCAACCGCTATGGGTTCCATCTGCCGAACAGGCAAATGAAGATTGGTTTGGGTGTTCATGATTGATCCCGAATAAAGAAACGGCTCGGTGTGGCCGCGACGGGTCTCAATATCCGGGTAGCGAGGGGGCTGGCTGCGGTATCTATCTATCGCTTCGTGACAGCTTGTTACCGATAAACGCCGTCTTTCCCATGAGCGGCGGTGGCCCGATTGCTGCGCACGCTGATCATCTGCTTGATGTCGATCCACTCGATGCCTTGAGCTTTCAATTTCGGCAGCTCGCGCTCCAGCACGGCCAGGGTCTGCGGATAGGGATGGCCGATCATCACTGCCGAACCCTGTTTGTGCGCCAGGTTGATTGCGGTCTGCAATTGGGTCAGGATCGCCGCTTCGGTGCGCTCATCATCGAGAAACACATCCCGCGAAACGCTCGCCAGATCGATCTTCTGCGCCTGTTGCGCTGCGACGGTCTGCGCGCTGGTGCGACTGTCGACGAAGAATTTGTGGCGGCGCTGCAACTCGCCCATCAGCCACGCCATCGCCACTGGTTGTGCGGTCATGCGGCTGCCCATGTGGTTGTTGATACCTGCGGTGTACGGGACCATTTTGAACGCGGCGTTCAGCCGTTTTTCCAGCTCTTCGATCGGCAGTTCGGGATGCCAGGCGAACGGACCGGTGGCCGGGTCCATCGGCATGTGCAGGATCACGATCTTGCCGGCGCGATGGGCTTCGCGGGCGAATTCGGTGGCGTGCGGGGTGTCGGGCATGATCGCCGTGGTCACCGGCCCGGGGAGGGCCAGCACGCGGCGATCCCGGGGCAGGTTCTGCCCCAGGTCGTCGATGATCAGTGTCAGGTAGGCTTTTTGAGGTGTTGGTCTGGCAGGTTCTGCATGAGCAGCACCCGCCAGACAGCACAGCAGGACGAAGAGAAAACGCAAAGACATCCTCAACGGCCGGACGTGATGCTCAGGCCTTTGAGCAGGCTCAGGGCCTGGGCCAACTGGTAATCGTCATCCTGCGGCATCGCCTTGGCCTTGCCGCCCGAACCGGTTGGACGGTCCGCGCCGCCGTTGCCGTTGCCCAAGTGGCCTTGCAGGTCGGCTTCCTTGAAGTAGTCGCCGTCTGCCTCGTTGGTGATCTTGGCCTTGCGTACCTCGATGTCCGGGACGATGCCCTGGGCCTGAATCGAGCGACCGTTCGGCGTGAAGTACAGCGCAGTGGTGATCTTCAGCGCGCGGTCGTTGTTCAGTGGCAGCACGGTCTGCACCGAGCCCTTGCCGAAACTGGTGGTGCCCATGACCACGGCGCGTTTCTGATCCTGCAGGGCGCCGGCGACGATTTCCGAGGCCGAGGCGCTGCCACCGTTGATCAGCACAACCATTGGCACCGCTTCGCTTTCGTCCTTGCCGGTGGCGGAGAAGCGCAGTTCGGAGTTGGCGATCCGACCCTTGGTGTAGACGATCAGGCCTTTGGTGATGAAGTGGTCGACCACTTCCACCGCGGCCTGCAACACGCCGCCCGGGTTGTTGCGCAGGTCGAGGATGATGCCGTTGAGCTTCTTGCCGTTGTCCTTGCGCAGTTTGGCCAGGGCCTTGGAGACCTCTTCGCCGGTCTTGACCTGGAACTGGGTGATGCGGATCAGGCCATAACCCGATTCCAGCAGTTGCGCCTTGACGCTCTTCACCTGAATCACGGCGCGAGCAAGGGTCACGTCGAACGGCGTGCCGCCGTCGCGAACCAGGGTCAGGGTGATCTTCTGGCCGATCTTGCCGCGCATCTTGTCCACGGCTTCGGTCATGGTCTGGCCACGGGTCGGCGCGCCGTTGATCTTGACGATGAAGTCGCCGGCCTGGATGCCGGCCTTCGACGCCGGCGTGTCGTCGATTGGCGACACGACCTTGATGAAGCCGTCTTCGGCGCCGACTTCGATGCCCAGGCCGCCGAATTCACCGCTGGTGCTTTCCTGCAACTCGGCGAAATCCTCGGGACCAAGGTAGGCGGAGTGCGGATCAAGGTTGCTGAGCATGCCCTTGATCGCGTTTTCCAGCAGGGTCTTGTCGTCCACCGGTTCGACATAGGCGGCCTTGATCCGGTCCATGACCTCGGCAAAGGTGCGCAACTCTTCCAGCGGCAATGGCGCCTTGGAGGTCGCGGCAGTGCCTGCCGGAGCGACAGCCGGGGCCGGTTGAGCGGCAAACGCCAGAGGCGCGCCGATCACCAGGGCGATCGTCAGGGCCAGCGAGGTAAGGCGGGACAAATGCAGCATGTCGAACGAACTCCTAATTTAGGTTGCCCGCGCTTATCCTTGCGCGCGGCACCATTGCGCCGGATCACTCGGGTGACCCTGCTGACGAATTGCGAAATACAGCGCCGGAGTGTCCTGGCCGCCACTGTTACCCACAGTGGAGATGGACTCGCCGGCCTTAACCACGTCACCCGCCGACTTCAGTAGCGTCTGGTTGTGACCGTAAAGACTCAGAAAACCGTTGCCGTGGTCGAGGATCACCAGCAGCCCGGCGCCGCGCAACCAGTCGGCAAACACCACGCGCCCGCCGTGTACGGCATGCACCTGGCTGCCGGCGGAGGCGCTGATCATCACGCCGTCCCACTTGGTGCGGGCATCGTCGCCACGGGTTTCGCCGAAGCGTGCCAGCAGTCGACCATCAACGGGCCATGGAAGTTTTCCCCGACTAGACGCAAAAGGGCCACCGAAGGTCTCGCCGCCGCTGGACACCAGGGCGCCGGGAGTCGATCTGACCGGTTTGCGTGGGGCGTCGGTGTTTTCCGCCTCGGCCTCACGCAAGCGCTTTTTTTCGGCTTCCTGCTGGGCGATGAGCGCTTTCTGCCGCGCTTCTTCTGCCTCACGGGCCTGGCGGGCCAGGGTTTCTTCAATGGTTTTAAGGACTTTAGACAGGTCTGCCTGATCCTGCTCGCGGGCAGCCAGTTTCTGGTCCCGGGCTTTCACGTCTTCATTGAGTTTGGCGAGGGCCTGCTGGCGCTCCTTGCGGACCTTGTCGAGCGCTTCGCGCTGAGTGTCGAGATCGCTTTGCTGCGCCAGCAATTGCGCCTGCTGCAAGCCGATGTCCTTTTCGACATTGGCCAGTTGGCGCAGGGTTTCGTTGAAGCTTTTCAGCTGCTCCAGGCGAGCCTGGCTCAGGTAGTCGTAATAGGTGAGGGTGCGGGCGAATTTCTCGGGGTTCTGCTGGTTGAGCAGCAGCTTGAGGTATTCCTGGCGACCATTCTGGTAGGCGGCGCGGGCCTGGATGGCGATCAGTCGCTGCTGTTCAGTGCGCGCGCTCTGGAGTTTTTTTTTCTCCGCATCGAGCCGCTGCAGCTCGGATTCGCTCTTTTTCAGCTCTTTCTGCAGGGCTTCGACCTGTTTCTCGAGCTTGCCCATCTCGGTTTCAGTGCCCTTGAGCTCCTTTTGCACGCCGGATTTTTCTTCCTGGAGCTTGCCCAGCAGTTTTTTCAGCTCGGCGATGTCCTGGCGCGTGGCGTCCAGTTGCTGTTGGGTTTGCGCGCGCTCATCCGCGAAGGCCGGTTGGAGCAGGCATGTCAGAGCGAGGGCGATCAGGACGCGAAGCATAGAGGCGGGCGGCACCAGGGTAAGGGACGGCCTAGTATGCCCGCCCGACGCGGCAAAAAAAACGCCCAATTGGGACTGTGTGATAACTGGGGTGCCGGACAGAGTGAAATCCTCTTTGAAAACCCCACAAACCAATGTGGGAGCGGCTTGCCCGCGATGGCGTCTGAACATTCAACATAGTTGTTGGCTGTCAGTTTGCTATCGCTGGCAAGCCAGCTCCCACAGGGTTTTTCAGTGTTTTGACGGGCGATTACACCAGAATCGAAGTGCCAGTCATTTCCGCCGGTTTTTCCAGGCCCAGCAGTTTCAGCATGGTCGGCGCCACGTCCGCCAGGACGCCGCCTTCGCGGACTTTCAGATCACGCTTGCCGACATAGATGAACGGCACCGGCTCGGTGGTGTGCGCGGTGTGCGCCTGACCGGTGGATTCGTCGGCCATCTGTTCGACGTTGCCGTGGTCGGCGGTGATCAGCGCTTCGCCGCCGACTTTTTCCAGGGCTTCGACGATTCGGCCGACGCAGGTGTCCAGGCATTCCACGGCTTTCACCGCGGCTTCGAACACGCCGCTATGGCCGACCATGTCGCCGTTGGCGTAGTTGACCACGATCACGTCGTAGCGCTGATTCTCGATGGCCTCGACGATGCGGTCGGTGACTTCGGGCGCGCTCATTTCCGGCTGCAAGTCATAGGTGGCGACTTTCGGCGACGGGATCAGAATGCGCTCTTCGCCCGGGAACGGCTCTTCACGACCGCCGGAGAAGAAGAAGGTCACGTGGGCGTATTTCTCGGTTTCGGCAATGCGTAGCTGGGTCTTGCCGTTTTTCGCCAGGTAGTCGCCGAGCACGTTTTCCAGGCTGCCCGGGGCAAAGGCGGCGGGGGCCGGGATGCTGGCGGCGTATTGGGTCAGGCCGACGTACTGCACTTTTGGCTGGCGTGCGCGCTCGAACTCCTTGAAGTCGTCTTCGACAAACACACGGCTCAGCTCGCGGGCACGGTCGGCGCGGAAGTTCATGAACACCACGGCGTCGCCGTCTTCGACTTTTACCGGCTCACCGATGCTGGTGGCTTTGACGAACTCGTCGCTCTCGCCACGGGCGTAAGCGGCTTCCAGACCTTCCTGGGCGGTGGCGGCGTTGAATTCGGCTGTGCCATCAACGATCAGGTTGTAGGCCTGAGACACGCGATCCCAACGGTTGTCGCGATCCATGGCGTAGTAGCGGCCGATCAGGCTGGCGATGCGGCCCTTGCCGAGCGCCTGGAAGGTCGCGTCGAGCAGTTCGATCGACGACGCGGCGCTTTTCGGCGGCGTGTCACGGCCGTCAAGGAAGGCGTGCAGGTAGATTTTCTCGGCGCCGCGCTTGAAGGCCAGTTCGGCCATGGCGATCAGGTGATCCTGGTGGCTGTGAACACCGCCGTCTGACAGCAGCCCCATGAAATGTACGGCCTTGCCGGCGGCCACGGCCTTGTCCACGGCGGCGCAGATGGTCGGGTTCTCGAAGAACTCGCCATCGCGGATCGCTTTGGTCACGCGCGTGAAGTCCTGATACACCACGCGACCGGCGCCGAGGTTCATGTGGCCGACTTCGGAGTTGCCCATCTGGCCGTCCGGCAGACCGACGTCCATGCCGCTGCCCGAGATCAAGCCGCTCGGCACGGTGGCCCACAGGCGATCCAGCACAGGCTTTTTGGCCGCATAGACGGCGTTGGATTCGTGGCTGTCGCTGTGACCGAAGCCGTCGAGAATCATCAGGACCAAAGGTTTAGGCGTGGTAGTCATGGAATCCACTCGTGGCTAATAAGAAGAGGGCGATGGAAAAGGGAGTTGGAGTTTAAAGCGAAGTTCCGGCGGCGTCACCGCCGGACGGGGTTTGGCCGACCATAGTGGCTGTGTATACTGGCCGACATTTTAACGCCCTGGAACCTCCTTCGATGGTTGCTCACCTGATTGAATTTGCCACTAACCACTACATTCTTGTCGGTATCTTCGTCGTACTGCTGGCTTTGCTGCTGGCGCATACGGTGCAGGGCGGCGGTAAAAGCCTGAGCACGGGCGAGCTGACCGCACTGGTCAACAAGGAAGCCGGCGTGGTCGTGGACATCCGTCCGAGCAAGGAATACGCCGCCGGTCACATCGTTGGCGCGGTGAACATTCCCCAGGACAAACTGGCTGCCCGTATCGGCGAGCTGGAAAAACACAAGGCCAAGACCATCATCCTGGTCGACGCCCTGGGCCAGACCGCCGGCACCCACGCCCGCGAGCTGATGAAGGCCGGCTTCACCGCCGCCAAGCTGTCCGGCGGGATTTCCAGCTGGAAAGGCGACAACCTGCCGTTGGTGAAGTGACATGAGCAACGTCATCGTCTACTCCAGCGATTACTGCCCTTACTGCTCGCGCGCCAAGTACCTGCTCGCGAACAAAGGCGTGGCCTTCGAAGAGATCAAGGTCGATGGCAAGCCGCAGGTGCGCGCCGCCATGGCCCAGAAGGCCGGACGCACGTCCGTGCCGCAGATCTGGATCGGCGACACCCACGTCGGCGGATGTGACGATTTGTACGCCCTGGAGCGCGCCGGCAAGCTCGACGCGCTGCTCAAGGCCTGACCTGCTGCACGCTCTACCGAACACCAAGAACCCTAAAAGACCCGAGATCAGAAAGGATCTGAGATGACTGACCAACAGAACACTGCAGCCAGCGAAGAAGAAACCGCACCGCAATTCTCCTTGCAGCGCATCTACGTACGCGACCTGTCCTTCGAAGCCCCGAAAAGCCCGGCGATCTTCCGCCAGCAGTGGGATCCGGCGGTCGCTCTGGATCTGAACACCCGCCAGAAAGCCCTGGAAGGTGATTTCTACGAAGTCGTGCTGACCCTGTCCGTCACCGTGAAAAACGGTGAAGAAGTCGCCTTCATCGCTGAAGTGCAACAGGCCGGTATCTTCCTGATCAAGAACCTGGACGCGGCTTCGATGAGCCACACTCTGGGTGCGTTCTGCCCGAACATCCTGTTCCCGTACGCTCGCGAAACCCTGGACAGCCTGGTGACCCGTGGTTCGTTCCCGGCCCTGATGCTGGCCCCGGTGAATTTCGACGCCCTGTACGCGCAAGAGCTGCAGCGCATGCAGGAATCCGGCGAGACTCCGACCGTTCAGTAAGCGGTGGATGCAACAACGAAAAAAGCGCCGTTACAGGCGCTTTTTTCTTGGGCGATCGTTCTCGCGTTGATCGTTCCCATGCTCTGCGTGGGAATGCCTCTGGGGACGCTCCGCGTCCAGTGACGCGGAGCGTCACTGGCTGCATTCCCACGCGGAGCGTGGGAACGATCCAGGACTGGCGCGTTACTTGAAGTCGTTCTGCCGCCACGCTTCGTATACGGCCACTGCCACGGTGTTGGACAGGTTCAGGCTGCGGCAGCCTTCGCGCATCGGCAGGCGCAGGCGCTGTTCGCCCGGCAGGGCGTCGAGCACCTCCGGCGGCAGGCCGCGGCTTTCCGGTCCGAAGATGAACGCATCGCCCGGGACGAACGCGGCATCGTGAAACGGCCGCGAGCCCTTCGTGGTGAAGGCGAACAGCCGTGGATGACCGAGGCTTTCCAGGCAGCTGGCCAGGTCGGCGTGGCGTTGCAGCGTGGCGTACTCGTGGTAGTCGAGACCGGCACGACGCAGGCGCTTGTCGTCCATCTCGAAGCCCAGCGGTTCGATCAAATGCAGGTGGCAGCCGCTGTTGGCGCACAGCCTGATAACGTTGCCGGTGTTCGGTGGAATTTCCGGTTGAAAAAGGATGACGTGAAACATGCACGGCTCCGAAGGTAAAGATGACGCGCATTCTACGCCGCAAGCGGATCCGCGTTCGAAACTATTCCCGCGGGTGATGGCTTCGCTGGCGATCGTCGGTGTGATGGTCGGGATGATGATCGGCCGTTTGACCACGCCTGACCCGACCGTTTTACAGCAGGTCGAGGTGATCGATGGGGGGCTGGCGGTCTGGTTCAACAACGAGCCGAAGCTGCATGGCGAGATCGTCGATGGCAGCGTTGCGTTGCTGTTCGAGGCCGAAGGCAAGGTGCAGAAAGGACAGCTCAAGTTCAACGGCAAGGACGTGAACTGGCGGACGCGCTTGAGTGACGGGGGATTGTTGCTGACGCTGGTGGCGGCGCGGCCGCTGCAGGGCGACTGGACCGGCCAGGCGGTCGATGACCGCTGGCGGCTGGAGATCCATCTCCGGGAGCAATAAAAGAGGGAATCCCCGGCCTGCCTGTACCAAGGTTCCCGAAACGGGCGGGCTCATCGCATCGCGTTCTGAGCCGGTGTAAAGAAGGAACCCCTGACCTGCCTGTATCAAGGGCCCCAAAAGGGTGGACTCGATGAGTCCGGTGTAAAGAGGGGAATCCCCGGCCTGCCTGTACCAAGGCCCCCGAAAGGGTGGGTGAATCGAATCACCTGATGGAGTTATTGCAGGGGGCGTGCCAGGTTTTCTCGTTTTGAAACAAAAAAACCCGACACAATGACGAAGGCCCCGTAATACGGGGCCTTCGTCTTTTCACAGGATGGGATTTTCAGCGGTTTTCAGTGCAAGCCTGAGCCATTGGCCGTGCCCGATTACGGGTCACGGTGCCTTGCGGCGGTGCAGACTGGCGCTCAATCTCAGCCTTCATCACCCTCATCGTCATCCCCGCCATCGACCTTCATGCCGAGCTCCTTGATCTTGCGGGTCAAGGTGTTGCGGCCCCAGCCCAGCAGCACCGCAGCGTCACGACGACGCCCGGCGGTGTGCTTGAGTGCGGTCTCGATCATGATCCGCTCGAACGCCGGCACCGCGCTGTCGAGCAGGCTCGACTGACCGCGAGCCAGGGCCTGGTCGGCCCACTGGCGCAGCGCCTGTTCCCAGTTGGTCACCGGCGCCGAGTCTTGCGGCAGGCTCAACAGTTCCGGCGGCAGGTCGCTGATATGCACCTCGCGCCCGGACGCCATCACGGTGATCCAGCGGCAGGTGTTTTCCAGCTGACGCACGTTGCCCGGCCATGGCAGGTTTTTCAGGTATTCCTCGGTCTCGCTTTTCAGCAGCTTCGGCTCGACCGCCAGTTCTTGCGCGGCGCGGCTGAGGAAGTGCTTGGCCAGGGTCGGGATGTCTTCGCGGCGATCCGACAGGCGCGGGATGTGGATGCGGATCACGTTAAGGCGGTGGAACAAGTCCTCACGGAATTTCCCGGCGTGAACCAGGGTTTCCAGATTCTGGTGAGTCGCGGCGATGATCCGCACATCAACCTTGACCGGCACATGCCCACCAACGCGATAGAACTCACCATCGGCCAGCACCCGCAGCAGTCGGGTCTGGGTGTCCGCCGGCATGTCGCCGATTTCATCGAGGAACAGCGTGCCGCCGTCGGCTTGTTCGAAGCGGCCGCGACGCAGGTTGGCCGCGCCGGTGAACGCGCCTTTTTCGTGGCCGAACAGCTCGGATTCCATCAGGTCTTTCGGAATCGCCGCCATGTTCAGCGCGATGAACGGCGAGGCCGCGCGCGGGCTGTGGCGGTGCAGGGCGTGAGCCACCAGTTCTTTACCGGTGCCGGATTCGCCGTTGATCAGCACGGTGATGTTGGAATGGCTCAGGCGCCCGATGGCGCGGAACACTTCCTGCATCGCCGGCGCTTCGCCGATGATTTCCGGGGTGCGGGTCAGGGTCGGAGCGACTTCCAGGCCCTGTTGTTCCTGGGCGTGCTGGTTGGCGCGCTTGACCAGCGACACCGCTTCGTCAACGTCGAACGGCTTGGGCAGGTACTCGAACGCGCCGCCCTGATAGGAGGCGACAGCGCTGTCCAGATCGGAGTGAGCGGTCATGATGATCACCGGCAGCCGCGGGTGCTGCTCGCGGATCCGCGCCAGCAGGTCCAGGCCGCTGGCGCCGGGCATGCGGATATCGGAGATGATCACGTCCGGCTGCTGGCGCGCGAGGCGGCTCATCACGCCATCGGCACTGTCGAAGCTCTGGGTGGTCATGCCTTCCTGTTGCAGGGCTTTTTCCAGAACCCAACGGATAGAACGGTCGTCATCGACGATCCACACGGTTTCACTACGGCTCATGTCGATGTGGCTCCTTGTTCCAGTGGCAGAAAGATCGAAAACGTGGTGTGGCCTGGATGGCTGTCACATTCGATCAGGCCCTGGTGCTGGCTGATGATGTTCTGGGTGATGGCCAGGCCCAGCCCGGTACCGTCCGGACGGCCGCTGACCATGGGAAAGAAGATGGTTTCCTGGAGTTCCGCGGGAATGCCCGGGCCGTTGTCGATGATCTCGATCTTGGTCACCAGACGATGGCGGACGTGGCCGATGGTGAACTGGCGCATGGCGCGGGTACGCAGGCTGATGCGGCCCAGGCGCAGCTCGTTCTGGCTGCTGATGGCCTGCATCGCATTGCGCACGATGTTCAGCACCGCCTGAATCATTTGTTCGCGGTCGATCAGGACGTCGGGAATGCTCGGGTCGTAATCGCGCACCAGCGTGATGCAACCCTGGCTTTCGGCCTCGACCAGTTGGCAGACGCGCTCCAGCACTTCGTGGACATTGCACAGGGCCAGCGACGGCAGTTTGTTGGAACCGAGCATTCGGTCGACCAGATTACGCAGGCGGTCGGCCTCTTCGATGATCACGTTGGTGTAGTCGCGCAGGCTGTCTTCCGGCAGCTCCCGGGCCAGCAATTGCGCGGCACCGCGGATACCGCCCAGCGGATTCTTGATCTCGTGGGCCAGGCCGCGCACCAGCATCTTGCTGGTTTCCTGCTTCGACAACTGCGCCTCTTCCTTGGTGATCCGCAACAGACGGTCACGGGGATGCACTTCCAGCAGGAGCAGGGTCGCGCCGTTGCTGAGGATCGGCGTCACCGCGTAATCCACGGTCAGGGTCTGTCCGGTGAGAGCGGTGAGCATCGCTTCGCGCTTGGTGAACGGGTGCGCCTGCTCCACCGCCTGGCGCAACGAGTTGAGCGCCTCGGTGGACTCGGTGAACAGCTCGCTGATGAACTGCCCATGGCTGCGCTGACCGCTGATGGCCAGCAGCATCTCCGCCGCCGGGTTCATGTACTCAAGGCGCAATTCGCTGTCGAGCAGGATGGTGGCGGTGGTCAGGTTGTCGAGTAGCAAGCGATGCAGTGCGTCACTGATGGTCATGAGGACCTCTTTTGGAGCATGGCGCGCGCAGGGATACAGCGCTGATGCGAGGAAAATGCAAAAACCAAACCAAGGCTCCGAAAAGAAGCGTTCAACCCCTGAAACGGGCGTTTGACGCTCGTTTGCGTGGCAGTCAAACCGCTCTGGCGGGTACTTTCGAACCAAAATGGGTTGGAATGTGAGTACGGTGCAGTGTATTGCACCAATATAGTGCGCAAAGCTGAACGGCGTCAGAAGAAACGCAGGAAAGGGTTTTTCGGTTCGGCGGGTTTGTCTTTCAGCGGGCATTCCGGACGCACGCCATAGTCGGCGCTGACGCACGGTTTGACCTGACGCTTCTGGGCCAGAGAGATGCGTTGCATGTGGAACGGCTGGTTGGCGGTTTTCTCCACGGTTCGGCCCTGAGCGTCGAGGATCTCGACCGACAGATTGTGGCTGCCGCGATCGATATTGCTCAGCGGGAACACCGGACTCAGACCTGGTTCGCCGACGGCTTTGCCATCCAGCAACAAGTGATACAGATGACCTCTTTGCAGGCCCGGCTCGCTGGTGACGCTGACGATCAGTTCGCCGGCGCTGCTGCGAATGGTCGCGTCCGGCTCGGGGATCAGCACGCGCAACATGTCGTAGTGGAACAGCGGTGGTTCCGCAGATTTCTTCGACGGCGTGATCGTTGCGGCGCTGCTCGGATTCGAGGCCATGCGATTGCTGGTGGCCAGCGGCACGCGCCTGGCGTTGCCACGCGGCTGATCGGTGTAGACGCGATTGCCCTGTGCGTCGATGTAAGTGAACACCTCGGCCGATGCGCCGAGCGCGATCAACGACAGGAACAAGGCAATCGATCCCCGCGTCATGGCTTGTGCACCCGCTGCACGGTGAACACCACCGCCGGACTCTGCTGAATGATCGCCTCGCCATTGATGACCTGCACCGCCAGCCGATGCTCGCCCCGGTCGACGTTCACCAGTTGCAGGATCGGCACGTTGCTCGGCTGGCCATAAGGCACGTCGTCCAAAAGCAGGCGCAATTGATGCGGCGGTTGCAGACGCGGCTTGATCAGCACATTGACCGTGAAGGTGCCGTTGTTGGCGCGCAGGGCTTCCTCGGTGGGCAGGCCGGTCAGCTCCAGCACTTCGTAGGCATTGCGCGCAGGCTCACGACTGACCGTATCGGTAGACGGCGCATTCGGTGCCTGAGGCTGGACGCTGTTGAGCGGCGGCAACTCCACCGGCTGCGCCTGCACGCCGTCCGGCGCGTGATCGCTGTACACCGTGTTGCCGCCGGCGTCGGTGTACTTGTAGATCTGCGCGGCGACGGGCAGGGCGATCAGCAGCAAAATATAGAGAAGGGTGCGACCCATGAAATCGACCGAAAACGAAAACGATGGGATGCAGCATAGGACAGTGGAGCGGGGAAGGCTCGGATGGAAAACATCCGGCCAATAAAAAAGGCCTCCCGAAGGAGGCCTCTCTTTTGTCACGCCGCGTAGCGCGGCGCTACCGGATCAGCAGCTGTAGTACAGCTCATATTCCAGTGGGTGTACGAAGGTGCGGACCTTGATTTCTTCTTCGGATTTCAGCGCGATGTAGGCATCGATGAAGTCGTCGGAGAACACGCCGCCCTTGGTCAGGAACGCACGGCCCTTGTCCAGCTCTTCCAGAGCTTCTTTCAGGCTGCCGCAAACTTGCGGGATTTCTTTCGCCTCTTCAGGCGGCAGGTCGTACAGGTTCTTGTCGGCAGCATCGCCTGGGTGGATCTTGTTCTGGATACCGTCCAGACCGGCCATCAGCAGTGCTGCGAAAGCCAGGTACGGGTTGGCAGCCGGATCCGGGAAACGGGCTTCGATACGACGGCCACGCGGGCTGTTGACGTAAGGAATACGGATCGAGGCGGAACGGTTGCGAGCCGAGTAGGCCAGCATCACCGGAGCTTCGAAGCCTGGCACCAGACGCTTGTAGGAGTTGGTGGCCGGGTTGGTGAAGCCGTTCAGGGCCTTACCGTGCTTGATGATGCCGCCGATGAAGTACAGGGCGGTTTCGGACAGGCCGGCATAGCCTTCGCCAGCGAAGGTGTTCTTGCCGTCTTTGGCGATGGACATGTGCACGTGCATACCCGAACCGTTGTCACCGTACAGTGGCTTCGGCATGAAGGTCGCAGTGCGGCCGTAGGCATCGGCCACGTTGTGTACAACGTATTTCAGAGTCTGAACTTCGTCAGCTTTCTTCACCAGGGTGTTGAACTTGACACCGATTTCGTTTTGACCGGCGGTTGCCACTTCGTGGTGGTGAACTTCAACGGTCTGACCCATCTCTTCCAGTGCGTTGCACATGGCGGTACGGATTTCGTGGTCGTGGTCGAACGGCGGAACCGGGAAGTAGCCGCCTTTCACGCCTGGACGGTGGCCCTTGTTGCCGCCTTCCACGTCCTGGTCGGACATCCACGAGCCTTGCTCGGAGTAGATCTTGAACATCGAGCCGGAGATGTCGGACTTGAACTTCACTTCGTCGAAGATGAAGAACTCAGGCTCGGGACCGGCGAATACGGTGTCACCGATACCGGTGGTCTTCAGGTATTCCTCGGCGCGACGGGCAATGGCACGTGGGTCGCGGTCGTAGCCCTGCATGGTCGAAGGCTCGATGATGTCGCAGACCAGGATCAGGGTCGGTTCTTCGGTGAACGGGTCCAGAACGGCGGTTTCGTCGTCCGGCATCAGGATCATGTCGGAGGCTTCGATGCCTTTCCAGCCAGCGATGGAGGAACCGTCGAACATCTTGCCCGCTTCGAAGAAGTCGTCTTCCAGCGCATCGCGAGCCGGCATGGTCACGTGGTGCTGAGTGCCTTTGGTGTCCGTGAAGCGCAGATCAATCCACTTGACGTCATGATCTTTGATGAGTTGAACCGACTTCGACATAGTGTCCTCCGGGTGGCTTAGGGCGGGTAGTGGATGCCCTTAAATGTTGGTGATGCCGGCGCGAATACTCTGCCAAGGCAACCTGCCTCACAAGGGAGCAAATTGCATGCCAGTGCCCCAGCATGGGTTTTTTGCCCCAAATTCACGCTTCTGAAGGTCGAAAGCGCCTTAATGGCGAAAATCTCGCCCTTTAATGTAGCGTTCAAATCTAAAAATGACCCGTTTTGGTGCGCGCAAAACCTTCTGCACATTAACTGGTTAAACCTTGAGCAATTTCCGCTATAATCCGCGCCCCCCTTTTTCGGCTGGCCCTGCGCGCGCTGTTTTCATGAAACTAATCGTTAAAGTCTTTCCCGAGATCACCATCAAAAGCCGACCTGTCCGGACGAAATTCATCCGCCAGCTGGCCAAGAACATCCGCACCGTGCTCCGCGACCTGGACCCGGCGGTGGTGGTGAACGGTGTGTGGGACAATCTCGAGCTGGAAACCCGCGTCACCGATCCCAAGGCCCTGAAGGAAATGGGCGAACGCCTGACCTGCATGCCGGGCATCGCGCACTTTCTGCAGATCGACGAGTACCCGCTGGGCGACTTCGACGACATCACCGAGAAGTGCAAGCAGCACTACGGCGACGCGCTGGCCGGGAAGATCTTTTCGGTGCGCTGCAAGCGTGCAGGCAAGCATGCGTTCAGCTCGATGGACGTGGAAAAATACGTCGGCAGCAAGCTGCGCCGTGAATGCGGTGCCGCGGGGATCGACCTGAAAGCGCCGGAAATCGAAGTCCGCATCGAAGTTCGCGACAAACGGTTGTTTGTGATCCACAGCCAGCACGATGGCATTGGCGGCTACCCGCTCGGTGCGCTGGAACAGACACTGGTATTGATGTCCGGCGGATTTGACTCGACGGTTGCTGCTTACCAGATCCTGCGCCGCGGCCTGATGACGCACTTCTGCTTCTTCAATCTGGGCGGTCGTGCCCACGAGTTGGGCGTGATGGAAGTCGCGCATTTCATCTGGAAGAAGTACGGCAGCTCGCAACGCGTGCTATTTGTCAGTGTTCCGTTCGAAGAAGTGCTGGGCGAAATTCTCGGCAAGGTCGACGACAGTCATATGGGCGTCGTATTGAAGCGTATGATGTTGCGCGCAGCGTCGAGCATTGCCGAGCGCCTGCATATTGATGCGCTGGTCACCGGCGAAGCGATTTCCCAGGTGTCGAGCCAGACGTTGCCGAACCTGTCGGTCATCGATTGCGTTACCGACAAACTGGTGCTGCGACCGCTGATCGTCGCCCACAAGCAAGACATCATCGACACGGCCGACCAGATCGGTACCGGTGATTTCGCCCGGCACATGCCGGAATACTGCGGCGTCATCTCGGTCAACCCGAAGACGGCCGCCAAGCGTGGCCGGGTCGAGCACGAAGAGCAGGAATTCGACATGGCGGTGCTCGAGCGTGCGCTCGCAAACGCCAGACTGGTGCCGATCGATCGGGTGATCGACGAATTGGGCCAGGATTTGCAGATCGAAGAAGTCAGCGAAGCGCTGGCCGGTCAGATCGTCATCGACATCCGCCACCCGGATGCCGCCGAGGATGACCCGCTGGAACTCGCCGGCATAGAGGTACAGACGATGCCGTTCTACGCAGTGAACGCTCGTTTCAAGGAACTGGACCCTACTCGCCAGTACCTGCTGTATTGCGACAAAGGCGTGATGAGTCGCCTGCATGCCCACCATTTGCTCAGTGAGGGGCATGCCAATGTGCGCGTTTATCGACCGAGCTAAGTGCCCGGGGCTGTTTGCCTGTGGCCTGCGTCACCGGCCCCCCGACACCGCCGTCAAGCTGTAACGGCCATGCCGGACACTACTGCTAATCGCTGCCAGGACTTGTCAGCAAACCGAATCCTCTGATCGAGATACACAAGTGATCGAAAATCTACGTAACATCGCCATCATTGCCCACGTTGACCACGGTAAAACCACCCTGGTAGACAAACTCCTGCGTCAATCCGGCACCCTGGAGCGCAACGAGCTCAACGACGAGCGCGTGATGGACTCCAACGACCAGGAAAAAGAACGCGGCATTACCATTCTGGCGAAAAACACCGCCATCAACTGGAACGGCTACCACATCAACATCGTGGACACCCCGGGCCACGCCGACTTCGGCGGCGAAGTAGAGCGCGTCATGTCGATGGTCGACTCCGTGCTGCTGCTGGTTGACGCTCAAGACGGCCCTATGCCGCAAACCCGTTTCGTGACCAAGAAGGCGTTCGAAGCCGGTCTGAAGCCGATCGTCGTGATCAACAAGGTCGACCGTCCGGGCGCGCGTCCTGACTGGGTTCTGGACCAGATCTTCGACCTGTTCGACAACCTGGGTGCCACCGACGAACAGCTGGACTTCAAAGTCGTCTACGCCTCGGCCCTGAACGGCATCGCCGGTCTGGACCACACCGACATGGCCGAAGACATGACCCCGCTGTACCAGTCGATCATCGACAACGTTCCAGCGCCGGCCGTTGACCGTGACGGTCCGTTCCAGATGCAGATCTCCGCACTGGACTACAACAGCTTCCTGGGTGTGATCGGCGTTGGCCGTATTGCCCGTGGCCGCATCAAGCCGAACACCCCGGTCGTCGCCATCGACACCGAAGGCAAGCGCCGCAACGGTCGTATCCTGAAGCTGATGGGTCACCACGGTCTGCACCGCGTTGACGTCGAAGAAGCCCAGGCCGGCGACATCGTCTGCATCAGCGGTTTCGACGAGCTGTTCATCTCCGACACCCTGTGCGACATCAACACTGTCGAAGCGATGAAGCCGCTGACCGTCGACGAGCCGACCGTTTCCATGACCTTCCAGGTCAACGACTCGCCGTTCTGCGGTAAAGAAGGCAAGTTCGTGACTTCCCGCAACATCAAGGAACGTCTGGACAAAGAGCTGCTGTACAACGTTGCCCTGAAAGTTGAAGAAGGCGATTCCGCCGACAAGTTCAAGGTATCCGGTCGTGGTGAGCTGCACCTGTCGGTACTGATCGAAACCATGCGTCGCGAAGGCTTCGAGATGGCTGTGGGCCGTCCTGAAGTGATCATCCGCGAAGTGGGCGGCGTGAAGCAGGAACCGTTCGAAAACGTGACCATCGACATCCCTGAAGAATCCCAGGGCAAGGTCATGGAAGAAATGGGTCTGCGTAAGGGCGACCTGACCAACATGTCCCCGGATGGCAAGGGCCGTGTGCGCCTGGAGTACAACATCCCGGCTCGCGGTCTGATCGGTTTCCGTAACCAGTTCCTGACCCTGACCAACGGCGCAGGCATCCTGACCTCGATCTTCGATCGTTACGACACCATGAAGTCCGGTCACATGTCCGGCCGTCAGAACGGTGTTCTGGTATCGGTTGAAACCGGCAAGGCACTGACCTACTCCCTGGAAACCCTGCAGGCTCGTGGCAAGCTGTTCGTGGAACACGGTCAGGAGATCTACAACGGTCAGATCGTGGGTCTGAACAGCCGTGACAACGACCTGGGCGTCAACCCTACCAAGGGCAAGAAGCTCGACAACATGCGTGCTTCGGGTAAAGACGAAACCATCGCTCTGGTTCCACCTGTCCGCTTCACCCTGGAACAGGCTCTGGAATTCATCCAGGATGACGAGCTGTGCGAAGTGACGCCGAAGTCCATCCGTCTTCGCAAGAAGATCCTGGACGAAGGCGAGCGCACCCGCGCTGCCAAGAAAGCCAAGGCGTAATTTAGCCCAGGCTTGAAAAAACGCCCCCGGTCGAGAGACCGGGGGCGTTTTTGTTTGTCTGGGATTTGAATATCGCGTTCGGCGTCTGGGACGCGGAGCGTCCCGGGCTGCATTCCCACGCGGAGCGTGGGAACGATCAAGCAGGATCAGAAGCGTTCGATCGACCGCGAATTCTGCACCCGCTCCACTTCCTTTGGCTTGTAAGCGCAATATCCCGGGCGCGGGCCGATTTTCGGGTGGTTGCGGCAGGTGTCCGGGCGCTTGTCATAAATGGTGCACAGCCGGCTCTTGCGATCCAGGTAGTAGCAATCGTTGTTGCTCATGCGCTGGAGGGTGAAGATCCCCGACTTCTGGTTGAAGCGTTCGACCAGACCTTCCTTTTGCAGACGCTTGGCGATGTTCTTCGGCGGGTCGCCCAGTTCGAACTCGTCGACCACACCGATACGCACCAGATCCTTGATCTTGACCTCGACCGGCAGCGTGCAGCAGCTGGAGACGCACGAGCCGCACATCGGGGCCGAATATTTGGCCCAGGTATCGAGACGGTCGATCTCGGCTGCGGCGATCAGGTTGGGCTTCATCATCGGTGTTTACCAGGCGTGTGCATCAGGGCGCGCGATCATACCGGGACTGGTGGATTTTTGAACAACCTTTCGCCAGATTTTTTCTTCATGCGCAAGCATCGTCCAACAATTCGGCACGGCCCCTGCATTCATTAAGGCATTCCCAAAGTATTGCCGGACGAAGTCTCACTCTCACGAAAAACTGCCGAACCAGAGCCCCTACCGTCGGTCAGACCGTCTAGGCTCTGACAATTCCCGCTCGCTCGAGGTCCTATCGATGACTCAAGAACCACTAGTTCGCGAAGCAGAGGTGGCCGCATTCCGCGACGCCGTCCTGACCAAACTCACCTACGCGGTGGGCAAAGACCCGGATCACGCCTTCGACCATGACTGGTTCGAAGCCATCGCCCTGGCGGCGCGCGATCACATGGTCGAGCACTGGATGGACCACACCCGGCAGATCTACCGCAAAGGTCAGAAGCGGGTGTATTACCTCTCGCTGGAATTCCTTATCGGCCGCTTGCTGTACGACAGCCTGAGCAACCTAGGTCTGCTGGACGTCGCCCGTGAAGCGCTGACCGAACTGGGCGTCGATCTGGAGCGCATTCGCATCCTGGAGCCGGATGCGGCGCTGGGCAACGGAGGTCTCGGACGGCTGGCGGCGTGCTTCATGGAAAGCATGTCGACCCTCGGCATCGCCGGCCACGGCTACGGCATTCGTTATGAACACGGGTTGTTCCGCCAGGCCATCGTCGACGGCTGGCAGCAGGAACAGACCGAACACTGGCTGGATTTCGGCAACCCCTGGGAGTTCGAGCGGCCAGAGGTGGTCTATCCGATCGGCTTTGGCGGCAGCGTCGAGACCGTGACCGACAGCGAAGGCAAATCGAAACAGGTCTGGCATCCGGCGGAAACCGTGCGGGCCATCGCCTACGACACCCCCGTGGTCGGCTGGCGCGGGGCGAGCGTCAACACCTTGCGTCTGTGGCGGGCCCGGGCCATGGAAGACCTGCACCTGGAGCGCTTCAACGCCGGTGACCACCTGGGCGCCGTCGCCGAAGTGGCCCGGGCCGAAAGTATTTCCCGCGTACTTTACCCGGCGGACAGCACCGAAGCCGGACAGGAACTGCGCCTGCGTCAGGAATACTTCTTCGTCGCTGCATCGCTTCAGGATCTGCTGCGCCGTCACCGCAACATGCACACCTCGGTGCTGACGCTGGGCGATCACGCGGCAATCCAGCTCAACGACACGCACCCTTCGATCGCCGTCGCCGAACTGATGCGCCAACTGGTCGACGTCTACGACGTGGCCTGGGATGCGGCATGGCAAGTCACTGTCGATACGCTGTCGTACACCAACCACACGCTGCTGCCCGAAGCGCTGGAAACCTGGCCGGTGGGGCTGATGGAACGCATGCTGCCGCGGCACATGCAGATCATTTACCTGATCAACGCCCAGCACATCGATTCGCTGCGGGCCAAGGGCATCCACGATTTCGACGTGCTGCGCGCGGTGTCGCTGATCGAGGAAGACAACGGGCGCCGGGTGCGCATGGGCAACCTGGCGTTCCTCGGCTCCCACAGCGTCAACGGGGTGTCCGGGCTGCACACGCAACTGATGCGCAAAACCGTGTTCGCCGAACTGCACAAGCTGTATCCGGAGCGGATCAACAACAAGACCAACGGCATTACCTTCCGCCGCTGGCTGTACCAGGCCAACCCTGAACTGACATCGATGCTGGTCGATTCCCTCGGCCCGGACGTCCTGGATAACCCGGAACAGCGATTGCTCGATCTTGAGCCGTTCGCCGAACAACCCGCCTTTCGCAAAGCCTTCGCCGAGCAACGGTTGCACAGCAAAAAAGCCTTGGCGTACCTGATTCATGAAAGGCTGGGGATCGCGGTCAATCCGGCAGCGATGTTCGACGTGCAGGTCAAACGGATTCACGAATACAAACGTCAGTTGCTCAACCTCATGCATACGGTCGCGCTGTATCAGGCGATTCGCGCCGAGCCGGAAATCGACTGGGTGCCGCGCGTGAAAATCTTCGCCGGCAAAGCGGCGGCGAGTTATCACCAGGCCAAGCTGATCATCAAACTGACCAACGACATCGCCCGGGTGGTGAACAACGACCCGACCGTGCGCGGGCTACTGAAAGTGGTGTTCCTGCCCAACTACAACGTCAGTCTGGCGGAAAGCATCATTCCGGCGGCGGACCTGTCGGAGCAGATATCCACTGCCGGTTTCGAGGCCTCGGGCACCAGCAACATGAAGTTCGGCCTCAACGGTGCGCTGACCATCGGCACCCTCGACGGTGCCAACGTGGAAATGTGCGAAAACATCGGCGCCGAGCACATGTTCATCTTCGGCCTCAGTGCCCAGCAGGTCGAAGCGCGCAAGCAGAACCACGAGTTCAGCGCCTTGCCGGATATCGCTGCGTCCCATCGCCTCAACGACGTGTTGCAGGCGATCCGCAGCGGGGTGTTCTCGCCAGACGACACGTCGCGCTACACCGGACTGATCGATTCGCTGGTGGATTACGACCGGTTCTTCGTCTGCGCCGATTTCGATTCGTACTGGGAAGCGCAGATGCGCGTCGATGCGCTCTGGCACGACGCCAATAACTGGTGGCGTTCGGCGGTGCTGAACACCTCGCGCATGGGCTGGTTCTCGTCCGACCGGACGATCCGCGAGTACGCCACGGATATCTGGAAGGCACTGGAGTAACTTTTAGCGACAAATGTGCGCCCGGCCCCACGATTGTTGGGCCGGGCCGATATACTGAGCCTTGGTTTCGCCCCGCCACGGGGCTGCTCAGGGATATCGACCATGCAATGGATGTTCATGTTGATCGGGCTTTTGCTCGGCTGGCTGCTCGACGAGTCGTTCAGCGATGCGCTGTTGGGCGCCTTGCTCGGGCTTGCCATCGGCCAGGCGATGCGCATCGCGCGGCTCGGTTCACAGGCTGCCGAGCAACAGCGTCAGCTGGATCACGCGAAGATCGCGTTGCAGGGCGTCGAACAGCGTCTGTTTCTGCTGGAGGGCGCTCCGGCACATTCGCCGGCACCGGCGAGTGTCGCACCGGCCAGCGAAACGGTCGTTGAGCCTGTTACGGTATTTGAACAACCCTCTGGCGCAGAACCCGAGCTGATCTGGGAGCTGCCACCCGAACTCGAATCTGTCGCCGTCGCCGCCAGCGAAGCTGATCAGCCGCTGCCGGTCGATGCCTGGCGCCCGGAGCCCGTTACCCGCGAACCACAATCGCCTGCCGAACCTCGTGGCCCGAACCTTATCGAGCGCGGCATCAGCGCTGCGCGCAACTGGCTGTTCGGTGGCAATACCGTGCTGCGGGTCGGTGTGGTGCTGTTGTTCTTCGGTCTGGCCTTCCTGCTGCGTTACGCCACCGAAGGCATGGTGGTGCCGATCGAAATGCGTTACGCCGGGGTCGCAGCGGCGGCGCTGGGATTGCTGGCGCTGGGCTGGTGGTTGCGCCATCGCAACAGCAGCTACGCCTTGATGCTGCAAGGCACCGGGATCGCGGTGCTGTACCTGACGGTGTTTGCGGCGATGCGCCTGCACCCGCTGCTCGATCCGTCTGCCGCCCTGGGCTTGCTGGTAGCGGTGACGGTGTTCTCGGCCATTCTGGCGATCACCCAGGATTCTCTGGCACTGGCCTGCGTCGCCGCACTGGGCGGTTTCGCCGCGCCGATCCTGACGTCGACCGGCGCCGGCAACCATGTCGCGCTGTTCAGTTATTTCGCATTGCTCAACGCCGGCATCCTGGCCATCGCCTGGTTCAAGGCCTGGCGCCTGCTCAACCTGATCGGCTTCATTGGCACCTTCGGCATCGGTTTCGCCTGGGGCCTGCGTTCGTACACGCCGGAACTGCTGTGGAGCACCGAGCCGTTCCTGATTCTGTTCTTCCTGATGTACCTGGCCATCGGCCTGCTGTTCGCCCGGCGCAAGTTGCTGGACATGCCGGACGCCCCGGCGGACGACGATCGTGAGGCGCTGTTGCACTGGTCGGCGCGCAAGGGCGACTACGTCGACGGCACGATGCTGTTCGGTCCGCCGCTGGTGGGTTTCGGCCTGCAATTCGCGCTGGTCCAGCATCTGGAATTTGCCGCTGCGTTCAGTGCGCTGGCGCTGGGCATGATCTACATGGCCCTCGCCAAAGTGCTGATGGGCGGCCGGGCGTTGTTGCTGGGTGAGACTTGCCTGGCGCTCGGGGTGATATTCGCCAGTCTGGCGATTCCGCTGGGGCTGGATGCGCGCTGGACCTCTGCGGCCTGGGCGGTAGAGGGCGCGGGGATTTTCTGGCTGGGCTTGCGTCAGCACCGGCCGTTGGCCAGGGCCTTCGCGTTGCTGCTGCAACTGGGCTCGGCGCTGGCGTTTCTCAGCCAGTTGCGTGTCGGTGAAAGCAGCCTGCTCGACGGTGCGCCGTTGGGCGCGTTGATGCTGGGCATTGCGCTGTTGTTCAGTTTCTATCAATTGCGTAAAACCCCGGCGGAGCACACCTCGGCATGGGAGCGCCAAGGCCTGCCGGTTTTGGCGAGTCTCGGTCTGACTTTTCTCTATCTGTTGGCGCCGCTGTTTTTCTTCGTCCAGTTCACGGCGATCAGTTGGGCATTGGCCGGGCTGGTGACGTTGTTCGTCGGCTTGCGCCTGCAATCGCGCACGTTCCTGTTCACCGCGTTTGCCGTGCAACTGCTGGGCGGGGTGTTGTTCCTGCTGCGCCTGCAAGGAGCAGGCGAGGATTCGGCGGCCGTGTTCAGCGCTGGCTGGAGCGGTTTGCTCAGCGCCTCGCTGATCGGTCTGGCACTGATCGCCGGCATGCTGCTGGCCGCGCGCGACAATATGGTGCGCAGCGATGTTCGTCTGCTGCGCGGGTTGTCGGTGGTGCTACTGGCGGGTCTGGTGCTGGTCAATCTGGCGGTGTTGTTCGTGCTGCCGTGGCAAACCGCGAGTGCGGTGTGGGCGGCCAGTGGCTTGCTGATCATCTGGCTCAGTCTGTACCTCAGGCAGCGCGTGAGTTTTATCTTCGGTCTGTTGTTGCAGTTGATCGGCGGCGCGGCGTTCTTGCTGGCCGGCCCCGAGTTGCTCGGGCCGTTGTCCAGCGAAGGCCTGCGACCGCTGGCCCATGGCGGTTTCTGGACGCCGCTGGTGCTGGGGCTGGCGGCGATGATCGGGGCGTGGCGCCTGCAACTGGGCAATCACGCTTCGGCTTTCGATGTGCTGAGTTTGCAGCGGTTGTCCGACGTGTTGCTGGTGTGGGGCGCCGGTTGGTGGGCGCTGGCGTGGGTCAGTGAAGTGCTGCGGTTTGCGCCGCTGAATGTGCAGGCGACGCTGTTGCTGCTGGTCGCCGCGCTAAGCGTCGCGTTGTGGACGCTGTTGGCCTTGCGTCTGAAATGGCCGTCGCTCGGGTTGCTCTGCACCTTGTTGATTCCGGCGGCCGGGCTGGTGTTGCTCGCCGCGTGGCATTCGCGTTATCACCCGGCGGCGGATTTCGGCTGGCTGGCGTGGGCGGCGGTGTTCGTCGTGCATTTCATCAGCCTGCGACGTCTGGCACCGATGCTGCCGGCGCGGGCCTTGAGTACGGCGCATGTGCTCGGTTGCTGGCTGCTGATCGGCGTGCTGGCGCTGGAGCTGCGCTACGGCCTGCTGCTGTTGTCCGAGCAGTACAACGCCTGGCGCTGGCTGGGCTGGGCGATTCTGCCGAGCGTGTATCTGTTGCTGATGGCCGCGCCGCGCAACTGGCCATGGCCGGTGGCGGCGTTCCCTCGTGAGTACCGTTTGTACGCGGCGGCGCCGCTGGCGGTGCTGATGCTGGTCTGGTTCTGGCTGGCCAATGGCATCAGCGATGGCAACGCCGAACCGCTGCCTTATGTGCCGCTGCTCAACCCGCTGGAATTGGGTCTGCTGTTTGCGTTGTTCGGTGTTTACGTCTGGTCGCGCAGCGCTGTTGCCGAGCTGTCGATCCGCCAGGATTACGCGGCTTACGCCACGCAACTGATTGCCGGTGTTTCGCTGTTCGCCTTCTGCACTGCGCTGGTGACCCGCGCCGCGCACCATTGGGCGGGGATTCCGTTCGAGCTGGATCTGCTGCTCGAATCGATGCTGGTGCAGGCCGGGTTGTCGATCGTCTGGACGCTGATGGCGCTGGGGCTGATGATCGGCGGGCACCTGCGTCATCGCCGCGAAGTGTGGCTGATCGGTGCGGCGCTGATTGCGCTGGTGGTGGCCAAACTGATTTTTGTCGAATTGAGCAACCGTGGCGGACTGGCCCGGATCGTCTCGTTCATCGGCGTCGGTGTGTTGCTGCTGGTGGTGGGCTACTTTGCGCCGCTGCCGCCAAAACGCGTCGAAGCTGCACCGGCGGCGGACAAACCGGCCCCGGAAACCGAAGGAGTGTCGTCTTGAGTCGCAAGCTTAATCTCGGTTGGCTGTTGCTGGGCGTGGCCATGACGGCCGGCGCCCAGGAAAAACCGGCGGACTTCGCCACGCAGGTGCCGTTGTCGGTCAGTGGCGCAGGTCCGTGGTATCGCCTCGAACTGCCGCTGAGCGTGCAGTTGCAGGCACGTCAGACCGATCTCAGCGATCTGCGGGTGTTCAACGCCGCCGGAGAGCCGCAGGCCTATGCCATGGCCCGGGAATCAGCACAGACCCGCGACGACGGCCAGTTACATGACGTGAAGTGGTTCCCGCTGTACAACTCGGCGGATGCTACCGAGCGTGCGCCGAGCGTTCGCGTGCAATCCACCACCACCGGCACGCTGGTGGAAGTGCAGCCGTCCAGCCAGCTCGAAGCCGGTGAAGAAGTGCTGCGTGGCTGGCTGCTCGACGCCAGTGCGATCAAGGCGCCGTTGCAGCAATTGATCCTCGACTGGACCAGCGAGCGCGACGGCTTCCAGCGTTTCAGCATCGAGGCCAGCGACGACTTGCAGCACTGGCAAGCCTGGGGCGAAGGCCAGGTCGCGCGCCTGACCTTTGCCGACGAACGGGTCGAGCAACATGAAGTGGCGCTGCCGGGGCAATCGGCGCGGTATCTGCGTCTGCTGTGGGATTCCCCGGCCTCGGCGCCGGAGCTGACGTCGGCACAACTGAAAAGCAGCGACCCGCGCCACCTGCCGCTGCCATTGGTCTGGTCGCCGGCGCTGGCGGGCAGCAGCGGCAAGGTCGGGGAATACACCTGGCAGTTGCCGATGGGGCTGAACATCGAGCGGGTGCAGGTCGAACTGAAGCAGGCCAACAGTCTGGCGCCGGTGACGTTGTCGGGACGTCGCGAAAGCAGTCTGCCGTGGCAACCGCTGAGCAGCGGTCTGCTCTATCGCCTGACCCAGAATGGCCAGGACGTGCTGCAGAACGAATTGCAGCTTTACGGCCAGACCGTGCAGCAGTTGAAGCTCACGGTCGACGAACGCGGCGGCGGCCTCGGCGAACAGGCACCGAGCTTGAAATATGCGGTGCGCGCCACGCAGGTGATCTTCCTTGCCCGTGGTGAAGGGCCGTACAGCCTGGCGCTGGGCAATCCGACCGTGAAGACGGCGAACCTGCCGCTGACCACGCTGATTCCCGATTTCAAACCGGAGAAACTGGCCACGCTGGGCAAGGCCGCGGTGCAGGGCGAAGCGCTGGCGACCCAGACTTCGACGGCCACTGCAGCAGCGACCAGCCACACCAACTGGAAGAAATTCGGCCTGTGGGCGGTGTTGTTGCTCAGCGTGCTGTTTCTGGCGGCGATGGCCTTCAGTCTGCTGCGCAAGCCACCGGCCAAATCCTGAATATGACGGGTGTGGTCGCTACACCCGTCGGGTTTCCAACTACGCTGAATCCGGTGCCTGAACTCTCCAGGTCCGATCACGTCTGATAGCAGGAATTGCACTCGACGCACGTTACCGGGCGTCATTGCTCGCTACGGTTTCAGACTCCCTGTAAACTGCGCGGGTTTTTAGCCCCCCATTCCACCGGAGCCGTCCATGTCCCGCGTTACCCTGAGTCGCTATTTGATTGAGCAGACCCGCAGCAACAACACTCCTGCCGATCTGCGTTTCCTGATCGAAGTGGTGGCGCGCGCCTGTAAGGAAATCAGCCACGCCGTGTCCAAAGGCGCCCTGGGCGGCGTTCTGGGCAGCATGGGCACGGAAAACGTGCAAGGCGAAGTGCAGAAGAAGCTCGACGTGCTGTCGAACGAAATCCTGCTCGAAGCCAACGAGTGGGGCGGTCACCTGGCCGGCATGGCATCCGAAGAAATGGACAACGCCTACCAGATCCCGGGCAAATACCCGAAAGGCGCCTACCTGCTGGTATTCGACCCGCTGGACGGTTCGTCGAACATCGACATCAACGCCCCGGTCGGCACCATCTTCTCGGTACTGCGTTGCCCGAACGAATACCTGAGCCAGAACGAAGCCCTGAACGAAAAGGCCTTCCTGCAGCCAGGTACCCAGCAGGTCGCGGCCGGTTACGCGATCTACGGTCCGCAAACCATGTTGATCCTGACCCTGGGCAACGGCGTGAAGGGCTTCACCCTGGACCGCGAAATGGGCAGCTTCGTCCTGACCCACGAAGACATCACCATTCCTGAAAGCACCCAGGAATTCGCCATCAACATGTCCAACCAGCGTCACTGGGAAGCTCCGGTACAGCGCTACGTTTCCGAACTGCTGGCGGGTGAAGAAGGCCCGCTGAAAAAGAACTACAACATGCGTTGGGTCGCGGCGATGGTGGCCGACGTGCACCGCATCCTGACCCGTGGCGGTCTGTTCATGTACCCGCGCGACAGCCGCGAGCCGTCCAAGCCGGGCAAGCTGCGCCTGATGTACGAAGCCAACCCGATGTCGTTCCTGGTGGAACAGGCAGGCGGCGCTTCCACCGACGGCCACCAGCGCATTCTCGACATCAAGCCTGAAGGCCTGCACCAGCGCGTAGCGGTGTTCCTCGGCTCGAAAGAAGAAGTCGCCCGCGCCACGGCTTACCACAAGGAATAAACCATGACCGCGCCCTGGCAGCCGTTGCTCGATTGGTGGTTCGGTCATGCCGAATCAGCCACTGAAGTTTCGGCGCAACAGGGCAAGTTGTGGTTTGGCAAGAAAGACAGCCAGGACCTCGAAGCGCGTGAGCGTTTCGGGGTCTTTGTCGATCAGGCCCTCGCCGGCGGATTGACCGAGTGGACGCAACGTCCCGAAGGTTGGCTGGCGGTGGTGCTGTTGCTCGACCAACTCCCGCGCATGATCTTTCGCGATACGCCCAAGGCTTTTTCCGGTGATCTACGGGCCCAGAAGCTGGTTGCTCAGGGGGTTGCTGCAGACTTCGATCGGCAGTTGAAACCGATCCAGCGACTCTTCATCTACCTTGTCTTCGAACACTGCGAAAACCTCGCGGTGCAGAATGAAGCCGTCTCGCGATTCATCGAACTGGTGGCAGAACAGCCGGAGGCGGAGCGCGGGGTGTTTGCCGACAACCTGGATTATGCCGAGCGGCATCAGAAGGTGATTGCCCGGTTTGGCCGGTTTCCGCATCGCAATGCGGTGTTGGGGCGGGAGTCTACGGTGGAGGAGTTGGAGTTTCTTTCGCAGCCGGGGTCGAGTTTCTGAGCTGCATCAGACTCAGGGATTGCCTTGAAGCAAACGCTTCATCAAGAGTGCAGGCAGGTTTTTTCTCGTATCGGCGATGATATGGATATAAATAGTCTGCTCTCGGACTTCATAAATAATGCGATTCAAACCAGAGATGACTTGCCGATATTGACCAAGGTTCAGTCTTTCTATTTCTTCGGGAATGGATCCTGAATAGGGTAAGGATGCGAGACTGCGAATAGCGACCTTCAAGCTGGCATAAGTGCTATGCCAGGTTTGAGGTGAGAACTGTTTGATGAGGTAGGTGCGAAGATCTTTGAGATCTGTTTCGGCGGACTGAAGAATAACGACCTTCAAACTCATTGGGGGTCGATCCTGTCCAGCTCTGCGAAAACGTCTTCAACGTCCCTGTACTTGCCTTCCTCAATTTCTCGATTTCCCATGGCAAGCAGTTTGAGCAGAGCCATTGTTTCTTCCTGCTCTTCAAAACTCTTGACGTCCATGACTACAAGCTTCGCTTCACCGTTCTGGGTTATCACCAGCGGCTCACGGCTTTCGCTAATCGTTTTGACGATTTCGGCGGTATGGCTTTTCAGGTAACTGATGGGTTTGATCTGGGATGAAAGCTTCACGGGCTGCGCCTCGCTCAGTGGACTAGGACCGAGTTTAGTCTTAATTCAGTCCTGAGTCAGGCCGAGGTGACAAGCGTGTTGTTCCGTCTTCGCGGGTTTACGCGCGAAGACAGCTTCGGACGCCTTAGATCCGGAAACTACCCACCAACTGCTTCAACCGCGCAGCCTGCTGCTCCAGATCCGCACAAGCGCGCAACGTCGCCTGCAAATTCTCGACCCCTTCCTGGTTCAGCGTGTTGATCTCGTTGATGTCGACGTTGATCGACTCGACCACCGCCGTCTGCTCTTCGGTCGCGGTCGCCACCGACTGGTTCATGCCGTCGATTTCGCCGATGCGCTGGGTCACGCTGCCCAGGCGTTCGCCGGCCTGGTTGGCGATGCCGACGCTGCTTTCGCTCTCACGCTGGCTCTCGGTCATGATGCCGACCGCCTGACGCGCACCGACTTGCAGCTCTTCGATCATCTTCTGCACTTGCTGTGCCGAATCCTGGGTGCGATGCGCCAGGTTGCGGACTTCGTCGGCCACCACGGCGAAACCACGACCGGCTTCACCGGCACGGGCTGCTTCAATGGCCGCGTTGAGCGCCAGCAGGTTGGTCTGCTGGGAGATGCTGGTGATCACTTCCAGAATCTGCCCGATGTTCACAGTGTTGCTGTTCAGGGTTTCGATGTTGCCGCAGGAGTCGCTGATCTTCGCCGACAATTGCTGCATCGCGTGGATGGTTTTATCCACCACCTGCTGGCCGTCTTCGGCCAGGCTGCGGGCGTCGCTGGAGTGTTGCGAGGCGAGGGCGGCGTTCTGGGCGATTTCCTGGGCGGCGGCGCCGAGCTGGTTGATCGCGGCGGCCACGCTGTTGGTGCGCGAGGCCTGCTGGTCGGAGTTGAACATCGACGAGTTGGACGCGGCGACTACGCGCAGTGCGACTTCGTTGACTTGCCCGGTGGCCGACGACACTTCGCGGATCGAGGTGTGAATGCGCTCGACGAAACGGTTGAACGACAAGCCCAGCGCACCGAATTCATCGTGGCCGTGGATGATCAGGCGTTTGGTCAGGTCGCCTTCGCCTTCGGCGATGTCATGCATGGCGCGGCCCATGGTCAGCAGCGGCTGCATCAACACACGGATCAGCATGCCGAGCAGGGCGATGATGATCACCACGGCGATGACCATGGCGATCAGCGCCGAGGTACGGAATTCGCTGAGCATCGAGAACGCGGTGTCCTTGTCCAGCACCAGCGCCACGTACCAGTCGGCCGACGGTACGCCGTTGACGTGGGTGAAGGAGATCAGTTGGGTCTTGCCGTCGAACTCGACTTCCTTCAGGCCCGGGCTGACTTTCGGCGCACCGTTGGGATAGGCCTCGGCCAGAGTCTTGAGCACCAGTTTGCTGTCCGGGTGGATCAGGATCTTGCCGTCGGCACTGACGATGAACGCGTGACCGTGGCCGCCGAAGTTCAGTGAGTTGATGATCGCGCTGACACTCGACAGATCAATGTCGGCGCCGGCCACACCGATCATCTGGCCCTGGCGCTGCACCGGCGTGGCCACGGTGATCACCAGTTTGCCCGACGAGGCGGCGATGTACGGCTCGGTGACGATGGTCTGTTGTGCAGCATTGGCTGCCTTGTACCAGCCACGGGCGCGCGGATCGTAATCCGGCGCACGGTTGCCGGCCGGGACCGAGAGCATCACGCCGTCGGCGCCGCCGAAGTAGCTGAGTTGGAAATTGCCGGTGTAGGCGGGCAGGTCGATGATGCGTTTCAGGCTGGCCGGGGCGTTGCCGTCGGCGACGACCTGTTGCGCCATCGATTGCAGCAACTGGATGCGGCTTTCCAGCCAGGTCTGGATGTTGCTGGTGGTCAGACTGCCCAGTTCCTGCATCGACGCTTCGGTGCTGCTTTGCAGGGCTTCGCGCTGGCGATAGTCGTTGAACAAAATGAAACAGGCGAATGCAACGGCCACCACGAGGGCGGCAGCCAACAAGATCTTGTGGCTGAATTTCATGTTTCTGGTCATTAAGGGAGCTACCGCGAAGGGGCTGGTCAAGAAAGGGCGGCAATTTGCCACACTCTGGGGCTTTGCGCTGCTCTTATTTCGACCGCCGCGCGCCAAAGATTAGGCGCCTTTTGCGAAAGGCGACGAAATGCTCAACAGCTTTACAAACTGTCTGATTTATCGGCGAAAGCCGGACGAGCGGGTTAACAAATAGCCGGCCTGCCAGGGAACCAGACAGGGGTTTTCTCTTCTAAGCTTCTGGTTGGCGCCATGCCATCCCCCTTCCGCTCCAGGAGTTACACCATGTCGCTGCGATCTATCGCCCTGCTGTCGTTTTGCGTGCTGTTGGCTGCATGCAGCAAGGTCAATCAGGAAAACTATTCGAAGCTCTCGGCCGGCATGGCCAAGGCTGAAGTCGAGACGCTGCTCGGCAAGCCCACCGATTGCTCGGGCGCGCTCGGCATGTCCAGTTGCACCTGGGGCGACAAGAACAGCTTTATCAGCGTGCAGTACGCCGGTGACAAAGTGCTGATGTTTTCCGGCCAAGGCCTGAAGTAAACCGGGGCTTCGCGCCCACGGGAGAAAAACAATGAAGCGGTTATTGCTTGTCCTTTTGGCCGGCCTGGTATTGGCCGGCTGCGCCACGTCCGGTGAAGATCCGCTGGCGCCGAAGACGGTCAACAGTGTCAATCTCAAGCGTTACCAGGGCACCTGGTACGAACTGGCGCGTCTGCCGATGTATTTCCAGCGCAATTGCGCACAATCCGAAGCCCGATATTCCCTCAAGCCCGACGGCAATGTCGCGGTGTACAACCGCTGCCTGACGGCGGACTGGACGTGGGAAGAAGTCAAAGGCACGGCTTATCCACAGGTGCCGGGCAAGACCGACAAGTTGTGGGTCGAGTTCGATACCTGGTTCTCGCGTCTGATTCCGGGTGTGGCGAAGGGTCAGTACTGGGTGCTGTACGTCAGCGATGACTACAAGACCGCTCTCGTCGGCGACCCGAGTCGCCGCTATCTGTGGCTGTTGTCGCGCACGCCGACCGTCAACGGTGTGGTGCGTGAGGAACTGTTGAGCAAGGCGCGCCAGCAGGGTTACGACACCACGCGCCTGATCTGGCGTACGTCGGATCAGCAGATGGCCAAGACGTCCAACTGACTTCTCCTGTTCTGATCGCTCCCACGCTCTGCGTGGGAGCGATCAGAACAGAGGTTTTGTGTCAGCCCAAAAGCTCTCGCAAGACCTGGGTGAAGGCGCGATTGCTGTCCTCCTCCTCGGCATGTCGCCCCTCGCGCACGACCCACTGACCGTTGACCAGCACATCGCGCACCTGACGGTCGCCACCGGCAAACAGCCAGCGATTGAGAATCCCGTCACCACTGGCCGTGGCCAGGTATGGATCGCTGCCATCGAGCACAATCCAGTCAGCTCGCTTGCCGACTTCCAGCGCACCGATCGGTTGGCCCAGCGCCTGAGCACCACCGTCGAGCGCCGCGTCATACAGCGTGCGCCCGACCATCGGCTGATCTGCGCCATACAAGCGGTTGCGCCGCTGATCGCGCAGGCGTTGGCCGTATTCCAGCCAACGCAATTCTTCCACCACGCTCAATGACACATGACTGTCTGAGCCGATGCCCATGCGCCCGCCCTGCGCGAGGAAATCCACCGCCGGGAAAATACCGTCGCCGAGGTTGGCCTCGGTGGTCAGGCACAGACCGGCGATGGCGCGGCTCCTGGCCATCAGCGTGACTTCTTCCGGATTGGCGTGGGTCGCGTGCACCAGGCACCAGCGCTGATCGACTTCGGTGTTTTCATACAGCCATTGCAGCGGGCGGCGACCGCTCCAGCTTAGGCAGTCGTCCACTTCTTTCTGTTGTTCGGCAATGTGGATGTGCACCGGGCATTGCTTGTCGCTGGCTGCCAGCACTTCGCTGATCTGCTGCGGGGTGACCGCGCGCAAAGAGTGGAAGCACAGGCCCAGCGACTGCGCCTTTTGCTGCGCGAGCAGGGGTTGCAGGCGCGATTGCAGTTTCAGGTAGTTTTCGGTGCTGTTGATGAAACGGCGCTGACCTTCGTTCGGCGTCTGGCCGCCAAAACCGCTGTGGCTGTAAAGCACAGGCAGCAATGTCAGGCCGATGCCGGCGGCACTGGCCGCCTGGCTGATGCGCAATGCCAGCTCGGCCGGGTCGGCGTACGGCTGGCCGTTGTTATCGTGGTGGACGTAATGGAATTCGGCGACCGATGTGTAACCGGCCTTGAGCATTTCGATGTACAGCTGGCGGGCAATCACCCCGAGCTGGTCGGGGCTGATTTTTCCGACGAGCCGATACATCAGATCGCGCCAGGTCCAGAAACTGTCGTTGGGGTTGCCGGCCACTTCCGCCAGTCCCGCCATCGCTCGCTGGAACGCGTGGGAGTGCAGATTCGGCATCCCCGGCAGCAGCGGACCGCTCAGCCGTTCGGCGCCATCTGCGGTGGAATCGGCCTGGATTCGGGTCAACACGCCATCGGCGCTGACCTCGAGACGTACATTGTTGGCCCATCCGTTAGGCAGCAGCGCGCGTTCGGCAAAGAAGGCGGACATGGTTCGGCACCCCATCGTGTGTTATTTGTATATACATATACAGACGTTTGCCTGCCCGGTAAACTCCGGCAAGCTAGCAACTTTCATCCAATGAACAGGGATCCACCGTGCCGACTCCGCCTCCAGTCTCCCCGTTGGCCGCGAACATGGGCGACAGTCCGGCGCCCTTGTACGCCCGCGTCAAACAGATGATCACTCAACAGATCGACAGCGGTAACTGGCCGCCGCATTACCGCGTGCCGTCGGAAAGCGAGCTGGTCAGCCAGTTGGGCTTCAGCCGCATGACCATCAACCGCGCGCTGCGGGAAATGACCGCCGACGGCCTGCTGGTGCGCATGCAAGGCGTCGGTACTTTTGTCGCCGAACCGAAGAGCCAGTCCGCGCTGTTCGAAGTACACAACATCGCCGACGAAATCGCCTCCCGTGGCCATCGCCATACTTGCCAGGTGATCACCCTGGAAGAAGAGGCCGCCGGTTCCGAGCGCGCGCTGGCGCTGGACATGCGCGAAGGGCAGAAGGTCTTTCACTCGCTGATCGTGCACTACGAAAACGACATTCCGGTGCAGATCGAAGACCGCTTCGTCAACGCGCTGGTGGCTCCGGAATACCTCAAGCAGGACTTCACCCTGCAAACGCCTTACGCCTATCTGAACCAGGTCGCGCCGCTGACCGAAGGCGAGCACGTGGTTGAAGCGATCCTCGCCGAAGCGTCCGAATGCAAATTGCTGCAGATCGAAAAAGGCGAGCCATGCCTGCTGATCCGCCGTCGTACCTGGTCGGGTCGTCAGCCGGTGACGGCGGCGCGCCTGATCCACCCCGGTTCCCGTCATCGTCTGGAAGGTCGGTTCCATAAATGAAAGAGTTGAAGGTTCTACGCGCCGAAGGCTACCCGCGCATGCCGTGGAAAAACGGCGGCGGCAGCACCGAGGAAATCACCCGTGACGCCGGCGCCGGCCTCGACGGTTTCGGCTGGCGTCTGTCGATTGCCGACATCGCCGAATCCGGCGGTTTCTCGACCTTCGCCGGTTACCAGCGGGTAATCACGGTATTGCAGGGCGACGGCATGTCCCTGTGTGTCGACGGCGACGATACCCGGCCGTTGTTACCCCTCGACCCGTTTGCCTTCAGCGGCGAGAGCCAGGTGTCCTGCACCTTGCTCGGCGGCGCGATCCGCGACTTCAACCTGATCTACTCGCCGCAGCGTTACAGCGCACGCCTGCAATGGCTGGACGGCGAACTGCGGTTTTTCAGTTCGGCGAGCACGGTGCTGGTCTTCAGCGTCAGTGAACGGCTGGAAGTCACGGTCGGTGGCGGCGCCTCGCAACTCGGCCGCCATGACTGCCTGCAACTGGACGGTAACACCGGTTTGACCGAGATTGCCGTCAATGCCGGTTGCTGCGTGATTGAACTGTCTGCGCGCTGATTCTCTCTACTGCTCGTTCGCACCAGAGCCTGGGAACGATCTAACGATCAACGATCAAAAACCGCTGCTTTGAAAGCAGCGGTTTTTTTTCGTCCCGACGTTCCCGAAATGCGCACCAACTTGTTACCGAACGCCCCAGCGTGGCGCAAAGCCACGCTTTCGTAACAACCTGTCGCTGTCCTCAATCCACCCCGCGAAAAAATTCATGAACGCCGGAGCCCTTGATTCAGGCGCTCTGCAGACCTGTCCTGGATTTTTGTTGAACGGTCCTCCAACAAGTTGGCCGCTTGATTGCATATGCTTGTATGTACAAGTAAAGACGTATGCGTATGAGTCGAACGAGACTCTCCGCAGCGTCCACTGATTCGCTTGCCGCGCACTGATGCGCACAGGCTGCTTGCCCACTGCCAGGGTTGGTTTGAATTGATCGCTGAGGAGTCTTTTTCGTGACTGACAACAACCGCACCACTTCTTCATTCACAAAGCATCGTGACGTCGAAATCCGCGCCGCCCGCGGCAACAAGCTGACCGCCAAGAGCTGGCTGACCGAAGCGCCGCTGCGCATGCTGATGAACAACCTCGACCCGGAAGTCGCCGAGAACCCGAAAGAGCTGGTGGTATACGGTGGCATCGGCCGCGCGGCGCGTAATTGGGAGTGCTACGACAAGATCGTCGAGAGCCTGACCAACCTCAACGAAGACGAAACCCTGCTGGTGCAATCGGGCAAGCCGGTCGGCGTGTTCAAGACCCACAGCAACGCCCCGCGCGTGCTGATCGCCAACTCCAACCTGGTGCCGCACTGGGCGACCTGGGAACACTTCAACGAACTCGACGCCAAAGGCCTGGCCATGTACGGCCAGATGACCGCCGGCAGCTGGATCTACATCGGCAGCCAGGGCATCGTCCAGGGCACCTACGAAACCTTCGTTGAAGCCGGTCGCCAGCACTACAACGACAACCTCACCGGCAAGTGGGTACTGACCGCCGGCCTCGGCGGCATGGGTGGCGCCCAGCCACTGGCCGCGACCCTCGCCGGTGCCTGCTCGCTGAACATCGAATGCCAGCAGATCAGCATCGATTTCCGCCTGAAGACCCGCTACGTCGACGAGCAGGCCAAAGACCTCGACGACGCATTGGCCCGCATCGCCAAATACACTTCCGAAGGCAAGGCTGTTTCCATCGCCCTGTGCGGCAACGCCGCTGAAATCCTTCCGGAACTGGTCAAGCGCGGCGTGCGCCCGGACATGGTCACCGACCAGACCAGCGCCCACGATCCGCTCAACGGTTATCTGCCGGCCGGCTGGACCTGGGATGAATACCGCGCCCGCGCCAAGACCGAGCCAGCCGCTGTGGTCAAGGCCGCCAAGCAATCGATGGCCGTTCACGTCAAAGCCATGCTCGACTTCCAGAAAATGGGCGTGCCGACCTTCGACTACGGCAACAACATCCGTCAGATGGCTCAGGAAGAAGGCGTCGAAAACGCATTCGATTTCCCGGGCTTCGTTCCGGCCTACATCCGTCCGCTGTTCTGCCGTGGTATCGGCCCGTTCCGCTGGGCTGCGCTGTCGGGTGATCCGCAAGACATCTACAAGACCGACGCCAAAGTCAAAGAGCTGATCCCGGACGACGCCCACCTGCACAACTGGCTGGACATGGCGCGCGAGCGCATCAGCTTCCAGGGTCTGCCGGCGCGTATCTGCTGGGTCGGCCTGGGCCTGCGCGCCAAGCTCGGTCTGGCGTTCAACGAAATGGTGCGCAGCGGCGAGCTGTCGGCTCCGATCGTGATCGGTCGCGACCACCTCGACTCCGGCTCGGTCTCCAGCCCGAACCGTGAAACCGAATCGATGCAGGACGGCTCCGATGCCGTCTCCGACTGGCCGCTGCTCAACGCGCTGCTGAACACCGCGAGCGGTGCGACCTGGGTGTCCCTGCACCACGGCGGCGGCGTCGGCATGGGCTTCTCCCAACACTCGGGCATGGTGATTGTCTGCGACGGTACTGACGAAGCGGCCGAGCGTATCGCTCGCGTTCTGCACAACGACCCGGGCACCGGTGTCATGCGTCACGCCGATGCCGGTTACCAGATCGCCATCGACTGCGCCAGGGAACAAGGGCTGAACCTGCCGATGATCACCGGCAAATAAAGGGCTTTGGCTTTGTGTGGGAGCGAGCTTGCTCGCGAAGAGGCCGGCACATTCAGTATCTGTGCTGACTGACAAATTGCTTTCGTCGGATCGCCGCCCGGAGCAAGCTCGCTCCCACAGAAAAGCTGCCCTACAGAAGCTTAGTGAACAATCAAAACAATCCACAGAGGTTGAATCATGGCAGGCAACACCGATCGTGCAGGCAGTAAACCGTTGATCGAAAGGCGTTCGATCGACTACATCCCGGAAGCGGAAAGACACGGTCGTCTGTTCAGTCAGTTCACCCTGTGGATGGGTGCCAACCTGCAAATCACCGCGATTGTCACCGGGGCCCTGGCCGTGGTGCTGGGCGGTGATGTGTTCTGGTCGTTGATCGGTCTGCTGATCGGTCAACTGCTGGGCGGAGGGGTGATGGCGCTGCACGCGGCACAGGGGCCGAAGCTTGGCCTGCCGCAGATGATTTCCAGCCGGGTGCAGTTCGGCGTCTACGGCGCGGCGATCCCGATCGTGCTGGTGTGCCTGATGTATCTGGGCTTCACCGCCACCGGAACCGTGCTATCGGGTCAGGCGCTGGGCCAGTTGTTCGGGGTCAGCGACACCGTCGGCATCCTGCTGTTCGCCAGCGTCATCGTGGTGGTCACGGTGCTCGGCTATCGGGTGATTCACTGGATCGGCCGGATCGCCAGTGCCATTGGTGTGATCGCTTTCGTGTACCTGTTCAGCCGCCTGATGAGTCAGGTGGACGTCGGCGCACTTCTGGAAATCCGTCACTTCAGCTGGAGCAGTTTCCTGCTGGCGGTTTCGCTCGCGGCCTCTTGGCAGATCGCTTTCGGCCCGTACGTGGCGGACTACTCGCGCTACCTGCCGAGCAAGGTGTCTTCGGTGAAAACCTTTTTCGCCGCCGGTGCCGGTTCGGTGATCGGCGCGCAGGTGGCGATGATCCTCGGTGTGTTCGCAGCCGCTTCGGCCAACGGGCAATTCGCCGGGCATGAAGTCGCTTACATCGTCGGTCTGGGCGGGACCGGTGCCACTGCCGCGCTGCTGTATTTCAGCATCGCGTTCGGCAAGGTCACCATCTCCACCCTGAACTCCTACGGCAGCTTCATGTGCATCGCGACCATCATCAGCGGCTTCCGTGGCCACCTGACGGTCACCCGGATGCAGCGCCTGGTGTTCGTGCTGGTGATCGTCGGCGCAGCGACCCTGATTGCGCTGCTCGGCCAGCATTCGTTCCTCGGTGCGTTCAAGTCCTTCATCCTGTTCCTGCTGGCGTTCTTCACGCCGTGGAGTGCGATCAACCTGGTGGACTACTACTGCATCACCCGCGAGCGCTACGACGTACCGGCGCTGGCGGATCCGAACGGTCGCTATGGCCGCTGGAACATCCTCGGTATCAGCGTTTATGTGTTCGGGGTGCTGGTGCAACTGCCGTTCATTTCCACCAAGTTCTATACCGGTCCATTGGTAGCGGCCCTGGGGGATGTGGATATTTCCTGGATCATCGGTCTCGTGCTGCCCGCAGCGCTGTACTACGTCTGCGCGAAAAAATGGCACGGCACCGTACCCGATCGACTGATTCTGCCCGTCGAGCAGAACAGCGTTGTACAACCTAAAACAAGCGGGGCCGGTCGCGCTGCGGCGCAGGCCTGATTTGGACGTGGACAGGGCTGGATGCCTCTTGACTGCCGTAAGCCAATTCATGATTAGGAGCGTCACAACAATGAAATCGAACAAGACCCTGCTGACCACATTGCTTTCCATGGGCCTGCTGGCCAGCGCTGGCGCGACCCAGGCCGCCGGCTGGTGCGAGTCCGGCAAACCGGTGAAATTCGCCGGCCTGAACTGGGAAAGCGGCATGCTGCTGACCGACGTTCTGCAGGTGGTGCTGGAGAAAGGTTACGACTGCAAGACCGACAGCCTGCCGGGCAACTCCATCACCATGGAAAACGCCCTGAGCAGCAACGACATCCAGATCTTTGCCGAAGAATGGGTCGGCCGCAGCGAGGTCTGGAACAAGGCCGAGAAGGCCGGCAAGGTCGTCGGTGTCGGCGCCCCGGTGGTCGGTGCAGTGGAAGGCTGGTACGTGCCGCGCTACGTGATCGAAGGCGATGCCAAGCGCAAGCTGGAAGCCAAGGCGCCGGACCTGAAAAACATCGCCGACCTGGGCAAATACGCCGCCGTCTTCAAGGACGCCGAAGAGCCTTCCAAAGGCCGCTTCTACAACTGCCCGGCCGGCTGGACCTGCGAGCTGGACAACAGCGAAATGCTGAAAAGCTACGGCCTGGAAAACAGCTACACCAACTTCCGCCCCGGCACCGGCCCGGCGCTGGATGCGGCCGTGCTGTCGAGCTACAAGCGTGGCGAGCCGATCCTGTTCTACTACTGGACGCCAACCCCGCTGATGGGTCAGATCGACGCGGTGAAACTGGAAGAAAAACCGGGCGTCGACAAGACCGTGACCATCAAGGTTGGCCTGTCCAAGACCTTCCATGACGAAGCCCCGGAACTGGTGGCCGTGCTGGAAAAGGTCAACCTGCCGATCGACCTGCTGAACCAGAATCTGGGCCGCATGGCGAAGGAACGTATCGAGTCGCCAAAACTGGCGAAAATCTTCCTCAAGGAACATCCTGAGGTCTGGCATGCGTGGGTGAGTGAAGACGCTGCCAAGAAAATCGAAGCGGCGCTGTAGGTCGAATTCCTCCCGGCCAACCGAGAGGCGGGCCGGGATATTCGCCGCAATCGCTTGATTGAGTTTCCTGATTGAGAGCCGCTTATGTTTCCCGAAAGCTTTACCTTTTCCATCGCCGACTGGGTCAACGGTTGGGTCGATGCGCTGGTCACCAACTACGGCGATGTGTTCCGCCATATCTCCGACACCCTGCTGTGGGCCATCGTCAATCTTGAAGGCCTGCTGCGCGCCGCGCCGTGGTGGTTGATGCTGGCCATCGTCGGTGTCGTGGCCTGGCACGCAACGCGCAAAGCCGTGACCACCGCCGTGATCGTCGGTCTGTTGTTCCTGGTCGGCGCTGTCGGTCTGTGGGACAAGTTGATGCAGACCCTCGCGCTGATGATGGTGGCGACGGTCATTTCGGTGCTGATCGGCGTACCGCTGGGGATTCTCTCGGCGCGCAGCAATCGCCTGCGTTCGGTGCTGATGCCGCTGCTTGACATCATGCAGACCATGCCCAGCTTCGTGTACCTGATTCCGGTGCTGATGCTGTTCGGCCTGGGCAAGGTACCGGCGATTTTCGCCACCGTGATCTACGCCGCGCCGCCGCTGATCCGCCTGACCGATCTGGGCATCCGCCAGGTCGACGGCGAAGTGATGGAAGCCATCAACGCCTTCGGCGCCAACCGCTGGCAGCAACTGTTCGGCGTGCAACTGCCGCTGGCCCTGCCGAGCATCATGGCCGGGATCAACCAGACCACCATGATGGCCCTGTCGATGGTGGTGATCGCCTCGATGATCGGCGCCCGTGGCCTGGGTGAAGATGTGCTGGTGGGCATTCAGACCCTCAACGTCGGACGTGGCCTGGAAGCCGGTCTGGCGATCGTGATTCTCGCAGTGGTCATCGACCGCATTACCCAGGCATATGGTCGGCCACGGCATGAGGTGAGCAAATGAGCAACGCAACCGTGAGCAAGATCGAAGTCAAAAACGTCTTCAAGATTTTCGGCAATCGTGCCTCGGACGCTCTGGCGATGGTCGGCCAGGGCAAGACCAAGGATCAGGTGCTGAACGAAACCGGTTGCGTGGTCGGGGTCAACGACTTGTCCCTGAGCATCGGCACCGGCGAGATCTTCGTGATCATGGGCCTGTCCGGCTCCGGCAAATCGACGCTGGTGCGCCACTTCAACCGCCTGATCGACCCGACCAGCGGCGCGATCCTGGTGGACGGCGTGGACATCCTGCAATACGACATGGAAGCCCTGCGCGAATTTCGCCGGCACAAGATCAGCATGGTGTTCCAGAGCTTCGGCCTGCTGCCGCACAAGACCGTCCTCGACAACGTTGCCTACGGCCTGAAAGTGCGCGGCGAGAGCAAGCAGCTGTGCGCCGAACGCGCGCTGCACTGGATCAACACCGTGGGCCTCAAGGGCTACGAAAACAAATACCCGCACCAGCTCTCCGGCGGCATGCGCCAACGTGTGGGCCTGGCTCGCGCCCTGGCGGCGGACACCGACATCATCCTGATGGACGAAGCGTTCAGTGCACTCGATCCGCTGATCCGCGCCGAGATGCAGGACCAGTTGCTGGAGCTGCAAAAGACCCTGCACAAGACCATCGTCTTCATCACCCACGACCTCGACGAGGCCGTGCGCATCGGTAACCGCATCGCGATTCTCAAGGACGGCCGCCTGATCCAGGTCGGTACGCCGAAAGAGATCCTGCATTCGCCGGCGGACGAATATGTCGACCGGTTCGTGCAGCGCCGGGCGGCGGTGGTTTAAAGGTTTTACGGCAGGCTCGTTCCCACGTCGAGGCGTCGAACCGTCTGCGTGGGAATGCATACCGTGACGCTCCGCGTCACCATTGCGCAGGACTCCAGTCTTGCGTTGAGAGCGGGACGCGGAGCGTCCCAAGCGGCATTCCCACGCAGAGCATGGGAACGATCAAGTCCAAGAGGTTTTAGATGTCCCAGGCTGAAAAAATCGTTATCGCCGACGCTCCGATGCGTTGGCAGGATGTGGTCGCAGTCGCCCGTCACGGCGCGCAGCTCGAGCTGTCGGCGCAGACCTGGGCGCGCATTGAAAACGCACAGGGCATCGTCCAGCGCATCGTTGCCAGCGGCGAGCGCGCCTATGGCGTGAACACCGGTCTCGGTGCGCTGTGCAACGTTTCGCTGAAAGACGAACAGCTCAGCCAGCTGTCGCGCAACACCTTGCTCAGCCATGCCTGCGGCGTCGGCCCGGTACTGACCGATGAGCAGACGCGCGCGATCATGTGCTCGGCGATCCGCAACTACAGCCACGGCAAATCCGGTATTCATCGCCGGGTGGTCGAGGCGTTGCTGGCGCTGCTCAATCGCGGCGTCACCCCGCAAGTGCCGTCCCAGGGTTCGGTGGGTTACCTGACTCACATGGCGCACATCGGCATTGCGCTGCTGGGCGTGGGCAATGTCAGCTATCGCGGGCAAGTGGTGTCCGCGCAGCAGGCGCTGGCCGAAGAGGGCCTGCAACCGGTGCAGCTCGGGGCGAAGGACGGTCTGTGCCTGGTCAACGGCACGCCGTGCATGACCGGCCTCGGTTGCCTGGCGATCGCCGACGCCACGCGTCTGGTGCAATGGGCGGATGTGATCGGCGCCATGAGCTTCGAAGCCCAGCGCGGCCAGATCGCCGCATTCGATGCCGAGATCATCGCGCTCAAGCCGCATCCGGGCATGCAGCAGGTCGGCGTCAATCTGCGCGCCTTGCTCGATGGCAGTGAAGTGATCGCCGCGAGCAAAGGCATTCGCACTCAGGATGCCCTGAGCATCCGCTCGATCCCGCAGGTGCATGGTGCCGCGCGCGATCAACTGGAACACGCGATCAAACAGATCGAAACCGAACTCAACGGCTGCACCGACAATCCGTTGCTGCTGGGCACGCCGGACGACTTCCGGGTGATGTCCCAGGCCAACCCGCACGGGCAATCGGTGGCGCTGGCGACGGATCTGCTGGCGATTGCGATGGCCGAAATCGGCTCGATTGCCGAGCGGCGTCTGGATCGCCTGATCAACCCGCACGTCAGCGGTCTGCCGGCGTTTCTGGTGGCTAATCCGGGGGTGAACTCCGGGATGATGATCGTGCAATACGTCGCCGCATCGCTGTGCGCGGAAAACCGCCAGTTGGCGCAACCGGCGGTGCTCGACAACTACGTCACCTCGGGCCTGCAGGAAGATCACTTGAGCATGGGTACCAACGCCGCGCTGAAGCTGCACCGCGCGCTGGAAAACTGCACGCAGATCCTCGCCATCGAATACCTGCTGGCGGCCCAGGCGTTTGAGTTCCTCAAGGAACAGCGCTTCGGCGCGGGCACCGATACCGCCTGGCGACTGCTGCGCGCAAAAGTCCCGGCCTACGATCAGGACCGCTGGCTGGCACCGGACATCGCCGCCGCCGCTAGCGTTCTGAAAGACTCGAACCTGCTGCACAACGCATTACCGAATCTGCACTGACAACTACCCATACCAGCGTGCCAAGGCGCGGATCGTCCAAAAGACGAAAAGCGACGGATAACGGAATGCTCCGGAGCGACTGGTAGTTTCTCTTTAACTAAGAGCTGAATGCCTCAAAAGGAGCATTTAAATGACTGCGCTGAACCTGATCCCCGGCCAACTGAGCCTGGCCCAACTGCGTGACGTTTATCAGAACCCGGTCAAGCTGACCCTCGACAACAGCGCCAGCGCGCAGATCGAAGCCAGCGTGGCGTGCGTCGAGCAGATCCTTGCGGAAAACCGCACCGCCTACGGCATCAACACCGGTTTCGGCCTGCTGGCCTCGACCCGTATCGCCAGCGAAGACCTGGAAAACCTCCAGCGTTCGCTGGTGCTGTCCCACGCCGCCGGCGTCGGCCAGCCGATCAGCGATGAGCTGGTGCGCCTGATCATGGTGCTCAAGGTCAACAGCCTCAGCCGTGGTTTCTCCGGCATCCGTCGGGTGGTGATCGATGCGCTGATCGCCCTGATCAACGCCGAGGTTTACCCGCACATTCCGTTGAAAGGTTCGGTCGGTGCCTCCGGTGACCTGGCGCCGCTGGCGCACATGTCGCTGGTGCTGCTGGGCGAGGGCAAGGCGCGCTACAAGGGCGAGTGGATGGAAGCGACCGAAGCGCTGAAAGTCGCCGGCCTGACCCCGCTGACCCTGGCGGCGAAAGAAGGTCTGGCGTTGCTCAACGGCACACAGGTTTCCACCGCGTTTGCGCTGCGTGGTCTGTTCGAAGGTGAAGACCTGTTCGCCGGCGCGCTGGCGCTGGGCGGGCTGACGGTGGAAGCGGTGCTCGGTTCGCGTTCGCCGTTCGACGCACGCATCCACGCTGCCCGCGGCCAGAAAGGCCAGATCGACGCCGCTGCCGCTTACCGCGATCTGCTGGGCGAGCGCAGCGAAGTCTCCGACTCGCACCAGAACTGCGAAAAGGTTCAGGACCCGTACTCGCTGCGTTGCCAGCCGCAAGTCATGGGCGCGTGCCTGACCCAGTTCCGTCAGGCCGCCGAAGTGCTGGCTGTCGAAGCCAACGCCGTATCCGACAACCCGCTGGTGTTCGCGGCCGAAGGCGACGTGATTTCCGGCGGCAACTTCCACGCCGAACCAGTGGCCATGGCCGCTGACAACATGGCCCTGGCCATCGCCGAAATCGGCTCCCTCAGCGAGCGCCGTATCTCGCTGATGATGGACAAACACATGTCGCAACTGCCGCCGTTCCTGGTGGCCAACGGTGGCGTGAACTCCGGCTTCATGATCGCCCAGGTGACCGCTGCGGCCCTGGCCAGTGAAAACAAGGCGTTGTCCCATCCGCATTCGGTGGACAGCCTGCCGACTTCTGCCAACCAGGAAGACCACGTTTCGATGGCTCCGGCCGCCGGCAAGCGCCTGTGGGAAATGGCCGAGAACACGCGCGGGATTCTCGCGGTGGAATGGCTGGCGGCGGTGCAGGGGCTGGACCTGCGCAATGGTCTGAAGACCTCGGCCAAACTGGAGCAGGCCCGAGGGATTCTGCGTCGCGAAGTGCCGTTCTACGAGAAGGACCGCTTCTTCGCGCCGGACATCAATGCGGCGACTGAACTGCTGGCGTCGCGGGTTCTGACCGAACTGGTTCCGGCGAAACTGCTGCCGAGCCTTTAACCCCACCACTGATCGTTCCCACGTCGAGGCGTCGAACCGTCCGCGTGGGAATGCAGCCCGTGACGCTCCGCGTCACTGGACGCGGAGCGTCCCTTGAGGCATTCCCACGCAGAGCGTGGGAACGATCACAAGACGAGGACTTGGGATGAAAACCCTCTGGCAACACTGCCACGTCGCGACCATGGCGCAAGGCGTCTACTCGATCATCGAGGATGCGGCCATCGTGACGTCCGGTGCGCTCATCGAGTGGATCGGCCCGCGCAGCCAATTGCCGTCCGGCGAATACCCGGCGGTCAATGACCTGCAAGGCGCGTGGGTCACCCCCGGCCTGATCGACTGCCACACCCACACCGTGTTCGGCGGCAACCGCAGCGGCGAGTTCGAGAAGCGCCTGCAAGGCGTCAGCTACGCCGAGATCGCAGCGGCCGGTGGCGGCATCGCCAGCACCGTGCGCGCCACCCGTGAAGCTTCGGAAGACGAGCTGTTCGCCAGCGCCGCCAAACGCCTGAAAAGCCTGATGCGCGACGGCGTGACCACGGTCGAAATGAAATCCGGCTACGGTCTCGATCTGGCCAGCGAGCGCAAGATTTTGCGGGTCATCCGTCGCCTCGCCGCCGAGCTGCCGATCAGCGTGCGCAGCACCTGCCTGGCCGCTCACGCCTTGCCGCCGGAATACAAGGATCGCGCTGACGATTACATCGATCACATCTGCGCCGAGATGTTCCCGGCGCTGGCCGCCGAAGGCCTGGTGGATGCGGTGGATGCGTTCTGCGAATACCTGGCGTTCTCCCCGGAACAGGTCGAGCGGGTGTTCATCACCGCGCAAAAGCTCGGTCTGCCGGTGAAGCTGCACGCCGAGCAATTGTCGTCGCTGCACGGCTCAAGTCTGGCCGCGCGCTATCACGCGTTGTCCGCCGATCACCTGGAGTTCATGGACGAAGCCGACGCCATTGCCATGGCCAAGTCCGATACTGTCGCGGTGTTGTTGCCGGGCGCGTTCTACTTCCTGCGTGAAACCCAGTTGCCGCCGATGGAAGCCCTGCGTAAACACAAGGTGAAAATCGCCATCGCCAGCGACCTCAATCCCGGCACTTCGCCGGCGCTGTCATTGCGCCTGATGCTGAACATGGCCTGCACCTGCTTCCGCATGACCCCGGAAGAAGCCCTGGCCGGCGCCACGATTCACGCGGCGCAAGCTTTGGGAATGGCCGAAACCCACGGTTCGCTGGAGGTCGGCAAGGTCGCGGATTTTGTCGCCTGGCAGATCGACCGCCCGGCGGATCTGGCGTACTGGCTGGGTGGTGAACTGGACAAGCGCGTCGTGCGTCACGGCGTTGAATCAAGTCTGTAGGAGAGCGGTTGTGGATAAGGTTCTGAACTTCAAACAAGGTCGCGTACCGCTGCTGATCAGCATGCCCCACGCCGGTGTGCGCCTGACCCCGGCGGTCGAGGCCGGGTTGATCCCGGACGCGAAAAGCCTGCCGGACACCGACTGGCACATTCCGCAGCTTTACGATTTCGCTGCCGAACTGGGCGCCAGCACACTGGCGGCCGAGTATTCGCGGTTCGTCATCGACCTGAACCGGCCATCCGACGACAAACCGCTGTACGCCGGCGCCACCACCGGTCTGTATCCGGCGACGCTGTTCGATGGCATTGCGTTGTTCAAGGAAGGCAAGGAGCCGTCGAAAGAAGAACGTGCGACGTATCTGGAGCAGATCTGGACGCCGTATCACCGCACCTTGCAGCAAGAGCTGGCGCGGCTGAAGGCCGAATTCGGTTACGCGCTGCTGTTCGATGCACACTCGATCCGCTCGATCATCCCGCACCTGTTCGACGGCAAGCTGCCTGACTTCAACCTCGGCACCTTCAATGGCGCCAGCTGCGATCCACAACTGGCCACGCAACTGGAAGCGATCTGCGCCCGCCACGACGCTTACACCCATGTGCTGAACGGGCGCTTCAAGGGCGGCCACATCACCCGTCATTACGGCAACCCGGCCGATGACATCCACGCCGTGCAACTGGAACTGGGCCAGTGCACCTATATGGAAGAGTTCGAACCGTTCCGCTACCGCGCCGACCTGGCGCAGCCGACTCGGGTGGTGTTGAAGGAATTGCTGCAGGGATTGCTCGCCTGGGGCGCGAAGCACTACAACTGAGTCTGCTCTGATCGTTCCCACGCTCTGCGTGGGAATGCAGCCCGTGACGCTCCGCGTCACTGGACGCGGAGCGTCCCTTGAGGCATTCCCACGCGGAGCGTGGGAACGATCTGCAGTGAGTGAGCGGTCTGGGGGCGCTGCCAAACAGTCGCCACCGTGCAAATCCCGGTCGCCACAGTTCGTTTTTCCGTCTCGTCTGCTGCGTAATGTTTCGGCCACGGTGCAAGAAGACACCGATCCGAACAATAACCCGCTGCCGCACGAGACGATCCCACATGAAAAAACTGTTCACTCGTTGTGCGTTAATCCTCACCAGCAGTGCGCTGCTCAGCGCCGGCGCCATGGCTTCCGACGATGCTTCCTGCAAAACCGTGCGCATGGGCGTGGTCAACTGGACCGACGTGATCGCCACCAGCGGCATGGCCGACGTGCTGCTCAACAGCCTCGGTTATGAAAGCAAGCAGACCAGTGCGGTGCAGCAAATCATCTTCGCCGGCATCCGCGACAAGCGTCTGGATATCTTCCTCGGCTACTGGAAACCGGCGATGGACAAGAACATCGCGCCGTTTCTCGCCGCCAATCAGGTCAAGGTCATGGACAAGCCAAGTCTGGCGGATGCCCAGGCGACGCTGGCAGTGCCGGACTACGTCGCGGCGGCCGGGCTGAAAACCTTCGGCGACATCGCGAAATTCAAGGATCAGCTCGGCGGCAAGATCTACGGCATCGAGCCCGGCAGCGGCGCCAACACCACGATCAAGACCATGATCGAAACCAACCACTTCGGCCTGAAGGATTTCAAGATCATCGAATCCGGTGAGGCCGGCATGCTCGCTGCCGTGCAACGAGCGGTGAACCGCAAGGAATTCGTGGTGTTCGTCGGCTGGACCCCGCATCCGATGAACATCAACATGAAGATCACCTACCTGACCGGCAGCGAAGACGTCTACGGTCCAAACGAGGGCGCCGCCACCGTCTCCACCGTCACCGCGCCGGACTACGCCGAGCGCTGCCCGAACGTCCATCGACTGCTGGAAAACCTGACCTTCACTGCGGCTCAGGAAAGCCAGTTGATGGTGCCGATCATGGAGCGCAAGACACCGCAGGAAGTGGCCAGGACCTGGCTGCGTGAGCATCCCGAAGACCTGCAACGCTGGCTGGCGGGGGTCAGCAGTTTCGATGGCAAGGATGGCGTGGCCACGGTTCAGGCCAGCCTGAAAAACTGATGGGCACTTATCCACTCTCGCCGTCGATGGCGGCGTTCGTCGCCAGGACCGAAGGCTTTGCCAGCGATGACAGCAGCCTCGGCGGGTTGCGCAAATCCTATGACGAGATGTGCCGCGCCTTCACGCCCGAACGGCCGGCGGGGCTGGAGGTGGTGGATTTCCAGTTGAGCGGAGTGGCGGTGCGTTCGTATCGCCCGCCCGTCCAGCCACCGGCCAGTGGCTGGCCATGCGTGTTGTACCTGCACGGTGGCGGTTGGGTGGTCGGCGGACTGGATTCCCACGATTTCATCTGCTGCGAGCTGGCCATGGCGCTCGGGGCGATGGTGGTCGCGGTGGATTATCGGCTGGCGCCGGAGCATCCGTTCCCGGCCGGTTTCGAGGATTGTCTGAGCGTCTGGCGCGCATTGCGCAGCGGGCCGTTCTGGTTCGATCCCGGACGGATGCTGGTGGCGGGCGACAGCGCCGGGGGCAATCTGGCGTCGGCGTTGTGCCTGGCGCTGCGCGATGCCGGCGAGCCGCTGCCGGGCGCGCAGGTCTTGATCTATCCGGGGCTGGGTGGCGACGAGCAGTTACCGTCGCGCAGCGAATGCGCCGATGGGCCGTTGCTCGCCAGCAGCGATGTCGATTGCTATCACGCCTTGTACCTGCGCGGCACTGCGAAGCCGAACGCTTATGCGATGCCGTTGCTGGCCGAGGACTTCGGTGGGTTGCCCCCGGCCTGGATCGCGGTGGCGCAGTTCGATCCGCTGCGTGACGACGGCGTGTGCTACGCCGAACGGCTGAACGCGGCGGGCGTCGACGCAACGCTGTACTACGGCGAAGGGCTGGTTCACGGCTGCCTGCGAGCGCGGCATCAGGTCGCCGAGGTCGATCGTCTCTTCGAGAACCTGCTGGGGTTCATGGCTGACAAATTGTGACAGCGCGCGGGCATGCTCATTGACGTAAATCGGGTTTATGATGCCGGACGGCAGAATAATAGAAGTCCCCCCAGGGATGACCTCGACCCCTTACGGAGCGCGCAATGCAGACTTTGTTTCCGCAGATCAAACCTCACGCACGGCACGATCTGGCCGTCGATGACACCCATACGCTGTACGTCGACGAAAGCGGTTCACCGGAAGGTTTGCCGGTGGTGTTCATCCACGGAGGTCCCGGCGCCGGGTGCGACGCCCAGAGTCGCCGCTACTTCGATCCGAACCTGTATCGCATTGTCACCTTCGACCAGCGCGGCTGCGGTCGCTCCACGCCCCACGCCAGCCTGGAAAACAACACCACCTGGGATCTGGTCGAAGACCTTGAGCGCATTCGCAAACACCTGGGCATTGATAAATGGGTGCTGTTCGGCGGTTCCTGGGGTTCGACCCTGGCGCTGGCCTACGCGCAGACTCACCCGGAGCGCGTGCATGGTCTGATCCTGCGCGGGATTTTTCTCTGCCGTCCGCAGGAAATCGAATGGTTCTACCAGGCCGGTGCCAGCCGTCTGTTCCCCGATTACTGGCAGGACTACCTCGCACCGATCCCGTTGGACGAGCGCGATGACCTGCTCAGCGCTTTCCACAAGCGCCTGACCGGCAACGACCAGATCGCCCAGATGCACGCGGCCAAGGCCTGGTCGACCTGGGAAGGGCGCACCGCGACCCTGCGCCCGAATCCGCTGGTGGTCGACCGATTCTCCGAGCCGCAGCGCGCGTTGTCGATCGCGCGGATCGAATGCCACTACTTCACCAACAATGCGTTCCTTGAACCAGACCAGTTGATTCGCGACATGGGCAAGATTGCTCATCTGCCGGGCGTGATCATCCATGGTCGCTACGACGTGATCTGCCCGCTCGACAACGCCTGGGAACTGCATCAGGCCTGGCCGAACAGTGAGCTGCAGGTGATCCGCGACGCCGGCCACGCCGCGTCCGAACCGGGCATCACCGATGCACTGGTGCGCGCCGCCAGCAAAATGGCCCGGCGTCTGCTTGACCTGCCGCCTGAAGAAGCATGAAAGGTCTGCTGCAGCGCGTGAAAGGCGCGCGGGTCGAAGTGGCGGGCGAGGTGGTTGGCAGTGTCGATCAGGGGTTATTGGTGCTGGTGGCGGTCGAACCCGACGACACACCGGCCAGCGCCGACAAACTTCTGCATAAGCTGCTTAACTATCGAGTGTTCAGTGATGCCGAGGGCAAGATGAATTTGTCCCTGACGGATGTGGGCGGCGGGTTGCTGCTGGTCTCTCAGTTCACCCTCGCCGCCGACACCAAAAGCGGGTTGCGCCCGAGTTTCTCGACCGCCGCCCCTCCGGCGTTGGGCGAGGAGTTATTCGACTATCTATTAAGCAAAGCGAAACAGATGCATGGCACAGTGGCATCAGGTAGATTCGGCGCGGATATGCAGGTGCACCTGGTCAACGATGGCCCGGTCACCTTCCTGTTACAGACATGAAAGCGCTTGAAACATCTTTTTAAGGGCTTTTCGACTGAAAACAGGGAATTTTCGCGATAAATACTTTGTTACCCCTGATGCGTTGTCACGCGGGCTACTAGATAATCGCGCGCTACGGGGATCAGCGTTCGTTGGTCCATTTTGACTTAGGTAGAGACTTGTCCGGATCCGATTGGGGAATCATTTTGACCCAGCGGAGTCGGAACAATGCTCGCCAACTTGGCAAGGGTGCCCTGAAAGGTCGGTTTTTTTGTACCGAATCCCTCACAGGCACTTCATCTGGCCGTTGGTTTATTGATCTGTTTTCGGCGAGGGTTGCTCGTGATTGTTAGTCCCTGTAATGCAGCAAAATTGTCTGCCAAACGCTTGCGCAGCGCTCTGGTAGCGGGCTCGGCAGTACTCTGCCTGCTCAGCGCCGGCCAGCTTTGGGCATTCAATCTTGACGATGTGTCGGCCAAGGCCAAAGAGCTGGCCGGGCAGAAGTTCGAAGCCCCGCGCAGCAACCTGCCAAACGAATTCCGTGAGATGAAATTCGCGGACTATCAGAAGATTCGTTTCCGCACCGAAAAAGCCGAATGGGCCGACCAGAAGACCCCGTTCAAGCTGTCCTTCTATCATCAGGGCATGCACTTCGATACGCCGGTGAAAATCAACGAAATCACCGCGAACACCGTCGAAGAGATCAAATACGATCCGAGCCGTTTCGATTTCGGCGACCTGCAGTTCGATCCGAAGGCCACCGAACAACTGGGCTACGCCGGTTTCCGTGTGCTGTACCCGATCAACAAGGCTGACAAGCAAGACGAAATCATGACCATGCTGGGCGCGAGCTACTTCCGCGTCGTCGGCAAGGGTCACACCTACGGCCTGTCGGCCCGTGGCCTGGCGATCGATACCGCTCTGCCGTCCGGCGAAGAATTCCCGCGTTTTCGCGAGTTCTGGATTCAGCAGCCGAAGCCGGGCGACAAGCACCTGGTGATCTTCGCCCTGCTGGATTCGCCGCGTGCGACCGGCGCCTACCGTCTGATCCTGCGTCCGGGCAGCGACACGATCGTCGACGTCAAGGGCCAGATGTACCTGCGTGACAAGGTCGGCAAGCTTGGCATTGCGCCGCTGACCAGCATGTTCCTGTTCGGCGCCAACCAGCCGTCGAAAGTGCTCAACTACCGTCGTGAGCTGCACGACTCCAGCGGTCTGTCGATCCATGCCGGCAATGGCGAGTGGATCTGGCGTCCGCTGAACAACCCGAAACACCTGGCCGTGAGCAACTTCAGCGTCGAGAACCCGCGTGGTTTCGGTCTGCTGCAACGTGGCCGTGATTTCAGCCACTACGAAGACCTCGACGACCGCTACGACAAGCGCCCAAGCGCCTGGATCGAGCCGAAGGGCGACTGGGGCAAAGGCACCGTCGATCTGGTCGAGATCCCGACCGCCGACGAAACCAACGACAACATCGTTGCGTTCTGGAGCCCGGAAAAACTGCCGGAGCCGGGCCAGCCGCTGGACTTCGCCTACCGCATGCACTGGACCATCGACGAAGCCGCGCTGCACGCGCCGGACAGCGCCTGGGTCAACCAGACCCTGCGCTCCACGGGTGACGTCAAGCAATCGAACCTGATCCGTCAGCCGGATGGCAGCGTTGCCTACCTGATCGACTTCGAGGGCCCGTCCCTGGCCGCTTTGGCCCCGGATGCGGACGTTCGCAGCCAGGTCAGCGTCGGCGACAACGCCGAACTGGTCGAGAACAGCGTGCGCTACAACCCGGAAACCAAGGGCTGGCGCCTGACCCTGCGGATGAAGATCAAGGACCCGAGCAAGTCCACCGAGATGCGCGCAGCGCTGGTGCAGCCAGTGGTTACCGCTGATCTGGCCAAGTCTTCGGTACCGACGTCCAATTCGTCGGTGGCCAAGGCCGACAAGGTTGCCGCCAAGCAACAAGAGAAAGCCGACAAGGAAGCCAAGGCCGCCGAGGCCAAACAGGCCGACGCCAAGCCGGTTGCAGATGCCAAGGACAAGGCCAACAAAGACGCCAAGCAGCCAGCCGCTGCGGACGCGGCCCCAGCCACACCGGAATCGGCACCGACTGAAGAAGTCCTGACCGAGACCTGGAGCTATCAGTTGCCTGCCGATGAGTAACTCTCAAGTACAGCCAGAGACTCTGTCCGAGTACCTGGCGCATCTGCCGATGACCGACGAGCAGCGCGCGGAACTCGCGGGCTGCCAGTCCTTCAGCGAATTGCATGAACGCCTGTCGTCCAAGACCTTTGACGCTCCGACCGAAGCCGCCCAGGCTTCGGTGGGCAAGCGCCTGATCCTGAGCACCGCCGAAGAGCTGCAAGACGCGGAAATGCTGGTGCTCGACGCCAGCGGCCGGATCAGCATGAAGGCCACGCCGCCGATCCGTCGGACCAAGGTCGTGCCGGAACCGTGGCGCACCAACATTCTGGTGCGTGGCTGGCGCCGCCTGACCGGCCGGACCAATCCGCCGAAACCGCCGAAGGACGCCAACGTGCTGCCGGCGGCGCGCTGGCGCACGGTCGGTTCGATCCGTCGCTACATTCTTTTGCTGCTGATGCTGGGTCAGACCATCGTCGCCGGCTGGTACATGAAAGGCATCATGCCGTACCAGGGCTGGTCGTTTGTCGATCTGGAAGAAGTCCTGCATCAACCGCTGCTGCAAACCGCCACGCAAGTGCTGCCGTATGCGCTGCAGACCAGCATCCTGATCATGTTCGGGATTCTGTTCTGCTGGGTGTCGGCCGGTTTCTGGACCGCGCTGATGGGCTTCCTCGAATTGCTCACTGGTCACGATAAGTACCGGATCTCCGGTAAAAGTGCCGGTAACGAGCCGATTCCGAAAGACGCGCGCACCGCGCTGGTGATGCCGATCTGCAACGAAGACGTGCCTCGGGTGTTCGCCGGTCTGCGCGCGACCTTCGAGTCGGTCGCGGCTACCGGTGATCTGGACCGTTTCGACTTCTTCGTCCTCAGCGACAGTAACGACACCGACATCTGCGTTGCCGAGCAGCAGGCCTGGCTGGACGTCTGCCGCGAAGCCAAGGGCTTCGGCAAGATCTTCTATCGCCGCCGTCGCCGCCGCGTCAAACGCAAGAGCGGCAACCTCGACGACTTCTGCCGTCGCTGGGGCGGTGACTACAAGTACATGGTCGTGCTCGACGCCGACTCGGTGATGAGCGGCGAGTGCCTGACCAGTCTGGTGCGCCTGATGGAGGCCACTCCGGACGCCGGCATCATCCAGACCGCGCCGCGCGCTTCGGGCATGGACACGCTGTATGCACGCATGCAGCAGTTCGCCACCCGCGTGTACGGTCCGTTGTTCACGGCCGGTCTGCACTTCTGGCAGCTGGGTGAATCCCACTACTGGGGTCACAACGCGATCATCCGTATGAAGCCGTTCATCGACCACTGCGCCCTGGCGCCGTTGCCGGGCAAGGGTGCGTTCTCCGGTGCGATCCTCTCTCACGACTTCGTTGAAGCCGCGCTGATGCGCCGTGCCGGCTGGGGCGTGTGGATTGCCTACGATCTGCCGGGCAGCTACGAGGAACTGCCGCCGAACCTGCTCGACGAGCTCAAGCGTGACCGTCGCTGGTGCCACGGCAACCTGATGAACTTCCGCCTGTTCCTGGTAAAAGGCATGCACCCGGTGCACCGCGCGGTGTTCCTGACCGGCGTGATGTCCTACCTGTCGGCGCCGTTGTGGTTCTTCTTCCTGGTGCTGTCGACCGCGCTGCTGGCGGTGAACACGCTGATGGAGCCGCAGTACTTCCTCGAACCGCGTCAGCTGTATCCGCTGTGGCCGCAATGGCACCCGGACAAAGCGATTGCGCTGTTCTCGACGACCATCGTGCTGCTGTTCCTGCCGAAACTGTTGAGCGTCATCCTGATCTGGGCCAAGGGCGCGAAAGAGTTCGGCGGCAAGTTTAAGGTGACTCTGTCGATGCTGCTGGAGATGCTGTTCTCCATGCTGCTGGCGCCGGTGCGGATGATTTTCCACACCCGTTTCGTGCTCGCCGCGTTCCTCGGCTGGGCTGCGACCTGGAACTCGCCGCAGCGTGACGACGATTCGACGCCGTGGAGCGAAGCGGTCAAGCGTCACGGTCCGCAGACCCTGTTGGGCTTCCTCTGGGCGCTGCTGGTGATCTGGCTGAACCCGAGCTTCCTGTGGTGGCTGGTGCCGATCGTCGGTTCGCTGATGCTGTCGATTCCGGTGTCGGTGATTTCCAGCCGCGTCGGTTTGGGCCTCAAATCCCGTGACGAGAGCCTGTTCCTCATCCCCGAGGAATACAATCCGCCACAGGCGCTGCTGGCCACCGATCAGTACACCCACGAAAACCGCTGGCACGCGCTGAACGATGGCTTCATCCGCGCCGTGGTCGATCCGCAGCAGAACGCCCTGGCGTGCTCGCTGGCGACCTCGCGTCACGGTGAGGCCGAGCCGATCGAATGGCTGCGTCAGGAACGTGTGCGTCACGCGATCAAGGTCGGCCCGGCCGGGCTGAACAACCATGAGCGCCTGCAACTGCTGAGCGATCCGGTGGCCCTGGCCCGTCTGCACGAGCAGGTGTGGGCCGAAGGCCACGCCGAGTGGCTGGACGCCTGGCGGGCCTCGGTGAAAGCCGATCCCCATGCGCCGCTGCTGCCGCTCAAGCCGGTGAGCTTGCAGGCGCAACCGGCCTGATGAAGAAACCCCGCGAAAGCGGGGTTTTTTTTGCCTGCCGATTACTGACGCGGATCAATCGTTCCCCGCGTCGAACCGTCTGCGTGGGAATGCAGGTCGGGACGCTCTGCGTCCCATCCGGCACCGACCGATCAAAAAACCTTGTGCAAACGAACGAGTGCGTTAGCATCCGTCCCCGAATTGGCGCACCCGGACACTCTTGTCCATTTCTGTCGTTTTTCGCGTTGCAAACGCAATGGTTTTGGGGACTTGAAGATGAAGAAGTATCTGTCGATGCTGCTGGTCGGCGTCACGGCACTGGTTGCAGTCAGCGCGGCGCAGGCCGGCGCAATCGATGACGCGGTCAAGCGCGGCTCGTTGAAAGTCGGTATGGATCCGACCTACATGCCGTTCGAAATGACCAACAAGCGCGGCGAAATCATCGGTTTCGAAGTCGATCTCCTCAAAGCCATGACCAAGGCCATGGGCGTCAAGCTGGAACTGGTTTCCACCGGTTACGACGGGATCATCCCGGCACTGATGACCGACAAGTTCGACATGATCGGCAGCGGCATGACCCTGACCCAGGAACGCAACCTGCGCCTGAACTTCAGCGAACCGTTCATCGTGGTCGGCCAGACCCTGCTGATCCGCAAGGAGCTGGAAGGCACCATCAAGTCCTACAAAGACCTGAACAGCGCCGACTACCGCATCACCTCCAAGCTCGGCACCACTGGCGAGATGGTCGCCAAGAAGCTGATCTCCAAGGCCAAGTACCACGGCTACGACAACGAGCAGGAAGCCGTGCTCGACGTGGTCAACGGCAAGGCTGACGCCTTTATCTACGACGCCCCGTACAACGTGGTCGCGGTGAACAAGGTCGGCGCCGGCAAGCTGGTGTTCCTCGACAAGCCGTTCACCTACGAGCCGCTGGCGTTCGGTCTGAAGAAGGGTGACTACGACAGCATCAACTTCATCAACAACTTCCTGCACCAGATCCACGAAGACGGCACCTACGATCGCATCCATGACAAGTGGTTCAAGAGCACCGAGTGGCTCAAGGACATGGAATAAGGCCCGCCCGCTGATCGTTCCCACGCTTTGCGTGGGAACGCCGCCCGGGACGCTCCGCGTCCCTTCGCAAGCGTGACGCAGAGCGTCACAGGATGCATTCCCACGCAGAGCGTGGGAACGAGCGAATCAGAGAAACATTCAATGAAACAGAAAAAAGCCCAATGGCCCTGGCACGTTCTGACCGTGCTGGTGCTGGTCGGCCTGGCCGGCGCGCTGTATTACGCCACGTCGCTGATGTCCTACGAATGGCGCTGGAACCGTGTGCCGCAGTACTTCGCCTATCAGGCCGAGGAAACCCAGCGCGCGAACGATATTTCCACCGTCAGCGAACTGGTGCGCAAGGGCGGCAGCGCGCAAGTCACCCTGCGCAACGATGCCGGTGACGAGCAGCACCTGACCGTCGACGAAAACAGCCTGCAATTCGCCCAGGGCGACGATGTGGCCGAAGGCGACGTCGTGGGCGTGACGCGGCATTGGGCGGCGGGTCCGCTGTTGTGGGGCCTGTGGACGACACTTTGGCTGTCGGTGGTGTCCGGCGTGCTGGGTTTGTTGATCGGTCTGGCCACCGGGCTGTGCCGGCTGTCGAGCAACCCGACCCTGCGCGACCTGTCGACGATCTATGTCGAACTGGTGCGCGGCACGCCGCTGTTGGTGCAGATCTTCATTTTTTATTTCTTCATTGGCACGGTGATGAACCTGTCCCGGGAGTTCGCCGGGATCGCTGCGCTGTCGCTGTTCACGGGCGCCTACGTGGCGGAAATCATCCGTTCCGGTGTGCAGTCGATTGCCCGCGGCCAGAACGAAGCGGCCCGTTCGCTGGGTCTGAGTGCCGGCCAGTCGATGCGTCATGTGGTGTTGCCGCAGGCATTCAAACGCGTGCTGCCGCCGCTGGCCGGACAGTTCATCAGTCTGGTCAAGGACACTTCGCTGGTGTCGGTGATCGCCATTACCGAGCTGCTGAAAAGCGGTCGTGAAGTCATCACCACCTCGTTCTCGCCGTTCGAGATCCTGTTCTGCGTCGCCGGTCTGTACTTGTTGATCAACCTGCCGCTGTCGAAAATCGCCAGCCGGCTTGAGCGGAGGCTCGCGCAAAGTGATTGAAGTCCGCGATCTGGTAAAAGTCTTCGACACCCGTGGGCAAGTGGTGCGCGCGGTGGATAACGTCAGCACCGTTGTCGCCAAGGGTGAAGTGCTGGTGGTGATCGGTCCGTCCGGTTCCGGCAAGTCGACCTTCCTGCGTTGCCTTAATGGTCTGGAAGAATTCGATTCCGGTTCGGTGAGCATCGACGGCCTGCAACTGGCCGACCCGAAAACCGACATCAACGCCTACCGCCGCGAAGTCGGCATGGTGTTCCAGCATTTCAATCTGTTCCCGCACATGACCGTGCTGGAGAACCTGTGCCTTGCGCAGAAAGTCGTGCGCAAGCGCGGCCAGAAAGAAAGCGAAGCCAAGGCGTTGGCGTTGCTGGAGAAGGTCGGTATCGCCCAGAAGGCCCGCGAGTACCCGTCGCGCCTGTCCGGCGGTCAGCAGCAGCGTGTGGCGATTGCCCGGGCGCTGGCGATGGATCCCAAGGTCATGCTGTTCGACGAGCCGACTTCGGCCCTCGACCCGGAAATGGTCGGCGAAGTACTGGACGTGATGAAAAACCTGGCCGTGGAAGGCATGACCATGGTCTGCGTGACCCACGAAATGGGTTTTGCCCGGGAAGTGGCGGATCGGGTGCTGTTCTTCGATCACGGCAAACTGCTGGAAGATGCTTCGCCGACGGAATTCTTCGACGCGCCGAAGGATCCGCGAGCCCAGGCGTTCCTGCGACAAGTTCTCTAAACGCGACATCACCGATCGTTCCCACGCTCTGCGTGGGAATGCCGCTCAGGACGCTCTGCGTCCCTTCGCAAGCGTGACGCGGAGCGTCACAGGATGCATTCCCACGCAGAGCGTGGGAACGATCAAGCGTTATACCTTGAACCGGCCCACGAGCGTTTGCAGGTGAGTGCCCAAACGCGCCAGTTCGACGCTCGAGGCCGCCGTCTCTTCACTGGCCGCCGAGGTCTGGTCCGAGACGTCCCGCACATTCAGCACGCTGCGGTTGATCTCCTCGGCCACGGCACTCTGCTGCTCGGCCGCCGCTGCGATCTGCTGGTTCATCGCCTGAATCGCCGAAACGGTGCGGGTGATGCTTTCCAGCGAACCACCGGCACGCCGGGTCAGCTCGACGCTGCTGTCGGTCAGGGTGCGGCTGTTATCCATGATCGTCGCCACTTGCTGGGTGCCGTTCTGCAGGCCGACGATCAGCTCTTCGATCTCTTCGGTGGACTTCTGGGTGCGCTGGGCGAGGCTGCGCACTTCATCGGCCACCACCGCAAAACCACGTCCGGCTTCACCCGCGCGGGCGGCTTCGATGGCGGCGTTGAGGGCCAGCAGGTTGGTTTGCTGGGCCACGGACTTGATGACGTCGAGCACGCTGCCGATCTTGTCGCTTTCGCGCTTGAGTTCGCCCATGGCCTCGGTGGAATGGCCGACTTCGGCGGCCAGACGTTCGATCTGGGCGATGGCCTCGCCCACCACCTTGTCGCCTTCACGGGCCTGCTGGTCAGCAGCGACGGCCGCTTCCGAAGCTTCCTCGGCGTTGCGCGCGACTTCCTGCACGGTGGCAGCCATTTCGTTCATGGCGGTGGCGACCTGGTCGGTCTCGACTTTCTGATTGTTGACCCCGGCGCTGGTCTGTTCGGTCACGGCGGACAACTGTTCGGCAGCGCTGGCGATCTGGGTCACGCCGTCGCTGATGCCGCCGATCAGTTCGCGCAGGCCCTGGGTCATGCTCTGCATCGAACGCTGCAACTGACCGAGTTCGTCACGGCGCAGGGACACCAGATTGTGGGTCAGGTCGCCGGCGGCCACGCGTTCGGCGACTTTCAGGGTCTGCTCCAGCGGAATGATGATCTGCCGGGTGATCGCCCAGGCGGCGAGCAGGCCGAAGGCCAAGGCAAGCAGGGTGGCAATCATCAGCATGTTTTTGGCGTGCGCGGCGTCGGTGTCGCGGACGATGGTCTGGGATTCGGTGAGTTTTTTGCTGACGTCGAGCAGGATGTCGCCCTGGGTCGACATGCGAGCCAGCGCCTTGGCGTTGTTCACCTGGGAGTCACGGAACTGGCTGACGGCAGCGCGGTAAGTCTTCAGCGATTCGGTGGCCTGTTGCAGGTTGGCGATGTGTTGCTCGGGCAGTTTGCTCGGCAGGCTTTCCAGACTGTTCAGGGCGGCGGCGATGGCATCCAGCGCCGGTTGTTCGGCGTCGGCCTTGCCGCTGTAGGTGTAGCCGCGCACCTGATAGCGCGCCTGTTGCAGCAGTTTGCTCAGCTCGATCACGCTGTTGAATTGCGCAACGCTGTCGCCTTGCAGCAGGGATTTCTCGACTTCGCTGACCTTGGCCACGGCGTTGTCGGCGCTGGCGCCGAGTTTGCTGCGGGCGTCTTCACGCTGCACGGTGGCCTGGGTCATGTCGGCAAAGGCACGTTTGTATTCGGCGACTGCCGCCAGTTGCTGATCGATCAGGGCCACGTCGGACGGTTGCTCGATCATGCCGCGGGCGCTTTGCAGGCCGCTGTCGAGTTTGCCGAGCAGGTCGTTGACCGCGCCGGGGCCCTGTTCGCCACGGCGGGCTTCATAGTCCAGGCGCGCCAGGCGCAGGTCTTTGGTCAGCTCATTGAGGCTGGAGATGAAACCGAGCTTGTCGCCCCGGCTGATGATCCCGCTCATGCCGGTCCAGCCGGTAAAGGTGATCAACAGCGTCAGCAGCAGCACCAGGCCGAAACCGATGCCCAGCTTGCGTTTGACGCTGACGTTTCCAAGATTCTCGGCTAACCAACGGTACATGCGACGACTCCCCTCGGACCACTAATTGGACTTATGGAGAGTGTATCGGCCGCATGATGGCAATCTGTAACGCGATTTGTCTGGCGAAGGGCCTGGAACGGCAGTGTTCAGAACAGCCGGGCGAGCAGCGCAGTGACGGCGGTTTCGACCCGCAGGATACGCTCGCCGAGTTGCACCGGTTGCAGGCCGGATTTGGCCAGCAGGTCGATTTCGTAGGGAATCCAGCCACCTTCGGGGCCGATCGCCAGGGTTACCGGTTCGCTGAGCGCGCGGGGGCAAGGCGGGAAGTTGCCCGGATGGCCGACCAGACCGAGGGTGCCGTCGGTAATGGCCGGCAGGCGATCTTCGACGAACGGCTTGAAGCGCTTCTCGATGATGATTTCCGGCAGAACGGTATCGCGGGCCTGTTCGAGGCCGAGGATCAGTTGTTCGCGGATCGCTTCCTGCTCCAGGAACGGCGTCTGCCAGAAGCTTTTCTCGACCCGGTAGCTGTTGACCAGAATCACCTTCGATACGCCCATCGTCGCTACGGTCTGGAACACCCGGCGCAGCATCTTCGGGCGGGGCAGGGCGAGTACCAGGGTCAGCGGCAGTTTGGCCGGCGGTGGTTGGTCGAGGGTGACTTGCAGTTCGGCTTCGCCCGCTTCCAGACGCAGCAACTCGGCCGAGCCCATCAACCCGTTGATGCGTCCGACCCGCAGGCTGTCGCCGACTTCCGAGCGGTGGACTTCCTGCATGTGGGTCAGGCGCCGATCACGCAGCACGACGCGGTCGGCCGCGATGAAGTCGGCTTCTTCGAGCAGCAGCAGGTTCATGGCTGAGTCGCTGGCGGCTGGTCGTTATGATCGTCGACGGTTTCTTCCGGGCGCTCACGCTTGCTCACCAGGCTGCCGAACAGGATGCCGACTTCGAACAGCATCCACATCGGCACGGCCAGCAGGGTCTGGGAGAAGATGTCCGGCGGGGTCAGGATCATGCCGACCACGAAGCAGCCGATGATCACGTATGGGCGAATCTTCTTCAGGTATTTGACGTCGACCACACCGATCCACACCAGCAGCACAACGGCCACCGGGATTTCGAACGCCACGCCGAAGGCGAAGAACAGCGTCATGACGAAGTCGAGGTAACTGGTGATGTCGGTCATCATTTCCACGCCGGCCGGGGTGGCCGAGGCGAAGAACTTGAAGATCAGCGGGAACACGAAGAAATAGGCGAACGCCATGCCGGTGTAGAACAGCAGGATGCTGGAAATCAGCAACGGCACCGCGACGCGCTTTTCATGCTTGTACAGGCCCGGTGCGATGAACCCCCAGATCTGATGCAGGATCACCGGAATCGCCAGGAACAGCGAAACCATCATCGTCAGCTTCAGCGGCGTCAGGAACGGCGACGACACGTCGGTGGCGATCATCGTCGCGCCGGCCGGCAGGTACTGGCGCAGCGGCGTCGAGACGAAGGTGTAGATCTGCTGGGTGAAGGCAAACAGCCCGGCGAAGATGATGAAGATCGCCGCCACGCAACGCAGCAGGCGGGTGCGCAACTCGGTGAGGTGCGAAACCAGCGGCATGTGCTGGTCGTTTTCGGGGAGATCGCTCATTGTGCTCGCGGAGGCTGTGTTGGGTCGTGAGGGGCTGGCGTGGTTGGCGCAGCCGCAGGTGCTACGGGTTCGATCGGTTTCATGACCGGGGCAGCTTCAGCGGCTGCGGCAGAAACGTGCTCGACGCTCGCCGGTGCATGAATCGTTTGCTCAGCGACAGGCGGTGTTGGCGTCTGGTCTGCCGCCGGCTGCACGGGCGTCGGCTCCTGCTGAACCGGTGGCGTGAAGATTTTCCGCGCCTCCTGCTCCAGCGACAGGATGTGCTCGTTGTGCAGTTGCCGACGGATTTCGTCGGCACCGATTTCACGTTCGACTTCCTGTTTGATCGCGTTGAAGCTGCGCTTCAGCCGTCCGACCCACAGGCCGGCGGTGCGCGCAGCACCCGGCAGACGCTCGGGGCCCAGCACCAGCAGAGCCACGAGGCCGACGAGCAGCAGTTCAGAGAAGCTGATACCAAACATTAGTCAGTGCTCACACGTCTTTGCGGATCGGCTCTTCGACTTTCTGCGCCTGCACGTCGATGGTGTGCGGCGGGTTGGCCTGAGCAGTGGCTTGCGGCTGTACCGGTGGAACCGGCTGCGCAGGCGTGACGGTCGGATCGGCCGGCTTTTCGTCGTCGTTCATGGCTTTGCGAAAGCCCTTGATCGACTCGCCAACGTCGGTGCCGAGGTTTTTCAGTTTCTTGGTGCCGAACACCAGTACCACGACCACCAGGATGACGATCCAGTGTTTCCAGTCAAAAATGCCCATGTTGCTGTTCCTCTCTAATAGTTGTTCAGGCGGACGGGCGCGAGGCTTTCTCGACGTGTCCGGACAGGCCGAAACGGCGATCCAGTTCATCCAGCACTGCCTGCGGATGCTGCCCCAGCTGGGCGAGCATGACCATGCTGTGGAACCACAGGTCGGCAGTCTCGTAGATCACGTCGCTGCAGTCGCCGCTGACGGCGGCGTCCTTGGCGGCAATGATCGTTTCGACCGATTCTTCGCCGACTTTCTCCAGAATCTTGTTCAGACCCTTGTGATACAGGCTGGCGACATACGAGCTGTCGGCGGCTGCGCCCTTGCGCTCTTCCAGCACCTGAGCGAGGCGGGTCAGGGTGTCAGTCATGTTTGTGTCCTGCGGAATAGATTGCGTGCGGGTCTTTCAGGACCGGGTCGACCGTTTTCCAGTCGCCGTTTTCGAAAACGCGGTAGAAGCAGCTTTGACGGCCGGTATGGCACGCGATGTCGCCGATCTGTTCGACCATCAGGATGATGACGTCGGCGTCGCAGTCCAGACGCATTTCATGCAATGTCTGTACGTGGCCGGACTCTTCGCCCTTGCGCCACAGCTTGCCACGGGAACGTGACCAATAGATGGCACGGTTTTCCGCCGCAGTCAGCTCCAGGGCTTCGCGGTTCATCCAGGCCATCATCAATACGCGTCCGGTCTTGTGATCCTGGGCAATCGCCGGCACCAGGCCATCGGCGTCCCACTTGATCTCGTCCAGCCAGTTTTTCATCTTCGACTCCGACAGCGAACCCACACTTCAATAGTCGGGTTCAGGCGTTGAAACAGTGTGCCAGCCGATCACGGAACTGGCTATCGGCGAACGACCAGATACAAGCCGACGGCCACCATGATCCCGGCAGGCCAATGCCCCAATTCGTTCAGCGGACCACCGGCAGCGAGGATAGTACCTCCCGCCAGATGCGCACTGCCGAGCAGACGCAGGAACCAATCGTCCTTGCGTTTTTTCCACGGTGGCGGCGGGTCGTTGGCGTGCGGTTGGGACATCCTTTCGAGCAGATCGCGGGCCATGTTGGCCAGGTGCGGCAGCTGTTCGAACTGGCTCTGGACGTTGCCGAGCAAGGCTTTCGGGCTGACGCGCTCGCGCATCCAGCGTTCGAGGAACGGCTGCGCGGTGTTCCACAGATCGAGGTCCGGGTACAGCTGACGGCCCAGGCCTTCGATGTTCAGCAGGGTCTTTTGCAGCAATACGAGTTGCGGCTGCACTTCCATGTTGAAGCGGCGCGCGGTCTGGAACAGGCGCATCAGCACCTGGCCAAATGAAATATCTTTTAATGGTTTTTCGAAGATCGGCTCGCACACGGTGCGGATCGCCGCTTCGAATTCGTTGAGCTTGGTTTCCGCCGGCACCCAGCCCGAATCGATGTGCAATTGCGCCACACGGCGATAGTCGCGCTTGAAGAAGGCGAACAGGTTGCGCGCCAGATAGTCCTGGTCTTCCGGGGTCAGGCTGCCGACGATGCCGCAGTCGATCGCGATGTACTGCGGGCTCCACGGATTGACGGTGCTGACGAAGATGTTGCCCGGGTGCATGTCGGCGTGGAAGAAACTGTCGCGGAATACCTGGGTGAAGAAAATCTCCACGCCTCGTTCGGCGAGCATTTTCATGTCGGTGCGCTGGTCGGCAAGGGTCGCCAGATCGGTCACCTGAATCCCGTAGATGCGCTCCATCACCAGCACTTTCGGCCGGCACCAGTCCCAATAGACTTGCGGCACGTAGAGCAGCGGCGAGCCTTCGAAGTTGCGCCTCAACTGGCTGGCGTTGGCTGCCTCGCGCAACAGGTCGAGTTCGTCGTAGATGGTTTTTTCATAGTCGCTGACCACGTCCACCGGGTGCAGCAGGCGGGCGTCTGCCGAAACCTTCTCGGCGGCGCGGGCAAGGATGAACAGCCACGCCAGATCCTGGGCGATCACCGGTTTCAGGCCCGGGCGGATCACCTTCACCACCACTTCTTCACCGGTCTTCAGTTGTGCGGCGTGTACCTGCGCCACCGAGGCCGAGGCCAGCGGTTCGACGTCGAAGCGGCTGAACACTTCACTGATCTTTTTGCCCAGTTGTCCTTCGATCAGCTTGACCGACAGCTGCGAATCGAACGGCGGCACGCGGTCCTGCAACAGCATCAGTTCATCGGCGATGTCTTCCGGCAGCAGGTCGCGGCGGGTCGAGAGGATCTGCCCGAACTTGATGAAAATCGGCCCCAGGTCCTGCAACGCCAGGCGCAGGCGTGCGCCACGGCTGAGGTCCAGCGGCTTGCGCGGGAACCAGCGCCACGGCAGGACGTAGCGCAGCGCCAGCAGGAACCACGGCAAAGGCAGATCGAACAGCAGGTCATCGAGGCGGTAGCGGATCACGACGCGCTGGATGCGCAACAGACGGCGGACGGCGAGCAGCTTCATGCGTTATCGCTTGGGTCGAGGGATCGGGAAAGGCGCTCGAAGCGCGCCTCGAGACGTTCCAGATCGAGTTTGATCCGGTCCAGTTCGCTGAAACGGGCTTCGGCTTCGCGCTGCCCGACGAGGGTGCGCGATTCTTCGGCCAGGTATTCAGCGAGGTTCTGGTTGAGGCTGGCAAATCCTTGTTGATACCAGCGAGCGCGGCTGCGCAGGTGACCGCCGACCAGTTGCGTGGCGACAGGTCCCAGCCAGCGCGAGAGTTCGAACTCCCAGTCCAGCTCCAGATCCTGCAGGACTCCCGCCAGCTCCAGCAGCACGCCGCTGTCGCCGTCGAGTTCGACTTCCGGCGCGTGCAGCACCGCGGTCTTGTCCTTGCTCAGGGCCAGTTTCACCAGACTCGAGGCCGGGGCGCGCAGGGTGCAGTCGACGCCGGTTTCCCAGTGGGACGCCAGCATCAGGCCTTCGTCGCTCGGCAGGATGAACAGTTGCAGCGCCGGGCTGCGGCAATCCACGGCAATCACTTTGCCGGTCAGGTGCGCCAGCCTCGGCAGCGCCGTGCTGTCGAGACGCAGCACACGGTTGAGGCCGAGTTCGACGCTGGCGAGCAGCCCGGTCAGCAGCATCAGGGTTTGATGCCGCGGTGCAGGGCGACGATGCCTGCGGTCATGTTGTGATAGGTCACGCGGTCGAAACCGGCGTCGACCATCATCGACTTCAGGGTTTCCTGATTCGGGTGCATGCGGATCGATTCGGCCAGGTAGCGATAGCTTTCCGAGTCGTTGGTGATCAGCTTGCCCATCAGCGGCATGAAGGCGAACGAGTAGGCGTCATAGGCCTTGGACATCAGCGCGTTGGTCGGCTTGGAGAATTCCAGCACCAGCAGGCGGCCGCCGGGCTTGAGCACGCGCAGCATCGAACGCAGGGCGTCTTCTTTATGCGTCACGTTGCGCAGGCCGAAGGCGATGGTCACGCAGTCGAAATGGTTGTCCGGGAACGGCAGCTTTTCAGCGTCGGCCTGGACGAACTCGACGTTGCCCGACACACCGACATCCAGCAGGCGGTCACGACCGACCTTGAGCATGGATTCGTTGATGTCCGCGAGAACGACCTGACCGGTCGGGCCGACCAGGTGCGAGAATTTCTTGGTCAGGTCGCCGGTGCCGCCGGCGATGTCCAGCACGCGGTTGCCGGCGCGTACGCCCGACAGTTCGATCGCGAAGCGTTTCCACAGACGGTGCATGCCGCCCGACAGAAGGTCGTTCATCAGGTCGTACTTGGCGGCCACGGAGTGGAAAACCTCAGCGACTTTTTCCGCTTTCTGGCTTTCCGGAACGTTTTTGAAGCCGAAGTGAGTGGTGGGTTCGGCATCGCTGCCTTTGCGCTGATCAGTCATATCGCTGTCACCAAAAGAGAATGCGCGACATTCTAATCCCCAAGCCATGCTTTGTCTTGGAATGGCTAAAGGTAAGATGGGCAACCTTCGGGACGATTTGCCGCAGTGGCGGTCAAGATTCGTTGCAGGCATTCATAGCCCCATTCAAAAAGCAGGAGTCATTCAATGGCCCATATCAGTGTTGAGCGTGCCCACAGCCTGGGCAAGGAAGCGGCCCGCGAGAAAGCCGACAAACTGGCGCAGAAACTCTCCGATCAATATGGCCTGGAGCCGCAGTGGTCGGGCGATGTCCTGAACCTCAAGCGTTCGGGCGTGAAGGGCGCGGTGCATGTGGCCGAGGATTCGATTCGGGTCGACGTGGAACTGGGCCTGATGATGTCGGCCATGAGCGGCATGATCAAAGCCGAGATCGAAAAGGCGCTGGATAAAGCGCTGGTCTGATTTCTGCCTGAAATGAAATCCCCCTGTGGGAGCGAGCTTGCTCGCGAATGCGCACTGTCTGCTGACTGAAATGTTGGCTGATACAACGCCTTCGTCGGATCGCCGCCCGGAGCAAGCTCGCTCCCACATTTGTTTTGTGGTGTGCCCACCTGTTTTATGTCAGTTGTTAGGGTGCCGTTTCTAATTTTTCTCCCTACTTTGTGCCTGAGCCCGACACTCGTCAGGGCAGTTCCTCAAACCTTCTGCGCGTGAGGTGCACCATGGCCAAAGTCATTTTGAAGAAAAAAATCGACGCTTCGACTTCCGCTCTGAGCGACGTCAAATCCTATGCCCGCAAGATCTGGCTGGCAGGCCTGGGTGCCTACACCAAGGTCGGTCAGGAGGGCAGCGAGTACTTTCAAGAGCTGATCAAGGCTGGTCAAGCTGTTGAAAAGAAAGGCAAAAAAGCCGTCACCGAAAAACTCGAAGCGGCCAACGCCGAGATCGATGATGCCAAGAGCGAAGTCAGCTCTTTCAAAGGCCGGGTCGAAGTTCAGCTCGACAAGGTCGAGAAGGCGTTCGACACGCGTGTCGCCAGTGCCTTGAATCGTATCGGCATTCCGTCTAAACATGACGTTGAGGCACTCTCTGCTAAGCTCGATGAGCTGACGGCATTGCTCGAACGCGTCGCGCGTAAATCTTAAGGAGAACGGGATGGCTGGTAAAAAGAACACCGATAAAGAAGGCAGCTCGTGGATCGGAAAAGTCGAAGACTATTCCCGCAAGATCTGGCTGGCTGGTTTAGGCGTGTACTCGAAGATCGACACTGACGGCAGCAAACTCTTCGATACATTGGTCAAAGACGGCGAGAAAGCCGAGAAGCTCACCAAGGCTGCAGTCGGCAAGAAAGTCGATGCTGCCAAGGATTCTGCAAGCTCGGCAAAATCGCGCATCAGCGGCGTGAAAGATCGCGCGCTGGGCACCTGGGATCAACTGGAAGGGGCTTTCGACAAGCGCCTGAACAGTGCGATCTCGCGCCTGGGCGTACCGAGCCGCAACGAGGTGAAGGATCTGCACAAGAAGGTCGATACCCTGACCAAACAGATCGAAAAACTCACCGGCCTGAAAGCTCAGCCTGTCGCGGCCAAAACCGCAGCAGCCAAGCCTGCGGCCAAAACCGCTGCCAAGCCACTGGCTAAAGCCGCCAAACCGGCCGCAAAACCAGCAGCCAAAACTGCTGCCGCCAAGCCTGCTGCGAAAGCCGCGGCCAAACCGGTTGCTGCCAAGGCCGCCGCCAAGCCGGCTGCAAAACCAGCCGCCAAACCTGCGGCCAAGCCAGCAGCGAAAACCGCTGCCGCCAAACCCGCTGCCAAGCCTGCCGCCAAACCGGCTGCGGCGAAAAAACCGGCAGTGAAAAAACCGGCCGCGCCGAAAGCCGCTGCGCCGAAAGCTGCAGCACCAACACCGGTGACCACACCGCAAGCACTGGCAAGCACGTCGAACTCCGCCTCGGCTCCAACCCCGGCGCCTGCTCCGACTGCTGCATCGACTCCGTCGACGCCGACCAGTCAGTCCTGATTTTTCAGGGCTCAAGAAAACGCCCGGCCTGTGAAGGTCGGGCGTTTTTGTCTGGATGATTTGGAAGCCATCCTTCTCCTCAAAGGACAGGGCTTTGGCGTTATTCGTGATCTTCGAGGTACTGCCGCGCCATTCTCTCCGTCGCCACCTTCACCGGCGGCAACAGGTGTGGCGCCACCAGCATCATGATCTGGTACACCACCAGTCGCACTTCCCCTTCGCGATCGAGAATCCGCTGATAGTCCAGCGAGAACAGCAACGTCATGGTGATCTGCTCCACCAGTTGCCCCAGCGCCTGAGTGTCGCTGACCAACTGCCCCGACGCCTTCAGCCGCGCCAGCAATGACGCCAGCGTGCGCTTGAGCACGTTGAGGAACTGGCGAATGCCCTTGGCGAGTTTCGGCAGACGTCCGGCCAGGTTCGACAGGTCCTGGAACAGGAAGCGATATTGCGCCAGCCGTTCGACGATCAGGTGCAGGAACAGCCAGTAATCCTCTGGCGCCAGTTCGACATCGGCGGGCGGGTCGAGCAGCGGGGCGAGGTCGTTCTGGAAACGCTCGAACAATCCGAGAATCAGCGGTTCCTTGCCGTGGAAGTGGTAGTAGAGGTTGCCTGGGCTGATCCCCATTTCATTGGCAACCTCCATGGTGGAGACGTTCGGCTCGCCCTTTTCATTGAACAACTGCAGGGCACATTCGAGGATCCGTTCGCTTGTTTTCATCCAGTCTTCTTAAAGGGCTTGAGTCAGTCAGCGCACACGCACATAGGTGCCGGGTGCCGCTTCCATCGGTGGATAATTGGCGTTGCCGAGGGGCATCTGGGTTTCGCGAAGGGTGCCGGAGCGCTGCTGTACCCACTCCAGCCATTGCGGCCACCAACTGCCGTCGACTTTCCTGGCGTCGTAGTACCAGGCGCGCGGATCACTGCTGAGCTTTCCGTTCTCGACGTAATGGGCTTTCGGGTTGCCCGGCGGGTTGAGGATGCTCTGCACGTGGCCGCTGTTGGACAGCACGAAACGCCGCTCACCGCCCAGCAACAGCGTCGAGCGATACACCGCATCCCACGGCGTGATGTGGTCGTTCATGCCGCCCACGCTGAAACTGTCGACCGTGACCTTCTGCAGATCGATCGGCGTGCCGCACACTTCCAGCCCGCCCGGATGGGTCAACGGGTTGTGCTTGAAGAAATCCAGAATGTCGCCGTGAAACGCGGCGGGCAGGCGGGTGCTGTCGTTGTTCCAGTAGAGGATGTCGAACGCCGGCGGCTCCTTGCCCAGCAGGTAGTTGTTGACGAAATAACTCCAGATCAGATCGTTGGGGCGCATCCACGCGAACACCTTGGCCATGTCGCGACCGTCCAGCACGCCTTTCTGATAGGAGCGCCGCTTGGCCGCCTCGAGGGTTTGCTCATCGGCGAACAGGGTGGCCGGGGTGTTCATCTCACTGTCGAGCAGGCTCACCAGATAGGTGGCGCTGGAGACCCGCCGCAACTGCCGCTTGGCCTGCAGATGCCCTTGCAGCGCTGCGATGGTCAGCCCGCCGGCGCAGGCGCCCACCAGGTTGACCTCGCGAGCGCCGGTGATCGCCCGGCAGATGTTCATGGCTTCTTCCACGGCTTCGACATAGGTCGAGAGGCCCCATTCGCGATGCCGCACATCCGGGTTGCGCCAACTGATCATGAAGGTCTGCAAGCCGTTCTTCAGCGCAAACTGGACGAAGCTGTTGCTCGGGCTGAGGTCGAAAATGTAGTACTTGTTGATTTGCGGCGGCACCACCAGCAGCGGTTTCGAATACTGTTTTTCGCTCATCGGCCGGTACTGGATCAGCTCGAGCATTTCGTTGCGAAACACCACCGAGCCGGTGGTGGTGGCGACGGTCTTGCCGACTTCGAAAGCCTGTTTGGTGACCTGGCGTGGCAGGCCGTCGTTGTGCAGCAAATCATCGAACAGATGACTGAGACCGCGCACCAGACTGTGGCCGCCGGAGTTGAACAGCTCCTTCACCGCCAGCGGATTGAGCAGGGTGTTGGAGGGCGCCACGGCGTCGTTGAGCAGGGTGAAGGCGAAGTGCGCGCGGGCGCGGTCGTCATCGCTCATGCTGCTCTCGTCGATCCAGCTCTTGACCTGTTTCTGCCAGGCCAGATAAGCCTGAAGGCTGCGCCGATAGAACGGGTTCAGGCTCCACGCCGGATCGGCGAAGCGGCTGTCCTGCGGATTGGTCGGGTGCAGGGTTTCGCCGAGCAGCACGCGTCCGAGCGCGCCTCCCAGCTTCAAGGCGTGTTTTGCACTGTGGATCGGATTGCGCAGCCCGTAAGCCGCCACGCTGCGCAAGGTCGAGACCAGGTCACGCCCGCGCAGGCCGGTCATGGCACTCTGTGCATTGATGAACACGGCGGGGCTGGGCACGACGCCCGTCGCTGGTTTGTCACGCATGACTCAACACTCCTTCGTCTTCAGGCCAGAAACAAACACACCGAACCAGAACACCATAGACGCTGTTGCGGGTTGTTGCCTGCGCGGTTCCCTGCCACGCACCTGTGCGGATGCGTTGCAAAACGCTCTCCAGAAATCCGTGCCGGGACGGTTATCCGCCCAGCGGTGTCGGGTGCGGATGCATCACCGCACGCTGACGTTCCTCCTGGAGGAACTTCATGATGATCGGCGCCACCGCCTCGGCCCGGGTAATCAGGAACAGATGCCCGTCGTCGATGATGTGCAACTGCGCGTTGGGGATTCGCCAGGCGAGCATGCGCATGTTGATCAGCGGGATCAGCGGGTCGTCATCGCCGGCCAGCACCAGCGTCGGCTGGTGGATCTTGTGCAGCCAGTGAATGCTGGTCCAGCCCAGGCCTGCGAACAGTTGCCAGTAGTAGCCGAGCTTGCCCGCCGAGCGCACCTTGGCCGCATGGCTGGCGGCGAGTGTCGGGTCGCGACGGAACGAGCCGCCGTAGATCATCGGGGCGATGCGGATCACATGGGACGGCTGGATGTAGCGCCGTGGGCTGGCCATCATCCACAGCACTTTCGGCTTGCCCGGCACCATCACCGCACCGGCAGCGGTCGCCGCCAGCACCAGCTTCTTGCAGCGCTCGGGATAGTCGTAGGCGAACTGCTGCGCCAGTGCACCACCCCAGGACACGCCGATCACGTTGACCTGTCCGTAGTCGAGGTAATCGAGCATCCGTGCGGTGAGCTTCGCCAGCCCCGGAAAACGGTACGGTCGGCTCGGCGTCGAGGAACCGCCGACACCGGGCACGTCGAAGGCGATCACTTCCAGATCCGGATCCAGCGCCGCGACAAAAGGAAACACCAGCTCCAGGTTGGCGCCGATGCCGTTGAATATCAGCAAGGGCGTCAAGTGAGGCTTGCCGGGGCGGACCGCCGTGCGGATGGTCTGGCCATCGAGCTCGACGGTTCGAAAGATGAACGGGTGCGGCATGCTTCAGGGCCCTGTGGGTGAAATCTCTATCTCATCTTTAACTGTGGGAGCGAGCTTGCTCGCGAAAGCGGCGGATCAGTCGACTTCAATGTTGAATGTCAGTCCGCCTTCGTCGGAACGCCGCCCGGAGCAAGCTCGCTCCCACAGATGTCGGTTACCGCTCGTGAACGTAAGTGCCCGGCGACGCTTCGCCTGCCGGGAACGCCTTGTTGCCCAGCTTCGTCGGTGCCTTTTTCAATTCGCCCGAACGTGCCGCCTGCCAGGCTTGCCAGTGCAGCCACCAGGAATCGGCATGCTTGGTCGAATTTTCCTGCCAGTCATCGGCATTGGCGGTCATTTCGTCGCTGGTCATGTAGCGCGATTTCGGGTTGCCCGGCGGGTTCAGAATGCTCTGGATATGCCCGCTGCTGGACAGCACGAACTCCACCTTGCCGCCAAACAGCTGCGCCGACTTGTAGCAGGACTTCCACGGCGTGATGTGGTCGTTGGTGCCGGCCAGCGAGAAGATGTCGGCCGTGACCTTCTTGAGGTCGATCGGCGTGCCGCACACTTCCAGTGCATCGGGGCGGGTCAATGGATTGTTTTTGAACATCTCGATCAGGTCGCCGTGGAACGCGGCCGGCAGTCGAGTCGTATCGTTGTTCCAGAACAGGATGTCGAACACCGGCGGCTCGTTGCCCAGCAGGTAGTTGTTGACCCAGTAGTTCCAGATCAGATCGTTGGGGCGCATCCAGGCGAAGACCTTGGCCATGTCTTTGCCTTCAAGCACACCGGCCTGATAGGAGTGCCGCTTGGCCATTTCCAGCGTCTGCTCGTCGACGAACAACGCGACGTCGCTGTCGAGCGTGGTATCGAGCACGCTGACCAGCAGAGTCAGGGCATTGACCTTGTTCTCACCCGTCGCCGCATAGTGGCCGAGCAGGGCGGTGCAGGTGATGCCGCCGGAGCAGGCGCCGAGCATGTTGACGTCCTTGCTGCCGGTGATCGCGGTGACCACGTCAACCGCTTCCTTCAAGGCTTCGATGTAAGTCGAGAGGCCCCACTCGCGCTGTTCCTTGGTCGGGTTGCGCCAGCTGACGATGAAGGTCTGCACATTGTTGCGCAGGCAGAAACGCGCCAGGCTCTTGTCCGGGCTCAGGTCGAAGACGTAGAACTTGTTGATCTGCGGCGGCACCACCAGCAGCGGGCGCTCGTGCACTTGCTCGGTGATCGGCTTGTACTGGATCAGTTCCAGCACGTCGTTGCGAAATACCACCGCGCCTTCGGTCACGCCCAGGCTCTTGCCGACCTCGAACGCGCCCATGTTGACCTGGCTCGGCATGCCGCCGTTGTGCACCAGATCCTTGGCCAGATGCGAGAGACCGTCGAGCAGGCTCTTGCCGCCGGTCTCGAAGAAGCGTTTGACCGCCGCCGGGTTGGCCATGCTGTTGGTCGGCGCCATGGCTTCGGTCATCAGGTTGATCACGAAGTGGCCACGCGCGATGTCCTTGGGCGAGAGGCTGCTGTCGTCGATCCAGGCATGGAGTTCCTTGCGCCATGCCAGATAAGTCTGCAGATAACGTTTGTACAGCGGGTTCTGACTCCACGCCGGATCGACAAAGCGACGGTCATCGCCCGCCGGTTGCAGTTCCGATTTGCCGAACAGCACGTTCTTCAGTTCGAGGCCGAACCGGGTGACGTGCGTGACGCTATGGATCGGTTGTTTGATGGCCTGGGTCAGCACCATTCGAGCAGAGGCCAGCAGATCCTTTCCGCGAAGCCCAACGACAGGATTCAGCCCCAGGGTGTTCTCCGAGGCCTGGTACTTCAAATCATCGTTATTCTTGTTACTCATCTACGACGCTCCATTGTCCTGAGACGAGTACCCGGTTTCTGCTGTGCAGTTCCACAGCCAATGCCAGGTACTACTGCTCGGGTGACCGTTGATTCTGCATAGCTGCTTTACAGTCGTAGAGCACTGCAGGGAACTTGCCAGTTCCATTGGTTACCCGAGATTGATTTTTTTCGCAAGCAGCCGATCCCGGGCCGCTTTAGCGGAGCATTCAAACAGATGAATCTAGAAAATGCCCTCTAAACAGTCCGAGCCGCGGACTAGAGCATCAGCTTGACGACGGACTGATCCGGGTCGCGGGTTTTGCCGGCGGCTTTGAGTTCGGCCAGATAATCCGCCCAGAGTGCGTCATAACGTCGCCCCAGCTCGTACAGGTAATCCCAGGTGAACAGACCGCTGTCGTGACCGTCGTCGAAGGTCAGTTTCAGTGCGTACTGACCGGCCGGTTCTACCTTGGTCAGGCCGACGTGCAGTTTGCCGAATTGCAGGATCGGTTTGCCGTGGCCCTGGACCTCGGCGGAGGGGGAGTGCACGCGCAGGAATTCGGCGGGCAGGGTGTATTCCTCGCCGGACGCGTATTTGAGCGACAGGGTTTTCGAGGCTTTGTGCAGTTTGATGTCGGTGGGGAGTTGGGTCATGGGCTGGCGTCCGAAGTGTGGGCGACCCTTAAGCAAATGTGGGAGCGAGCTTGCTCGCGAAAGCGGTGTGTCAGACAACATTGATATCGACTGACACGGCCTCTTCGCGAGCAAGCTCGCTCCCACAGGGTCCGCTACTACTGTAAGTATGGCTTACAGGATATAACGGGACAGGTCTTCGTTCTGCGCCAATTCGCCCAGGTGGCTGTTGACGTACTCGGCGTCGATCTGGATAGCCGTGTCATCGTGGGCGCTGGCCAGATCGCCGGCACTGAACGACACCTCTTCCAGCAGACGCTCGAGCAGCGTGTGCAGGCGACGGGCACCGATGTTCTCGGTCTTCTCGTTGACCTGCCAGGCGATCTCCGCCAGACGCTTGATGCCTTCGGGCTGGAACTGGATGTTCAGGCCTTCGGTTTTCAGCAGCGCGCAGTATTGCTCGGTGAGCGAGGCGTGCGGTTCGCTGAGGATGCGTTCGAAATCCTGCGGGCTCAGGGCCTTGAGTTCAACGCGGATCGGCAGACGGCCTTGCAGCTCCGGCACCAGATCGCTCGGCTTGCTCAGGTGGAAAGCACCGGAGGCGATGAACAGGATGTGGTCGGTCTTGACCATGCCCAGCTTGGTGTTGACGGTGCAGCCTTCGATCAGCGGCAGCAGGTCACGTTGCACGCCTTCGCGGGATACATCGGCACCACCGACATTGCCGCGCTTGGCGACCTTGTCGATTTCGTCGATGAACACGATGCCGTGCTGCTCGACCGCTTCCAGGGCCTTGGCCTTCAACTCTTCTTCGTTGACCAGACGACCGGCTTCTTCATCGCGCACCAGTTTCAGCGCTTCCTTGACCTTGAGCTTGCGGGCCTTCTTCTTGCCCTTGCCCATGTTGGCGAACAGGTTCTGCAACTGGTTGGTCATTTCTTCCATGCCCGGAGGCGTGGCGATTTCGATGCCGGCCATTTCGGCGACTTCGATCTCGATTTCCTTGTCGTCCAGCTGACCTTCGCGCAGGCGCTTGCGGAACAGTTGGCGAGTGTTGGAATCCTGGGTCGGCGCTTCTTCGTTGCCGAAGCCCATGCGTGCCGGTGGCAGCAGGGCGTCGAGGATACGGTCCTCGGCGGCGTCTTCGGCGCGGTGACGAACGCGGGTCATTTCCTGCTCGCGCAGCATCTTGATTGCGGCATCGGCCAGATCACGGATGATCGATTCGACGTCACGGCCGACGTAGCCGACTTCGGTGAACTTGGTCGCTTCGACCTTGATGAACGGTGCGTTGGCCAGTTTGGCCAGGCGACGGGCGATTTCGGTTTTACCGACACCGGTCGGGCCGATCATCAGGATGTTCTTCGGGGTCACTTCAACGCGCAGCTCTTCAGGCAGCTGCATGCGGCGCCAGCGGTTGCGCAGGGCAATCGCGACAGCGCGCTTGGCATCGTCCTGGCCGATGATGTGGCGGTTGAGTTCGTGGACGATTTCGCGGGGAGTCATGGACATAATAATTGACGGTCCTCAAGCAGAAACAAGCCGTGGCACAGGGGCCGCGTCAGGCTTATTCAGCGAGATCCTGCTCCTCAATGGTCTGGGTGTGGTTGGTGAATACACAGATGTCGCCGGCGATGCCGAGAGCGGTCTCGACGATTTCGCGGGCCGACAGGTCGGTCTTCTTCAGCAGGGCGCTGGCGGCGGCTTGCGCATAGGCGCCACCGGAACCCATGGCGATCAGGCCGTCCTCGGGTTCGACCACGTCACCGTTGCCGGTGATGATCAGGGATGCGTCCTTGTTGGCGACCGCAAGCATCGCTTCGAGGCGGCTCAGGGAGCGGTCGGTGCGCCATTCTTTGGCGAGTTCGACGGCAGCGCGGATCAGGTGGCCCTGATGTTTCTCGAGCTGGCCTTCGAAACGTTCGAACAGGGTGAAGGCGTCGGCGGTGGCACCGGCGAATCCGGCAATGACTTCACCGTGGTACAGGCGACGAACTTTCTTCGCGTTGCCTTTCATCACGGTGTTGCCGAGTGAAACCTGGCCGTCGCCGCCCATGACGACTTTGCCGTGGCGGCGGACTGAAACGATGGTGGTCAAGGGAAGAGTCTCCACACTGCGGGGCGAAAATGCCTTATGCCCACTCATATGGGGGTGGTGGAGAGGATTTCAACTGCGGGGCGGGAGAGGGGACGAGCGGTGGTTTGCGTGGGGTCGTTCCCACGCAAAGCAGCGTGATCGTTCCCACGCTCCGCGCGGGAATGCCTCAATGGACGCTCCGCGTCCCTGCGGCAAGGGATGCGGAGGGTCCCGGGCTACATTCCCACGCAGAGCGTGGGAACGATCAGTGGGGAGTTGTCAGCGGCTCTGGCGTTGTTGTAACAACAGGTTGCTGAAGCCCGCGCCCGCCAGTTGTTTCTGGGCGGTGGTCAGTTGTTCGCGATTGCTGAACGGACCGACCAGTACGCGGTACCAGGTTTCATCCTTCACCGTCCCGGATTCAACCGCGACCGCCTGGCCGAGCAGAATGATCTGCGCGCGGACCTTGTCGGCATCCGTCTCTTTGCGGAACGAGCCGGCCTGCAGGAAGAATTTGGTCACCGGTGCAGCCTTGGTCACCGGTGGCGCTGGCGGCGGCGTGATCCCGGCCAGTGCCGCCTGCGCGCGCGCCGTGTCGATCTTCGCCGCTTCGGCCGGGGTCACCGGCGTGGTCGGGATCGCCGGCACTTGTGGCGTCGGCAGGGTTTTCTCCGGCACCGCGTCCGGCGGCACGATCACTTCCGATTCCGGCAGCAGGGTGTAGAAGTCGTACTTCGGCTTCACCGGTTGCGTCGGGCTCGGCGGGGTCTTGTTGGCCTCGGCGATCTTGGTGGCTTTCTGTTGTTGCTGTTGCTCAATCTTCTCGCGCTTGACCGTGTCGCTGCCCTTGCCCGGCTCCAGTTTCATCAGGAACACGATGAACGCGCCGACCGTCAGGCCGATGGCCATCCACAGCCAGCCCGGAATTGGCTGCTTCGCTGGAGCTTGGTAACGGCTGGCGCCACGCTTGGGTGCAGGTTTTTTCTTGGCAGCCAACTTACATGCGCTCCAGGGTTTCCAGGCCGAGCAGTTCCAGGCCTTGCTTGAGGGTACGGCCGGTCAGCGCGGCAAGGCGCAGACGGCTTTGCATTTGTGCCGGAGTTTCGGCGGCGAGGATCGGGCAGTTCTCGTAGAAGCTGGAGAACAGGCCGGCAACATCGTACAGGTAGGTGCACAGAGTGTGTGGCGTGCCCTTTTCCGCAACGTTGTTCAGCACTTCACCGAACTGCGCCAGTTTGGCCGCCAGTTCCTGCTCGTGCGCCGCTTCGAGGACGATCTGGCCGTCGACTTCGCTGAAATCCTTGCCCAGTTTGCGGAACACGCCGGCCACGCGAGTGTAGGCGTACAGCAGGTACGGCGCGGTGTTGCCTTCGAAGTTGAGCATCAGGTCGAAGTTGAAGCTGTAGTCGCTGGTGCGGTGCTTCGACAGGTCGGCGTATTTCACCGCGCCGATGCCGACCACTTTGGCGATCGAGCGAAGTTCGTCTTCGGCCAGCGTCGGGTTCTTTTCCTTTACCAGGTTGTAGGCACGTTCCTGCGCTTCGGTCAGCAGGTCGATCAGCTTCACGGTGCCGCCGTCACGGGTCTTGAACGGACGGCCGTCGGCGCCGTTCATGGTGCCGAAGCCCATGTGCTCCATTTCCATCGGATGGGTCACGAAACCGGCCTTGCGCGCCACGGCGAACACTTGCTGGAAGTGCAGGGCCTGACGCTGGTCGACGAAGTACAGCGCACGGTCGGCCTTGAGTTTGCCGCTGCGGTAGCGCACGGCGGCCAGGTCGGTGGTGGCGTACAGGTAGCCGCCGTCGGCCTTGACGATGATCACCGGCAGCGGCTCGCCTTCGGCGTTCTTGAATTCGTCGAGGAACACGCACTGGGCGCCGTTGCTTTCGACCAGCATGCCGGCGGCTTTCAGGTCGTTGACCACGTTGATCAGGTCGTCGTTGTAGGCGCTTTCGCCCATCACGTCGGCCATGGTCAATTTGACGTTGAGCAGTTCGTAGATCTTCTGGCAGTGCGACAGCGAGATGTCCTTGAACTTGGTCCACAGCGCCAGGCACTCGGCATCGCCGGCCTGCAGCTTGACCACCAGGCCACGGGCGCGGTCGGCGAATTCCGGGGACTCGTCGAAGCGCTGCTTGGCGGCGCGGTAGAAGTTTTCCAGGTCCGACAGCTCGTCGCTGGTGATCGGGTTTTCCTGCAGGTACGCCATCAGCATGCCGAACTGGGTGCCCCAGTCACCGACGTGGTTCTGACGGATCACGGTATCGCCGAGAAACTCCAGCACACGGGCCACGCCGTCGCCGATGATGGTCGAGCGCAGGTGACCAACGTGCATCTCTTTGGCCAGGTTCGGTGCCGACAGGTCGACCACCGTGCGTTGCGCCGGGCCGGCCTTGCGCACGCCGACGTGATCATCGGCCAGGGCGGCGTCGAGGCGCGAGGCCAGCGCCTGGGTGTTCTGGAAGAAATTAATGAAACCAGGGCCGGCGATTTCGGCCTTGGTGACGTTCTCGTCGGCCGGCAGGGCGGCGATGATTTTTTCTGCCAGGTCGCGTGGCTTCATGCCCGCAGGCTTGGCCAGCATCATCGCGATGTTGCTGGCGAAGTCGCCGTGGGTCTTGTCCCGGGCGTTTTCCACCTGGATCGCCGGCGTCAGGCCTTCAGGCAACACACCTTCGTTGACGAGTTGGGTGAGGGCTTGTTGGATCAGCTGGCGAATGGTGTCTTTCATGGTCTTCTCTTTCGACCGCAAGCGCGGCGGCGCATCGATGCGCGGGTGGAAAAACTGGGCATTATCCGTTGCGAAGACGGGCTTGCCAACCTTAGCAGGCAGGATGTGGATGTGTGGTGACAATTCGTCAGCCATCGCTGGCAAGCCAGCTCCCACAAGAGCGATGCAATTTCCCTGTGGGAGCTGGCTTGCCTGCGATAGCAATCGATCAATCAATACAAGTCGACGGGATCGACATCCAGCGACCAGCGCACCGCCCGGCCGCTTGGCATCTGTTCCAGCACCAGCAGCCAGCTCGCCAGCAATCGGTGCAGCGGCGCCCGGGCCGTGGCCTGCAACAGCAGCTGCGCGCGGAAGCGCCCGGCGCGGCGCTCCATTGGCGCTGGCACCGGTCCCAGCAGTTCGATCCCGCTCAGGTTCTGTTCGGCCAGCAAACGCTCGGCCTCGCTGCACGCTTCATCAAGAAAGCCTTCGGCCTGCCCCGGCTTGTGCGCTTCGGCGCGCAGCAGGGCGAGGTGGGCGAACGGCGGCAGGCCGGCGGCGCGGCGTTCGCTCAGGGCCTGCTCGGCGAAGGCGAAGTAACCCTGCTCGGTCAGTTGCACCAATAAAGGATGGTCGGCCAGATGCGTCTGGATGATCACCTTGCCCGGCTCTTCCGCCCGCCCGGCGCGTCCGGCGACCTGCACGATCAGTTGTGCCATGCGCTCGCTGGCGCGAAAGTCGCCGGAGAACAGTCCGCCGTCGGCATCAAGGATTGACACCAGCGTCACCCGAGGAAAGTGGTGACCCTTGGCCAACATCTGGGTGCCGACCAGAATGCACGGCTGGCCTTTCTGGATGGTGGCGAACAACTGGTTCATCGCGTCCTTGCGCGAGGTGCTGTCCCGGTCGACGCGCAGCACCGGATAGTCCGGGAACAGAATCGCCAGCCGTTCTTCGGCGCGCTCGGTGCCGGCGCCCACCGGCCGCAGATCGACCTTGTTGCACTTCGGGCATTGGCGCGGCACTCGCTCGACGTAACCGCAATGGTGGCAGCGCAATTCGCCATAGCGCTGATGCACGGTCATCCGCGCATCACAGCGCTGGCACTCGGACATCCAGCCGCAGTCGTGGCACAGCAAGGTCGGGGCAAACCCGCGGCGGTTGAGGAACACCAATACCTGCTGGCCGGCGGCGAGGGTCTGGCCGATGGCTTGTTGCATCGGTCCGGAAATACCACTGTCCAGCGGGCGACTTTTTACATCCAGGCGCAGGAATCGTGGCGGCTTGGCACCGCCAGCGCGTTCGTTCATTCGCAGCAGTCCGTAGCGACCGGTGTAGGCGTTGTGCAGGCTTTCCAGCGATGGCGTGGCGGAACCGAGCACGATCGGGATGTTTTCCTGGCGCGCCCGTACCAGCGCCAGATCCCGCGCGTGGTAGCGCAGGCCTTCCTGCTGTTTATAGGAACCGTCGTGTTCTTCGTCGATGATGATCAGCCCCGGATTCTTCATCGGGGTGAACAGCGCCGAGCGGGTGCCGATAATAATGTCGGCCTCGCCATCGCGGGCGGCAAGCCAGGCATCCAGACGATCACGATCGTTGACCGCCGAGTGCAGCAGGGCGATGCGCGCGTTGAAACGTTGTTCGAAACGGGCGAGGGTCTGCGGGCCGAGGTTGATCTCCGGTATCAGCACCAGCGCCTGTTTGCCGGCCTCGAGGGTTTCGCGGATCAACTGCAAATAGACTTCGGTCTTGCCGCTGCCGGTTACCCCGGCCAGCAGGAACGCGTGATAACTGTCGAACCCGGCGCGAATCGCTTCATAGGCGGCGCGCTGCTCGCTGTTGAGCGGCAGTTCGGGCTGGGCCAGCCAGTGTTCGTGGCGCGCGCCGGGGGCGTGGCGGCGCACTTCGACCTGCACCAGATCCTTGGCCAGCAGCAGATCGAGGCTGTCCTTGCTCAGCATCAGTTTGCTCAGCAACTGATGGGCGACGCCATGAGGGTGCTGGGCCAGCGTCGCCAGGGCTTCACGCTGGCGCGGGGCGCGGGCGATGCGCGGGTCATCGAGGCTGGCGCCGGGAGTCGCCGACCAGAAACGTTCCTGACGGGCCTCGGCCAGTTCGCCCTGACGCAGCAGCACCGGCAGCGCCCAGCTCAGGGTATCGCCGAGGCTGTGCTGATAATACTGGGCGGTCCACAGGCAAAGCTTGAACAGCGCCGGCGGCAGCGGTGCGGTGGCGTCGAGCAGGGCGAGCGCCGGTTTGAGCTTCTCCAACGGGACTTCGCTGGTGTCAGTGACCTCCACCAGAATCCCGATCATCTCCCGCCGGCCAAACGGCACCCGCAGGCGCATGCCCGGTTGCAACTGCGAACGCAGCACGCCGGCCGGGGCCCGATAGTCGAACAGGCGGCGCAGGGGCGAAGGCAGGGCGAGGCGCAGAATGGCGTCGGGCACGCGGGGGATTCTCGATAGCAACGATAAAAGGGATTGGTATTCAATCTGTGGGAGCGAGGCTGCTCGCGAAAACGGTGCGTCAGGCGGCTGATATGTTGCTGACAGATCGCCTTCGAGAGCAAGCTCGCTCCCACAGGGATCGCGCAATGGGCCGGGAGCCTAGCAGACGGTCGGTCTCAGTGACAGCTTGCGTGATCGGGATTGTCTGGTAGAATCCGCGGCCTAATTACGTGCGGTATTCAACAATCGTGTTGGATGGCGGCACGCCAGCTGAGGAAAAAACCATGAAAGCCGATATCCACCCGAATTACCCAGTAGTTGCAGTAACTTGCAGCTGCGGCAACAAGTTCGAAACCCGTTCGACCTTCGGCAAAGCCCTGGCGGTCGACGTTTGCAACGAGTGCCACCCGTTCTACACCGGTAAGCAGAAGACTCTGGACACCGGTGGTCGCGTTCAGAAGTTCGCCGACCGTTTCGGTGCTTTCGGCGCGAAAAAGGCCTAAGGCCCTTCATTCTGGAAAACCTCAGCGGATTTTCCGGTCTGATGAAAAAGGCGTCCCTTGCGGGCGCCTTTTTTGTGTCCGCGATTTGGCTCTCCGCCGCCCAGGCCTTCTGCCCGGCACCGTCTGGTCTGGACGGTGCCACGGTGCAGCGGGTGGTCGACGGCGACACCCTGCGCCTGAGCGACGGGCGCAATGTGCGGATGATCGGCCTTAATACGCCCGAACTCGGCAAGCAGGGTCGTAGCGACGAGCCGTTTGCAGTGGTTGCGCGCAAGCGTCTCGAAGCGCTGGTCGCCGAGAGCGACGGGCGGGTTGGTCTGCACCTTGGCACCCAGCCCAAAGACCATTACGGCCGAACCCTGGCCCACGTTTTCAGCGCCAAGGGTGAGAACCTCGAAGCGCAAATGCTCGCCGATGGTCTCGGTTTCCAGGTCGCGGTGGCGCCGAATGTCGATCTGATCGATTGCCAGCAAGCTGCCGAGCGCCGTGCGCGACAGGCCGGGCTCGGCCTGTGGAAGCGCTCACCTGTACTGAAAGCAGAGCAGATCGAGCGCTCTGGTTTCGCGCTGGTCAGTGGTCGTGTGAGCAAGGTTCAGCGCAATCGTGGCGGAATCTGGATCGAGTTGCAGGACAAGCTTGTACTGCGCGTTGCACCCAATCTGCTGGATCGCTTCGATGTCGCCGCTCTGCAGGCGTTGAAGGGCAAGCAGATCGAGGCCCGTGGCTGGGTGGTGGACCGTTCCCGGCGCGGTGGGCTGAATTCAGGTCAGGCGCGCTGGCTGTTGCCGTTGACCGATCCTTCGATGCTTCAGCCGTCCCGTTGAGTAAAAAGTTGTAGACATTTTTTCTGTCGATTGTGAACAGTCCAGCCCTTGTACGCCGTGGCTCTTGGCCCAAAGTCGTAGGGCAGGGCGCTTGACAGGGGTGACCGGGCAGTCTTGTGGGGACTTTGCGAGGCGCGTATCCTCGCTGACCAGTCTGTCCAACAGTAAAAAGCGGAATGCCAAAATGTCTGATCTGAAAACTGCCGCTCTCGAATATCATGCCAATCCTCGTCCAGGGAAGCTGAGTGTCGAGCTCACCAAGGCCACTGCTACCGCCCGCGACCTGTCGCTGGCCTACAGCCCCGGCGTAGCTGAACCAGTGCGCGAGATCGCCCGCGATCCTGAACTGGCCTACAAGTACACCGGCAAGGGCAACCTGGTTGCAGTCATTTCCGATGGCACCGCGATTCTGGGTCTGGGTAACCTCGGCCCACTGGCTTCCAAGCCAGTCATGGAAGGTAAAGGCGTGCTGTTCAAGCGCTTCGCCGGCATCGACGTCTTCGACATCGAAGTCGACTCCGAAAGCCCGCAAGCCTTCATCGACACCGTAAAACGCATTTCCATCACTTTCGGCGGCATCAACCTGGAAGACATCAAGGCACCCGAGTGCTTTGAGATCGAACGCGCTCTGATCGAGCAGTGCGACATTCCGGTATTCCACGATGACCAGCACGGCACCGCGATCGTGACCGCTGCGGGCATGATCAACGCTCTGGAAATCGCTGGCAAAACCCTGGCCGACGCCAAGATCGTCTGCCTGGGCGCAGGCGCTGCCGCCATCTCCTGCATGAAATTGCTGGTGAGCATGGGCGCCAAGGTCGAGAACATCTTCATGGTTGACCGTACCGGCGTGATCCACGCTGGCCGTGACGACCTGAACCAGTACAAGGCCGTGTTCGCTCACCCTACCGAGAAGCGCACCCTGGACGACGCCATCGAAGGCGCTGACGTATTCGTCGGCCTGTCGGGCCCGAACCTGCTGAGCGCCGAGCAACTCAAGCGCATGGCGGCCAACCCGATCGTCTTCGCTTGCTCCAACCCTGATCCGGAAATCTCCCCGGAACTGGCTCACGCCACCCGTAACGACGTGATCATGGCCACCGGCCGTTCGGACTACCCGAACCAGGTCAACAACGTACTGGGCTTCCCGTTCATCTTCCGTGGTGCTCTGGACGTTCGCGCCAAGCGCATCAACGAAGAAATGAAGATCGCTGCCGCCAACGCCCTGAAGGACCTGGCCAAGCTGCCGGTGCCGAAGGAAGTCTGCGCCGCCTACGGCGTTGATGCGCTGGAGTTCGGCCGTGAGTACATCATTCCGAAGCCGATGGACGCACGCCTGATCACCGTCGTCTCCGACGCCGTGGCCAAGGCCGCGATCGAGACCGGTGTGGCGACCCTGCCGTATCCGAAGAACTACCCGCTGAAAAGCGTGGATGACGTGTTCAACGGCTAAGTCGTTGTAGCGCATCAACCGAAAGCCCCGGCTCGTGAGAGTCGGGGTTTTTTTGTGCCTGTTGATTTTGGGGTGATCTTAAGGGCCTCTTCGCGGGCAAGCCCGCTCCCACAGAGTTTTGTGGTTACTGTGGGAGCGGGCTTGCCCGCGAAGAGGAGGGTCCGGACCACACAAAATGAACAGGCAATAAAAAGCCCCGCACTTCAATCGAAGGCAGGGCTTTTTAGCGGTTCAGGATCAGGATCAGAACAGATCGATCGGCGCCTGCTCATCCGCCGGCAGCGGGCTGCCTGGCACGGTGCCGTTACCGATCTCGTTGACCGACGGCGGCGTGTCCTCGGCCTTGAACAGCTCGAAGTACGCACCCGGTGTGCTCGGCGAGGCTGCACGGCCGCTGACCGGGTCCACCCGCAGGCTGAGGATGCCTTCCGGCTCTGGCTGGACGTGCGGCGGCTTGTCCTTCAGCGCGGCGCTCATGTAGTTCATCCAGATCGGCAGTGCCACGGTGCCGCCGAACTCCCGGCGACCGAGGCTTTCCGGCTGGTCGAAACCGGTCCACACGGTGGTCACGTAATCGGCGTTGTAACCGGAGAACCACGCATCCTTGGATTCGTTGGTGGTACCGGTTTTGCCCGCGATGTCGCTGCGGCCCATGGCCAGTGCACGACGGCCGGTGCCGAGCTTGATCACGTCCTGCAGCATGCTGTTGAGGATGTAGGTGGTACGGCCATCGACGATGCGCTCGGCGACTGCCGGTGCTTGCGGCACAGCGGCGCTGCCCGGCGCTTCACCCGGAACCGGTGCTGCGTCGACGGTGATCGATTGGGTCGCCGGTGCCGCAATGCCGTCGGTGGCCGCGCCGCCCTGCGGTACGGTCGGCGGGTTGGCGACGAAAAGCGTCTCGCCGTTGCGGCTTTCGATCTTGTCGATGATGTACGGAGTGATCTTGTAACCGCCGTTGGCGAAGGTGCTCCAGCCGGTGGCGATTTCCATCGGCGTCAGGGTCGCGGTGCCCAGTGCCAGCGAAAGGTTTGGCGGCAGGTCCTGCTTGTTGAAGCCGAAGCGGGTGATGTAGTCGATGGTCTTGCCTACGCCCATCGCCTGCAGCAGGCGGATCGAAACCAGGTTGCGCGACTTATAGAGCGCTTCACGCAAACGGATCGGGCCGAGGAACGTGTTGGTGTCGTTCTTCGGACGCCAGACCTTGTCCAGGTATTCGTCGACGAACACGATCGGCGCATCGTTGACCAGGCTGGCGGCGGTGTAGCCGTTATCCAGCGCGGCGCTGTAGACGAACGGCTTGAAGCTCGAGCCCGGCTGACGCTTGGCCTGCATCGCGCGGTTGTAGTTGCTCTGCTCGAAGGCGAAACCGCCGACCAGCGAACGGATCGCGCCGTTCTGCGGATCCAGCGACACCAGCGCGCCTTGTGCCTGGGGGATCTGGCTGAACTTAAGCGAATTGTTCGGCTGGCGTTGCACGCGAATCAGATCGCCGACCTGCGCCACATCCGACGGCTGACGCGGGTTGGCGCCCATGCTGTTGGTATTGAGGAACGGGCGGGCCCATTTCATGGTGTCCCACGCCACGTGCTCTTCGCCGGTGCGGGTCAGTACCTGCAGGCCGTTCTTGTCGACCTGGGTGACGATGGCCGGCTCGAGGCTGCTGATGGTGCGTTGCTTGGTCAGTTCGGTGGCCCAGGCTTCGCGGGTCTTGCCCGGCAGGCGCGATTCGGGGCCACGGTAGCCGTGACGCTGATCGTAGGTCATCAGGCCTTCGTGCAGCGCGGTGTTGGCCATTTCCTGGAGGTTGCTCGGCACCGTGGTGGTGACGCGGAAACCTTCGGTGTACGCGTCGCTGCCGTAGCGGCCGACCATTTCCGCACGGGCCATTTCGGCGATATACGGCGCGTTCACTTCCGGGGTCGGCACGTGATAGCTGGCGTTCAGTGGCTCGTTGACCGCGGCGGTGTAGTCGGCTTCGGTGATCTTGCCGAGCTTGTACATGCGGCCAAGGATCCAGTCGCGACGCTCCTTGCTGCGCGCCGGGTTGGCCAGCGGGTTGAAGCGCGACGGGGCTTTCGGCAGACCGGCGATCATCGCCATCTGCGCCAGGCTGACATCGCGGATCGACTTGCCGTAATACACCTGCGCCGCCGCCTCGATGCCGTAGGCGCGGTTGCCCAGATAGATCTTGTTCACGTACAGCTCGAGGATCTCGTCCTTGGTCAGCTGTCGTTCGATCTGCAGCGCCAGGAGGATTTCAGTGGTCTTGCGCGAGAAGCTGCGTTCGCTGGTCAGGAAAAAGTTTTTCGCCACCTGCATGGTGATGGTGCTGCCGCCGGACTGGATGTGCCCGCTTTTGACCAGTTGGGTCGCGGCGCGCATCAGGCTGCTCGGATCGACGCCGTAGTGATTGGCGAAGTTGTCGTCTTCAGCACTTAGTAACGCATTGATGAAATTGGGGGGAATGTCGGCGAAACGGATCGGTGTGCGGCGCATTTCGCCAAATTCTGCGATCAACTTGTTGTCGCTGCTGTAGACCCGGAGCGGAATCTGCAACTGAATGCTTCTCAGCGCCTCCACAGATGGCAAACCCGGACTAAGGTAAAGAAACGCGCCGCTGAGACCTAAAAGCAGTCCGCAGAAAACGGCGACGATGGACCAACCGAAAAATTTCAGCAGACGAATCAAGGCTTTTGGACATCCACGGCAAAGAATGAATTGGGCGACAGGGTTCCGGTTAACACAGAACGACCCGCGCCGGCAGTAAAAAGCGGAAAAAAACGCTGGGCATTATAAGCACTTTTCCGCTGAGGGCGTCATTTGCGCTTCTGTCAAGACGGGGCGAGGGAACGCAATGCGCATTACAGAGTCCGTAACTCACGGATAGTCATAGGGAATTGGTAGTGCTAGGACTCTTCAATAAAAAGGCCAATACGTTACTGGGGATCGACATCAGTTCCACATCGGTGAAGCTGCTGGAGCTGAGTCGTCAGGGGGAGCGCTACCGGGTCGAGGCGTATGCGGTGGAGCCGTTGCCGGCGAGTGCCGTGGTCGAAAAGAACATCGCCGAGCTCGAGGGCGTCGGCCAGGCCCTGTCCCGGGTCCTGGTCAAGGCACGCACCGGGCTGAAAACCGTGGCAGTGGCGGTGGCCGGTTCGGCGGTGATCACCAAGGTCATCGAGATGGACGCCGGGCTGTCCGACGACGAACTGGAAAACCAGCTCAAGATCGAGGCCGATCAATATATTCCCTATCCACTGGACGAGGTCGCCATCGACTTCGAAGTCCAGGGCGTCTCGCCGCGCAACCCCGAGCGGGTCAACGTGCTGCTGGCCGCCTGTCGCAAGGAAAACGTCGAAGTCCGCGAAGCGGCGCTCGCACTGGCCGGGCTGACCGCGCGGGTGGTGGATGTCGAAGCCTATGCGCTGGAGCGTTCGTTCGGCCTGCTGGCCACGCAACTGGCCGCGTCCCAGGACCGGCTGACGGTGGCCGTGGTCGACATCGGCGCCACCATGACCACCCTCAGCGTCCTGCACAACGGCCGGATCATCTACACCCGCGAACAATTGTTCGGTGGTCGACAACTGACTGAGGAAATCCAGCGCCGTTATGGTCTGACCCTTGAGCAGGCGGGGCTCGCCAAGAAGCAGGGCGGGCTGCCGGACGACTACGTCAGCGAGGTGCTTCAACCGTTTCGCGAGGCGCTGGTGCAGCAGGTGTCGCGCTCCCTGCAGTTCTTTTTCGCCTCCGGCCAGTACAACGCCGTCGACCACATTCTGTTGGCCGGCGGCACGGCGTCGGTGCCCGGGCTCGACCGGCTGATCGAAGAGCGGCTGAACACCCCGACTCAGGTTGCCAACCCGTTTTCCGACATGGCCTTGAGCAGCAAAGTCAACGCCGGGGCCCTGGCAAGCGATGCGCCGGCCCTGATGATTGCCTGCGGGCTCGCGCTCAGGAGTTTCGACTGATGGCGCGGATCAACCTTTTACCCTGGCGCGAAGAGCGCCGCGAAGAACGGCGCAAACGCTTCCTGCTGGTCTTGATCGGTGTGGTGGTCGGTTCGGTGGGAGCAGTGCTCATTGCCGATCAGATCATCAGCGCCGCCATCGCCCGGCAGGTGGCGCGCAATGACTACATTGGCAAGCAGATCGAAGTAATCGACGAGCGGATCAAGCAGATCAGCGAGCTCAAGGCCCGTCGCCAGCAACTGGTGGAGCGCATGCGCATCATCCAGGACTTGCAGGGCAACCGGCAGATCAGCGGGCGGATCTTCGATCAGCTGGCGCGCACCTTGCCTGACGGGGTGTATTTCACCGATGTGAAAATGGTCGGCAAGACCCTGTCGATCAGCGGTGCAGCGGAGTCCAACAATCGCGTATCCGACCTGATGCGCAACCTCGACGCCTCCGACTGGTTCGATGCGCCCAACCTCAATGAAGTGAAAGCCACCACCGCCGGCCAAGTGGATCAGGCCAATGTCTTTCAACTGACCGTTCGCCAGACTCGACCCAGGCTCGAGGAGGGCGAGCAATGAAGCCGTCCGAGTGGCTGCAAAGCCTGCGCAATGTCGATTTCAACGACCTGGACACCAGCAACATCGGCTCCTGGCCGCCAGTGGTCAAAACTCTGGCCGGCGGGCTGTTGATGGTGCTGGTCCTGGCGCTTGGCTATAACTTTTACATCAGTGACCTGGAGAACCAGCTCGAGCTCAAGCGTGAGGAGGAGACGACTCTCAAGGAGCAGTTCGCGAGCAAGGCGCGCATGGCGGCCAATCTGGAGCTGTACACCCAACAGATGAAAGAGATGGAAAACTCGTTCGGCGTACTGTTGCGGCAACTGCCCAGTGACACCGAAGTGCCGGGGTTGCTGGAAGACATCACCCGCACCGGGCTGGGCAGCGGTCTTGAGTTCGAGGAGATCAAGCTGCTGCCGGAGGTCACCCAGCAGTTCTACATCGAGCTACCCATCCAGATCACCGTGACCGGTGCCTATCACGACCTCGCGACTTTCGTCAGCGGCGTGGCCGGTTTGCCACGGATCGTCACCCTGCACGATTTCGAGCTGGCGCCGGCCAATCCCGAAGGCGGACCGAAGTTGCGCATGAGCATCCTCGCCAAGACCTACCGCTATAACGACAAGGGGCTGCAGAAATGAGCCCGATCCGTTTTATCGCCTTGTCGGCATTGGTATTGATGCTCGGTGGTTGTGGCGGCGATGACTTCAGCGACCTCGACGCTTATATGAATGAAGTGCGTCTGCGCCCGCCGGGCAAGATCGAGCCGACCCCGACCTTCCGCTCCTTCCCTACGTTCACCTATAGCGCTGCCAACCTGCGCAGTCCGTTTTCGCGCCAGTTGCGGGTCGACCTGGCCGGGCAGAAACATGGCTCGCGCGACGTAAAACCCGATCCCCACCGGGTCAAGCAATACCTCGAAGGCTTCAACATCGAGCAATTCGAAATGGTCGGCACGATTGCCAACGCCTCAGGTTCCTTCGCCCTGCTGCGTGGGGCGGGTGGCGTCCACAGGCTCAAGGTCGGCGATTATCTGGGCCGCAACGACGGGCGCATCGTCGCCATCAGTGCTTCACAAGTCGATGTGGTGGAAATCGTTCCGGATGGCCAGGGTGCCTGGCTTGAGCGGCCGCGCACCATTCCTTTGAAAGAGCATTCATAAGTGGAAGTCGAACAATGAACAGGATTTTCTCCACCCTCGGTTTTTCGCTATGGATAGCGCTGCTTTCGCCGATGGTACAGGCAGCCAATCTGAAGGCGCTGGACGTCGCGGCACTGCCGGGCGACCGGGTCGAGCTGAAGCTGTCGTTCGACGGCCCGCCCCCGCAACCTAAAGGCTACACCACCGATTCGCCGGCAAGGATCGCCCTCGATCTGCCGGGGGTGGCCAGTCAGCTGACGAGCAAGACTCGCGACCTGGGCAGCGGCAATGCCCGCACGGCCACGGTAGTCGAGGCCAATAACCGGACGCGGCTGATCATCAGCCTGACGCAACTGGCACCTTACGACACCCGGGTCGAAGGCAATACGGTGTTCGTGGTGGTCGGGCAAGGCAGCAAAGTCGCTGCACCGCGTACGGCGGCGCGTGCACCGCGCACAGCACCTGCGGCCGCGCCAGTCCGCACGTTTACGCCGACTGCCAGAGCCATTCGCGGCGTGGATTTCCAGCGTGGCACGGCGGGCGAGGGCAATGTGGTCATCGATTTGTCCGACCCGGCCATCGCTCCGGACATCCAGGAGCACGACGGCAAGATCATGCTCAATTTCGCCCGTACCCAATTGCCCGAACCGCTGCGGGTACGCCTCGACGTCAAGGATTTCGCCACCCCGGTGCAGTTCGTCAATGCCGGTGTCAGCGGTGATCGGGCGACGATCACCGTCGAACCCAGCGGTACGTTCGAGTATTCCACTTACCAGACCGACAACAAGCTGACCGTCAGCATCCGCCCATTGACCATCGATGACCTGCAAAAGCGCAACGCCGACCGCAACAGCTACAGCGGCGAAAAGCTCTCGCTCAACTTTCAGGACATCGATGTGCGTTCGGTGCTGCAACTGATCGCCGATTTCACCAACCTCAATCTGGTGGCCAGCGATACGGTGCAGGGCGGCATTACCTTGCGCCTGCAGAACGTGCCGTGGGATCAGGCGCTGGATCTGGTGCTCAAGACCAAAGGCCTGGACAAGCGCAAGGTCGGCAACGTGTTGCTGGTGGCGCCCGCAGATGAGATTGCAGCGCGGGAACGGCAGGAACTGGAGTCGCAGAAACAGATCGCTGAGCTGGCGCCGTTGCGCCGCGAGCTGCTGCAAGTGAACTACGCCAAGGCTGCGGACATCGCCAAGTTGTTCCAGTCGGTCACCAGCGCCGAGGCCAAGGTCGACGAACGGGGTTCGATCACCGTCGATGAGCGGACCAACAACATCATTGCCTACCAGACTCAGGATCGCCTCGACGAGCTGCGGCGGATCGTGGCGCAACTGGATATTCCGGTGCGTCAGGTGATGATCGAGGCGCGGATCGTCGAGGCCAACGTCGACTACGACAAGAGCCTGGGCGTGCGCTGGGGCGGCTCGATCCAGAACAAGGGCAACTGGAACACTTCCGGGGTCAGCAACGGCTCTTCGACCACCATTGGCACGCCGGGCAGCACCAGCACCAACTCGCCGTTCGTCGACATGGGTACAGTCAACAACACGTCCGGGATCGGCATCGCATTCATCACCGACAACGTCTTGCTGGACCTTGAGCTGACCGCGATGGAGAAAACCGGCAACGGCGAAATCGTCTCGCAGCCCAAGGTGGTCACCTCCGACAAGGAAACCGCGAAAATCCTCAAGGGCACCGAGATTCCGTATCAGGAAGCCAGCTCCAGCGGCGCTACGTCGGTGTCCTTCAAGGAAGCGTCGCTGTCGCTGGAAGTGACGCCGCAGATCACCCCGGACAACCGCATCATCATGGAGGTGAAGGTCACCAAGGACGAACCGGATTACCTGAACAAAGTGCAGGATGTTCCGCCGATCAAGAAGAACGAGGTCAATGCCAAGGTGCTGGTGAACGACGGCGAGACCATCGTGATCGGGGGCGTTTTCTCAAATACTCAAAGCAAGGTCGTAGATAAGGTGCCATTTCTTGGCGATGTGCCGTATCTTGGCCGCCTTTTCCGGCGTGATGTGGTTTCGGAGAAAAAATCCGAGCTGCTGGTATTTCTCACTCCGCGTATCATGAATAACCAGGCGATTGCTGTGAGTCGTTGATTCTGTGCGAAATTTGATTCTTGTAGGACCGATGGGGGCTGGAAAAAGCACCATCGGCCGATTACTGGCCAAAGAGCTGCGCCTGCCGTTCAAGGATTCCGACAAGGAAATTGAACTGCGCACGGGCGCCAATATCCCGTGGATCTTCGACAAGGAAGGCGAGCCCGGCTTTCGTGATCGTGAGCAGGCGATGATCGCCGAGTTGTGCGCGTTCGACGGCGTGGTGCTGGCGACCGGCGGCGGCGCGGTGATGCGCGATGCCAACCGCAAGGCCCTGCACGAGGGCGGGCGGGTGGTCTACCTGCACGCATCTGTCGAACAGCAGGTCGGCCGCACCTCTCGCGATCGCAACCGGCCGTTGCTGCGCACCGCCAATCCGGAGAAAACCTTGCGCGATCTGCTGGCGATCCGGGATCCGCTCTATCGGGAAATCGCCGATCTGGTGGTGGAAACCGACGAGCGGCCACCGCGCATGGTCGTGCTCGATATTCTCGACCGCCTGGCGCAGCTTCCGCCCCGTTAAAGCATCGCTCGAAATGCGCTATCCTCGGCGTCCTGTCACAGCCCGCCGAGGTTGTGGCGGATGGCGTGCGAGCGGCGTCATACCCGCTACAGGCCGCAGACAACCAATAATTCAGGGCAGGACGCCTGCTTCCATCTTCACTGTGGGGACACATGCAGACACTCAAGGTCGACCTAGGCGAGCGCAGCTACCCGATTCATATTGGCGAAGGATTACTGGACCAGCCTGAATTGCTGGCCCCGCATATCCACGGGCGGCAAGTGGCAATCATCTCCAACGAGACCGTTGCGCCGCTCTATCTCGAGCGTCTGACCCGCAGCCTGGCGCAGTTCTCAGTGATTTCCGTGGTGCTGCCCGACGGCGAAGCCTTCAAGAACTGGGAAACCCTGCAACTGATCTTCGACGGCCTGCTGACCGCCCGTCATGACCGCCGCACCACGGTAATCGCCCTCGGCGGCGGCGTAATCGGCGACATGGCCGGTTTCGCGGCCGCCTGCTACCAGCGTGGCGTCGATTTCATCCAGATTCCTACCACGCTGCTGTCCCAGGTCGATTCGTCGGTGGGCGGCAAGACCGGGATCAACCATCCGCTGGGCAAGAACATGGTCGGCGCGTTCTATCAGCCGAACGTGGTGCTGATCGATACTGCGTCCCTGAAAACCCTGCCCGCGCGCGAGCTGTCGGCCGGCCTGGCGGAAGTCATCAAGTACGGTCTGATCTGCGACGAGCCATTCCTGACCTGGCTCGAAGACAACGTTGACGCCCTGCGCGCGCTGGATCAAACGGCCCTGACCTATGCCATCGAACGCTCCTGCGCCGCCAAGGCTGCGGTGGTCGGTGCCGACGAGAAGGAAACCGGCGTGCGGGCCACCCTCAATCTCGGCCACACCTTCGGCCACGCCATCGAAACCCACATGGGCTATGGTGTCTGGTTGCATGGCGAAGCGGTCGCCGCTGGCACCGTGATGGCACTGGAAATGTCCTCGCGCCTCGGCTGGATCAGCGAGCAGGAGCGTGATCGCGGCATCCGCCTGTTCCAGCGTGCCGGTCTGCCGGTGATCCCGCCGGAAGAGATGACCGAAGCCGATTTTCTTGAACACATGGCAATTGACAAAAAAGTGATCGACGGTCGCTTGCGCCTGGTGCTGCTGCGCCGGATGGGCGAAGCGGTGGTGACCGACGATTATCCGAAAGAGGTTCTACAGGCCACGCTGGGAGCGGATTACCGCGCTCTGGCTCAGCTTAAAGGTTAATAAGATTCCGATGACTAGTTTGCATGCCGACGAGGCGTTCCTCGGCCATTTCCAGTTAAGTCACGACCCTTTCGCGCCGCGGGTTCCGGGCTTCAAATTCTTCCCGGCCCAGCGCAAGCCGGTGCTGGGGCAGCTGCATCATCTGGCGCGTTACAGCCAGTTGCTGCTGGTGGTTACCGGCCCGCAGGGCAGCGGCAAGACCCTGCTGCGTCAGGCGCTGGTCGCCAGCACCAACAAGCAATCGGTGCAGAGCGTTGTCGTTTCCGCCCGTGGCGCAGGCGATGCAGCCGGTGTGCTGCGTCAGATCGCCCAGGCGCTGGACGTGGCGCAGGCCGAGGTCGGGGCGATTCTCGATCAGGTCGTACAGTTGGCGCTGACAGGGCAGGAAGTCTATCTGCTGGTTGACGATGCCGAGCAGCTCGACGAGTCCGCGCTTGAAGCCCTGATGGCGCTGGGCGCCGGCGCTCCGGAAGGCCGCCCGCATGTGTTCCTGTTCGGTGAGTCGTCGCTGATCGCCCAGCTCGAGGCTTTGCACCTTGAGGAAGAGCGCTTCCACGTCATCGAATTGCAGCCGTACACCGAAGAAGAAACCCGCGAGTATCTCGACCAGCGGCTGGAAGGCGCGGGCCGGGGTGTCGAACTTTTCACCGCGGATCAGATCTCTGATATTCACGAAAGCTCCGAGGGTTGGCCGGGCAACATCAACCAGGTCGCTCGCGATGCTCTGATCGAAGTCATGATTGCCAGCCGCTCCGCGGTCAAGCGTCCAAGTATGGGGTTCAACATGCCGAAGAAACACGTATTGGCGATTTCCGCCGTCGTTGTGGTCGCGGTCGCTGCCGCCTGGCTGATGCCGGGTCGCAACAAGGCGCCGACCACCGGTGCGCCGGCCAACGAGCAGGCGCAACTGCCATTGGGCCAGGGCACGCCGCAGGCGGGTGGCGCGCCGTCCGTCGAATTCAACGGCAATACCCAGCCGATGCCGCTGCCGCTGGTCGGCAACTCGCAACCGGTGATGCGCGGTCCGTTGGCTGAAGCGGCTGGCGGCATTACCGAAGGCGACGACGGTGTGCCGGTCGAAGGTTCCAGCAACACGCCACCGACCGTGACCACCACTGCGCCACCGGCGGGCGTTCCGGCCGGTCCTGCGCCGACCCCGGTTCCGGTTCCGGCAGCCAAACCGACTCCGGCGCCAACCCAGGTTGCTACCGCCAAGCCTGCGCCTGCTCCTGCCACTCCAGCGGCCAAACCGGCTCCGGCGCCTGCCAAGCCTGTTGCCGCCGCCAAACCTGCCGAGAAGCCGGTCACCGTCGCCAAGGCAGCCGGTGGCAGCTGGTACGCCGGTCAGCCGACCAGCAACTACGTGGTGCAGATCCTCGGCACCAGCTCCGAAGCGACCGCGCAAAACTTCGTCAAGGAGCAGGGCGGCGAGTACCGTTACTTCAAGAAAGTCCTCAACGGCAAGCCTCTGTACGTGATCACCTACGGCAACTTCGCCAATCGTGATGCAGCCGTTTCTGCCATCAAGGCCTTGCCAGCGAAGGTTCAGGCTGGTAAACCTTGGCCTCGCACTGTCGCCAGCGTCCAACAGGAACTGGCAACAACTCGCTGAAGATTCGGCGGCCTTACCCAGGCCGCCTCTCCAAGCACCTCAAAATTTCTACAAGTGCGCGCTTCCTTTCAGGTCGCGTGCCTTGTGGTGTCTGCGTCACAGTAGTCTTTGAGTCGTTGCGGTCAAAATTAAAAAAGTTTTGACTAGCACAGCAGATCGCTTTAAACCTTTCACAAATGCGACATGAATTTGCGACATTTCGTCGTCAAATTTGTGAGCCTCTGTGTCGCTGTGTACAATGACCACCCTTTTGCCCCCGCAAAGCCGGCGTACGTTCGGCGCGGCAAGCAAGTGGTTGAATTGAAAAGAAATTTGCCTCGACAAGAGGCAGCCTGGTGAGAAAGTGTCTATGAAAGCAGGTCTGTACCAACCAGATGAATTCAAGGATAACTGCGGTTTCGGCCTGATAGCCCATATGCAGGGCGAACCCAGTCATACCCTTTTGCAAACGGCCATCGAGGCCCTGACCTGCATGACCCACCGCGGTGGGATTAATGCCGACGGCAAGACCGGTGACGGTTGCGGTCTGCTGATTCAAAAGCCCGACGTGTTCCTGCGTGCCATTGCCCAGGAAACCTTCAGCGTCGAGCTGCCCAAGCAATATGCCGTGGGCATGGTCTTCTTCAATCAGGATCCGGCCAAGGCCGAAGCCGCTCGCGAGAACATGAACCGCGAGATCCTGGCCGAAGGCCTGCAGCTGATCGGCTGGCGCAAAGTGCCGATCGACACCAGCGTCCTCGGCCGCCTGGCCCTTGAGCGCCTGCCGCAGATCGAGCAGGTGTACATCGGTGGCGAAGGCCTGAGCGATCAGGACATGGCGGTCAAGCTGTTCAGCGCCCGTCGTCGTTCTTCCGTGGCCAACGCTGCCGATACCGACCACTACATCTGCAGCTTTTCCCACAAGACCATCATTTATAAAGGCCTGATGATGCCGGCCGACCTGGCCGCGTTCTATCCGGACCTGGGTGACCAGCGCCTGCAAACCGCAATCTGCGTGTTTCACCAGCGCTTCTCCACCAACACCCTGCCGAAATGGCCGCTGGCCCAGCCATTCCGCTTCCTCGCCCACAACGGCGAGATCAACACCATCACCGGCAACCGCAACTGGGCCCAGGCCCGCCGCACCAAGTTCACCAACGATCTGATGGATCTGGAAGAACTCGGCCCGCTGGTCAACCGTGTCGGTTCCGACTCCTCGAGCATGGACAACATGCTCGAACTGATGGTCACCGGCGGCATCGACCTGTTCCGTGGCGTGCGGATGATCATCCCGCCAGCGTGGCAGAACGTCGAAACCATGGACCCGGACCTGCGTGCGTTCTACGAGTACAACTCGATGCACATGGAGCCGTGGGACGGCCCGGCCGGCGTGGTAATGACCGACGGTCGCTACGCGGTGTGCCTGCTCGACCGTAACGGTCTGCGCCCGGCGCGCTGGGTCACCACCACCAACGGTTTCATCACTCTCGCGTCGGAAATCGGCGTGTGGGACTACAAGCCTGAAGACGTGATTGCCAAAGGCCGTGTCGGCCCGGGCCAGATCTTCGCCGTGGACACCGAAACCGGGCAGATCCTCGACACCGACGCGATCGACAACCGTCTGAAATCCCGTCATCCATACAAGCAATGGCTGCGCAAGAATGCCCTGCGCATTCAGGCGACCATGGAAGACAACGATCACGGTTCGGCTTTCTACGACGTCGATCAACTCAAGCAATACATGAAGATGTATCAGGTCACGTTCGAAGAACGCGATCAGGTACTGCGTCCGCTTGGCGAACAAGGCTATGAAGCCGTTGGTTCGATGGGCGACGACACGCCGATGGCCGTGCTGTCCCAGCGCGTGCGCACGCCGTACGACTATTTCCGCCAGCAGTTCGCGCAGGTGACTAACCCGCCGATCGACCCGCTGCGTGAAGCGATCGTGATGTCGCTGGAAATCTGCCTCGGTGCCGAGCGCAACATCTTCCAGGAATCGCCGGAACACGCCTCGCGCGTGATCCTCAGCTCGCCGGTCATTTCCCCGGCCAAGTGGCGCTCGCTGATGAACCTCGACCGCCCGGGTTTCGAGCGGCAGATCATCGACCTCAACTACGACGAAAGCGTCGGTCTCGAAGCGGCGATCCGCAACGTCGCCGATCAGGCTGAAGAAGCCGTGCGTGCCGGTCGTACCCAGATCGTCCTGAGCGACCGCCATATCGCGCCGGGCAAACTGCCGATCCACGCCTCGCTGGCCACCGGCGCGGTACACCACCGCCTGACCGAAAAAGGCCTGCGCTGCGACTCCAACATCCTGGTTGAAACCGCCACCGCACGCGATCCGCACCACTTCGCGGTGCTGATCGGTTTCGGCGCCTCGGCGGTCTATCCGTTCCTGGCCTACGAAGTGCTGGGCGACCTGATCCGGACCGGTGAAGTGCTGGGCGACCTCTACGAGGTGTTCAAGAACTACCGTAAAGGCATCACCAAAGGTCTGTTGAAGATCCTGTCGAAGATGGGCATCTCGACCATCGCGTCCTATCGCGGTGCGCAGCTGTTCGAAGCCATCGGCCTGTCCGAGGAAGTTTGCGAGCTGAGCTTCCGTGGCGTACCGAGCCGTATCAAGGGTGCGCGTTTCGTCGACATCGAAGCCGAGCAGAAAGCACTGGCCACCGAAGCCTGGAGTCCGCGCAAGCCGATCCAGCAGGGCGGTCTGCTGAAGTTCGTCCACGGTGGCGAATACCACGCCTACAACCCGGACGTGGTCAACACCCTGCAAGCCGCCGTGCAACAGGGCGACTACGCCAAATTCAAGGAATACACCTCGCTGGTGGACAACCGTCCGGTGTCGATGATCCGCGACCTGTTCAAGGTCAAGACCCTCGACAAACCACTGGACATCAGCGAAGTCGAGCCGCTGGAATCGGTGCTCAAGCGCTTCGACTCCGCCGGCATCTCGCTGGGCGCCCTGTCGCCGGAAGCTCACGAAGCCCTGGCCGAAGCCATGAACCGCCTCGGTGCGCGTTCCAACTCCGGCGAAGGCGGCGAAGACCCGGCGCGCTACGGCACCATCAAGAGCTCGAAAATCAAACAGGTCGCGACCGGCCGTTTCGGGGTGACCCCGGAATACCTGGTCAACGCCGAAGTACTGCAGATCAAGGTTGCCCAGGGCGCCAAGCCGGGTGAAGGCGGGCAACTGCCGGGCGGTAAAGTGAACGGGCTGATCGCCAAGCTGCGTTACGCAGTGCCGGGCGTGACCCTGATTTCGCCACCGCCGCACCACGACATCTATTCGATCGAAGACTTGTCGCAGCTGATCTTTGACCTGAAACAGGTCAACCCGAATGCGCTGGTCTCGGTGAAACTGGTGGCTGAAGCGGGCGTCGGCACCATCGCCGCCGGTGTGGCCAAGGCCTATGCGGACTTGATCACCATCTCCGGCTACGACGGCGGCACCGGTGCCTCGCCGCTGACTTCGATCAAATACGCCGGTGCGCCGTGGGAACTCGGCCTTGCCGAAACCCACCAGACCCTGCGCGGCAACGACCTGCGCGGCAAGGTCCGGGTCCAGACCGACGGCGGCCTGAAAACCGGTCTCGACGTGATCAAGGCAGCGATTCTCGGCGCCGAGAGCTTTGGCTTCGGCACCGCGCCGATGATCGCTCTGGGCTGCAAATACCTGCGTATCTGCCACCTGAACAACTGCGCCACCGGCGTCGCCACCCAGAACGAGAAGTTGCGCAAGGATCACTACATCGGCACCGTCGACATGGTGGTGAACTTCTTCACCTACGTCGCCGAAGAAACCCGTGAGTGGCTGGCCAAGCTGGGCGTGCGTTCCCTCGAGGAGCTGATCGGCCGTACCGATCTGCTGGAAGTCCTCGAAGGCCAGACCGCCAAGCAGCATCACCTGGATCTGACCCCGCTGCTGGGCAGCGATCACATTCCGGCGGACAAGCCTCAGTTCTGCGGCGTCGAGCGCAACCCGCCATTCGACCAAGGCCTGCTGGCCGAGAAAATGGTCGAGATGGCGACATCGGCGATCAACGACCTCAGCGGCGCCGAGTTCGATCTGGACATCTGCAACTGCGACCGTTCGATCGGCGCACGGATCTCCGGCGAAATCGCGCGCAAGCACGGCAATCAGGGCATGGCGAAAGCGCCGATCACCTTCCGTTTCAAGGGCACTGCAGGTCAGAGCTTCGGCGTGTGGAACGCCGGCGGTCTGAACATGTACCTGGAAGGCGACGCCAACGACTACGTCGGCAAAGGCATGACCGGTGGCAAGCTGACCATCGTGCCGCCGAAAGGCAGCGTCTATAAGACTCAGGAAAGCGCCATCATCGGCAACACCTGCCTGTACGGCGCCACCGGCGGCAAGCTGTTCGCCGCCGGCACCGCAGGCGAGCGTTTCGCCGTGCGCAACTCCGGTGCCCACACGGTTGTGGAAGGCACCGGCGATCACTGCTGCGAGTACATGACCGGTGGTTTTGTCTGCGTTCTGGGCAAGACCGGTTACAACTTCGGCTCTGGCATGACCGGTGGTTTCGCCTACGTGCTCGACCAGGACAACACCTTCGTTGACCGGGTCAACCACGAACTGGTGGAAATCCAGCGGATCAGCGGCGAGGCGATGGAAGCCTATCGCAGCCACCTGCAGAACGTGCTGAACGAGTATGTCGCGGAAACCGACAGCGAGTGGGGTCGTGAACTCGCCGAGAACCTCGATGACTACTTGCGTCGTTTCTGGCTGGTCAAGCCGAAGGCTGCCAACCTGAAGTCGTTGCTTTCCAGCACCCGTGCCAACCCGCAGTGATATGCGCCTGAAGAGTTTGATGAGGTTTTAACAATGGCTGAACGTCTGAATAACGACTTCCAGTTCATCGATGTCGGGCGCAAGGATCCGAAGAAGAAACTGTTGCGTCAACGCAAGAAAGAGTTCGTGGAAATCTACGAACCGTTCAAACCCCAGCAGTCGGCCGACCAGGCCCACCGCTGCCTGGGTTGCGGCAACCCGTATTGCGAATGGAAGTGCCCGGTGCACAACTTCATTCCGAACTGGCTGAAGCTGGTGGCCGAGGGCAACATCCTCCAGGCCGCCGAGCTGTCGCACCAGACCAACACCCTGCCGGAAGTCTGCGGCCGGGTGTGCCCGCAGGATCGTCTGTGCGAGGGTGCGTGCACCCTCAACGACGGCTTCGGTGCGGTGACCATCGGTTCGGTCGAGAAGTACATCACCGACACCGCGTTCGCCATGGGCTGGCGCCCGGACATGTCCAAGGTCAAACCGACCGGCAAGCGTGTCGCGATCATCGGCGCAGGCCCGGCGGGTCTGGGTTGTGCCGACGTGCTGGTGCGCGGCGGCGTGACTCCGGTGGTGTTCGACAAGAACCCGGAAATCGGCGGTCTGCTGACCTTCGGCATCCCCGAGTTCAAGCTCGAGAAGACCGTGCTGAGCAATCGCCGCGAAGTCTTCACCGGCATGGGCATCGAATTCCGCCTCAACACCGAGGTCGGCAAGGACGTGACCATGGAGCAGCTGCTCGCCGAATACGATGCCGTGTTCATGGGCATGGGTACCTACACCTACATGAAGGGCGGTTTTGCCGGTGAAGATCTGCCAGGCGTGTATGACGCGCTGGACTTCCTGATCGCCAACGTCAACCGCAACCTGGGCTTTGAAAAGTCGCCGGAAGATTTCGTCGACATGAAAGGCAAGAAGGTCGTGGTGCTGGGCGGCGGCGACACGGCGATGGACTGCAACCGCACGTCGATCCGCCAGGGCGCCAAGTCGGTGACCTGCGCCTATCGTCGTGACGAAGCGAACATGCCCGGCTCGCGAAAAGAGGTGAAGAACGCCAAGGAAGAAGGCGTGAAATTCCTCTACAACCGCCAGCCGATCGCCATCGTTGGCGAGGACAAGGTCGAAGGCGTGAAAGTGGTCGAGACCCGTCTCGGCGAACCGGACGCCCGTGGCCGTCGCAGCCCCGAGCCGATTCCGGGCTCCGAAGAGATCATCCCGGCCGACGCCGTGGTCATCGCTTTCGGTTTCCGCCCGAGCCCGGCGCCATGGTTCGAGCAGTTCGAGATCCAGACCGACAGCCAGGGTCGCGTCGTTGCGCCCGAGCAAGGTCAGTACAAGCACCAGACCAGCAACCCGAAAATCTTCGCCGGTGGCGACATGGTGCGCGGGTCCGACCTGGTTGTGACGGCTATCTTCGAAGGCCGCAATGCGGCGGAAGGGATCCTGGATTACCTGGGCGTCTAAACCCGGATCCTGAAACAAAAGCAATAACTCTGTGGGAGCGAGCTTGCTCGCGAAAGCGGCCTGTCAGTCAACTTCAATGTTGGATGTACAGGCCTATTCGCGAGCAAGCTCGCTCCCACAGTTGTTTCTCGCTGTTGCTGATGCCCCGTATTTGTTGCGACAAATTGACCCGATAGACAAAAGGCTGACCTGCATCCGTGCCTTTTGCGTCGCGCTCTGAGAAAATGCCCGCACTTTTTTTCCGGATGCCGACATGACTGCCCTGAAGAACGACCGTTTCCTCCGCGCCCTGCTCAAGCAACCCGTAGACGTCACCCCTGTGTGGATGATGCGCCAGGCCGGCCGCTACCTGCCGGAATACCGCGCCAGCCGCGCCCAGGCCGGTGATTTCATGAGCCTGTGCATGAATCCGGAATTCGCCTGCGAAGTCACGCTGCAACCCCTCGACCGCTATCCGCAACTGGACGCGGCGATCCTGTTCTCCGACATCCTCACCATTCCCGATGCCATGGGCCAGGGCCTGTACTTCGAGACCGGTGAAGGTCCGCGCTTCAAGAAAGTCGTCAGCACCCTGGCCGACATCGAAGCCCTGCCGATCCCGGATCCACACAAAGACCTCGGCTACGTGATGGACGCGGTCAGCACCATCCGCCGCGAACTGAACGGTCGCGTGCCGCTGATCGGTTTCTCCGGCAGCCCGTGGACCCTCGCCACCTACATGGTCGAAGGCGGCTCGTCGAAAGACTTCCGCAAGACCAAGGCGATGCTCTACGACAACCCGCAAGCCATGCACCTGCTGCTGGACAAGCTGGCGCAGTCGGTGACTGGGTACCTCAACGGCCAGATCCAGGCCGGTGCGCAAGCGGTGCAGATTTTCGACACCTGGGGCGGCAACCTGTCGGCGGCGGCGTATCAGGAATTCTCCCTGGCCTACATGAAGAAAATCGTCAGCGGCCTGATCCGCGAGCACGACGGTCGCAAAGTGCCGGTGATCCTCTTCACCAAGAACGGCGGCCTGTGGCTGGAAAGCATCGCCGACGCTGGCGCCGATGCGCTGGGTCTGGACTGGACCTGCGACATCGGCAACGCCCGCGCCCTTGTTGGTGACAAGGTTGCGCTGCAAGGCAACATGGACCCGACCGTGCTCTATGCCAAACCTGAAGCGATCCGCACTGAAGTCGGGCGCATCCTCGCCAGCTACGGCAAGGGCAGCGGCCACGTGTTCAACCTCGGCCACGGCATCACGCCGGAAGTTGATCCTGAGCATGCGGGTGCGTTCTTGCGTGCCGTACATGAGTTGTCGGCGCAGTATCACCAGTGATCGGCGCTCAGCTCTAATGGTAGAAAACAAAAACGCCCGGCTTATGCCGGGCGTTTTTGTTTGCGATGGGTTTAGCGTCCAAGGAGCTGTTCGGCGTAGCGGGCGATGATGTGGTCGAAGGTTTTTTGATCGGGAATCGCGGTATTTCGGATCGCCGTCACCAACCGCTCAAGTTCTTCCTCGCTGACTTGCATGACAAACTCATCATCGAAGAGGCGGCGGATTGTGTCCTGCCGTCGATTTTTGAGGTAGGCGATGTCTAGCGCCAATACCTCGATCATCTTTGTGGCGGGAAGGTCGTCAGAATCTTTTGGCTGGATTTCGCCGGTTCGCAGATATCGGAAGCGCTGTTCACAGTTCTCGTCGGTGGGAGAAATATGTTGGTTTTCGTCGAACCAGTTGCCCTTCTTATGGCCGCAGTGCAACGGATTGCCGGGCTTGGTTTCTCGCAGGCAGGAGGCATGAAGGTTGTGAAACTCCAACGCCAACTCTTCGAAATGCTCTTGAGGTCTGAAGTGCTCGATATGGCTGGTCGAGGCATCTATTTCCCGGCCGCAATAACAGCAGAAGAAGCCTTGCTCCTTAAGCAGGGCATTATGCAAATCCCGTTTTTGCGGGTTTTGTAGCGTTGGGTAAGTTGGGCTCCACTCGTCGTTCGCCGAGTTTTTCCAATCTGTAAATGAAGCGGGTTCAGTTCCTTTGAGCACTCGCTTCATTTGCCGAGAATCTCCTTGCGCCTGATCAGTGCTTCGGCGCCGGCGAATTCCGGTAGGTCGGGAGCTTTCTTTTTCAGCGCCTCAAGTTGTGATTTTGCCTTTTCGAGGTCGTTGTCTTCCAACGTGGAAAAAAGCTCGGACAGCAGATCTTCGATTTCTGGTTCGCGCTGCGTAACGCCCATTACCTCTTCAAGCACGCTGCTGGAATCCAGACCGTAGGTGACCCGCGGATGAGTCGGATCCCCGTTGTGCAACAGGATTACTTCTTCAGGTTTCAGGCTGCCGATGATTTGTGGGGAGTGGCTTGCGGCGATGAATTGGACTTTGGGAAAAGCCTGTCTCAATGCAGGCACGATGCTGCGTTGCCAGGCCGGGTGAAGGTGGATATCCAGTTCGTCGATGATGACCACGCCTGAGGTGTTTTTCAGGACATCTTTGCCCATGTGGGGGTTGAGGATGCACATGCGGCGGGCGATATCGGCGAACAATGCAATCATCCCGCGTTGACCATCACTTAGATTGCTGAACTTCGAAGTGGCGTTGCCGCCCATTTCAACAATCAAGCTCGCAAGTTCGACGTCGTAATAAAGTCCACTTGAGCCCGGTAACATCACTTGCAAGGCAGAATTTACCAGTGAAAGCTCATCGTAAAACTCAGTTACTGGCTTTGCAGACCGGAAAGCTTTTTGCAGTTGCTCCAATGTCTTTTTAACGAACCAACTTTCAAAGTCTTGCAGATTGGTGGCTGTGTTCGACCAATTCTTATAACCATCAAGTCGCGACAGTTTCAGTGATGCAGCCTGTTCGGTAGACGTGTTGGCGATAGTCCAGCGGCGGTCTGCTCGATAAAAGGCGATCAGCGGAAGGTCAATCTTGCCTGCGAGCGCAGAGGATGAGTTGAGAGCGTTGATGTCCACCACAGGTATAGGAGGAATCGAACCGTGTGAAGGTTGATGTTTTGCCCGAGCCCAGGATGAAGATTGAAACGCTTTGCCGTGGCCCTCTAAAACCAGCGGAAAAACCCTTTCGAATCGGTTTCCATTTTCGTGATGGTTGATGACCGTGCGCACATCTTCATCGTCGGAAAGCGTCATAGGATGGCCGACTGAACCGAAGATATCGTTAAAGCTTTGTGCTACAGCATTCAGCAGCGACGTCTTCCCGCTCCCATTAACCCCCACCACCAGATTGAATCCCGGCTGAAAGTCGAACGTGGCATCTTCGTAGCAACGAAAATTCTTAATGTGGAGACGGTCCAGGCGCATTCTGGCTTCCTTTACCAAAGCAGACGAATGCCGTCAGTGTACCTTGGCCCGCCGTTACTGCTAGGGCGCAGTTGTGGCTAAACCTTTTCGCCACCACCCAAAGGCGGCAACTTCGCCAGCTTCAACGCCACCAATAGCGCCACCAGCAATAGCGCGCCGATGAACAAACCAATGCCGTTCCAGCCGCCAAGGTGCCAGAACACCCCGCCTGCCGTCCCGGCGATACTCGACCCGGCGTAATAGCTGAACAGGTACAGCGACGACGCCTGGCCCTTGGCCTTGAGCGCCCGGCGGCCGATCCAGCTGCTGGCCACCGAGTGGGCGCCGAAGAAGCCGAAGGTGAAAACCAGCATGCCGACGATCACCAGTGGCAGCGGCGTGAACATCGTCAGGGCGAGGCCGGCGAACATCAGGGCAATGATGGCCCACAGCACTTTGCGGCGGCCCAGTTTGTCGGCCAGCGAACCGATTTTCGCCGAGCTGTAGATGCCCGACAGGTACACCACCGACAACAGCCCCACGAACACTTGATCCAGGTGATACGGCTCGGCCAGCAGGCGATAACCGATGTAGTTGAACAGGGTGACGAACGCGCCCATCAGCACGAACGCTTCGAGGAACAGCAGCGGCAGGCCGGCATCACGAAAGTGCATGGTGAAGCCGTCAAGCAGGCTGCGTGGGTGCAGCGAGCGGGAGCGGAAGTTGCGCGACTCCGGCAGGATTTTCCAGAACACCGCCGCGGCGATCAGCGCCAGACCACCGATCACCATCATCGCCGTGTGCCAGCTGACGAAGTCGATCAGCACGCCGGTGATCAGACGCCCGCTCATCCCGCCGATCGCGTTGCCGCCGATGTACAAACCCATCGCCAGACCGATGTGCTGCGGGTGGATTTCCTCGCTCAGGTACGTCATTGCCACCGCCGCCAGACCACTCAGCGACAACCCGATCAGCGCACGCATGATCAGCACACCGTGCCAGCTCGGCATCATCGAACTGGCGATGGTGCACAACGCAGCGGCAAACAGTGCGGCAACCATCACCGGTTTGCGTCCGACCCGATCGGAAATCGGGCCAGTGATCAGCAGACCGAACGCCAGCATGCCGGTGGCCACCGACAGGATCAGGCTGCTCTGCGCCGCGTTGATCGAATATTCGTGGGACAGCAACGGCATCATCGGCTGCACGCAGTACAGCAGGGCGAACGTCGCGAAGCCGCCGCTGAACAGCGCAAGTACCGTGCGCATGAACGCGGGCGTGCCTTTCTCGATGTAGATCTCTTGCAGTTCGGTCAGCACATCGTCCGCCGCAGCGGGCGGAACTTCATGGGCCAGTGGAGCGACGGCGGTTTTCACATCGGACCTCGGAGGGTGCGGGCAGGCAGTGAAAAAATCATATAGCTGGCTAATGTTTCTATCCAATATATTGTTCGACCTGTTTGATAGTTTTAACGACCTAATGGAGTGTTCATGGAATTGCGTCATCTGCGCTACTTCATCGCCGTGGCCGAAGAACTGCACTTTGGCCGCGCCGCACAGGTGCTGGGTATCTCTCAGCCACCGCTGAGCCAGCAGATTCAGGCGCTGGAACAGGAAGTCGGCGCGCGGCTTTTCGAGCGTACCAATCGTCGGGTCGAGCTCAGCGAGGCCGGGCGACTGTTTCTGGAGGAAGCGCGGCTGGTGCTCGCGCAAGTCGATAAAGCAGCCGACGTGGCCCGCCGCGCGCAACTTGGCGAGCTGGGTGAACTGAAGATCGGCTTCACCTCGTCGGCGCCATTCAACTCGACCATTCCCCAGGCGATCTTCTCGTTTCGCCAACGCTTTCCGGCCGTGCATCTGAACCTGCGGGAGATGAGCAGCACTCAGGTGGCAGATGCGCTGGTGGACGAGTCGATCGAGGTCGGCATCATGCGGCCGCTGGGTTTGCCGGATTCGCTCAGCGTGGTCGAACTGATGCGCGAGCCGCTGGTGGCCGTGCTCAGCTCCAAACATCCGCTGGCGCAGGGCTCTGAAGAGGGGCTGTTCCTCTCGGCACTGGCCCTCGAACCGTTTGTGTTTTTTCCGCGCAGCTACGGCAGTGGTTTGTACTCGCAACTCATCAACCTGGCCCGAGATGCCGGATTCAGTCCGCATTTTGCACAGGAGGCGGGCGAAGCCATGACCATCATCGGTCTGGTAGCGGCGGGTTTGGGCGTGTCGGTGCTGCCGGCGTCCTATCAGCGGATGCGCATCGATGGCGTGGTTTATCGACCCTTGCTCGATCCTGAAGCGATTTCGGCCGTGTGGCTGGTGCAGCGCAAGGACCAGAAATCACCGATGGCCAAGGCATTCGTCGAGTTGCTCACGCGCAAGGTTGAAGCCGGTTGATCAGGGCAGTTGCACCAGATCCCCCTTCAATGCCACGCGCGTCACAAACACCCCGGCGCGACATTCGTAAGTGTTCAGATCCTTGCGTACGTGCTGGTCGTAGTAGCTGACGATATTGGTCACCGCATTCGCCCCGACACGCTTGGCTTCGGCCTGCAACGCAATCAGATTCGACTGCAGCACCCACTCGCACGAGTCGTGATCGCTCTTGTTGAAGCCGTTGGTCTTCAAGTCACTGACCACTCCGTGCTGCAACAACCGCTGAGTGCCCTGAGGCCCGTTGCCGACCAGATAAAACTTCACGCTGCCATCCAGCCGCCCGGCACGCATCGCATCCGACACGACTGTTTCGAACGGCATGTACATCAGATTGGTGGCGTGGCTGGCGCTGGGAAGCAGGCTGAAGAGGGCGGCGGCGATCAGGGCTTTCGCTTGCATGGTTGTCTCCTTGACGGTGAAAGAGAACCGCGAGTACTTGACCGGCAGGGCTCGCCGTTCCGGCAGGCGTTGTGTATCGGCCTGTTTGAGCGAGTGTAGTTGGGTGCACAGGTTTGGTTGGCTCGACTCCGTACATTTGGAGTAACGGATCTGTCGTAGGGAATATGGCTGTTGTTGCGCAAAATCAGTTTTTTTCAAGCGAGTGTCACGGATGCCACTTCGATACCAGCCTAAGGAGGGCAGCGTTTTGATTTGCGATTTCAGGGGTTATGAAGTCCCCGAGATGGTCAAAGTCAGACCTGTTGTTGTGATACGTAAACATCGAACCAACAGCCTGTTGGTAACAGTAGTGCCGTTGAGTACCACCGCCCCTGATTGTTTGCTTGGGCACCATCTTGAACTTGCAAGTCACCTTCAGGGGGCCAGCCCGACCTGTTGGGCCAAGTGCGACATGATTGCCACGGTCAGCCTTTCGCGGCTTGATCGGATCAAAAGCCGGGATCGGCAAGGCAAGCGCACCTACCTGATCTCACATCTTGCAACAGACGAGTTTCACGCCATTAAAACTGCGGTCAGACGGGCGTTGGGACTGTGATGGCAACGGAAGTGGCGCATCGAAGCCAAATGCCAGCCGTTGCCCGGCATGTAGTTTCAGGCAATACTGACCGCGTTCCCGAAAGGGGCTTGTGAGACTCTGAGGATCCTGGGCAACCAGCCATCGCAGAGCCAGACAGGTGACAGGCGATGACAAGCCAACCTGTTTGTGAAAGGGCGCCGAAAGGCGCCCTTTGTCATTTTCAAAGGTTTGATTGCATTACCTCCTGAGTCGAAGTTTCATCCTGCAATCTGCGCCCGATCACATCCAACAAGTCACAGCCATCGCGCAACGATGTGACCAATACCTTCGCCAACTCACTGTAAATGCCCTCGCTGAACGCCAGATTTTCAAGAAACTGTGTCGCAGTGCGTATGCGATAGGCGGCTATTTCGTGAAGTACGTCCAGTGGTGCTTGAGTGTCGATCAGGAGTGAAGGTATTTCGCAGTCAATTCCGGTGATAGGCCTGTATCGATCCATGACAGAAGAACTCCATTAGGTAATAGGTGCGGATACTCGGTAGTCAGCGTTCAGTGAGTTTGCAGGCTCTTTTTCAAGGAGGATCCAGGTTGTCCAGCGCCCGATTCACCAGCAACTCGCTCAGGACGGTGAGCTGCTGAATAGCCAACGTTACGTTCCGCTGCGGCCCTTCCACCTCGCCCGCGAGATTCGTAGCCATGATATTGAGCGAAGCGAGGTTTTCGGACGCATGGCAAAGCAATGACTCAGTGTCGACCTCCGGAAGGATTGTGAAAATGTGGCTAAGCGGTTCCGGTTTAAGCGAGAGGTGGGAGGTGACGCGGACAGTGGTCTCGAGTTGGTCGGGCGTGGCTGGATTACTTGTACCTAGCGATTGCGTGGGGTAGGAATCAATTTTTTTCATTTCGGAACTCCTTCTGGTTTTTTATGAGTAGTGACATCCACTTCCAGTTATTCATAGGTGCTCAGCGAAGGGCGTGGAAAGCGGATGTATTTATAACTAATAATTTCGCTTCTATTAATCAAATAATTGAACGTTTGTGTAATTAAATGATTCTTTGCGGATGCCTGTGAGTAACGTCTTTCAATATTGTGGGATTTATCTTCTATTCGATGTTTAGTATTCAACGTTGATTTAAACATGCTGCTGTGGCTGTACAATTCATCAGCGTTTGGCAGCAATCTGCAACATTCCAACAAGTAGCGGATGAGCTTCAACCTATAAAATGATTGGCAGATATTTAATGCATAAGAAAGAAAAAACAGAAAAGCTAAAAAGGAATATTAAGTACCTGATAGAAAGCCGAGGTGAGACGAGAATTTCACTGTGTAACTCCAGTGGGTTAACCAGGACAACTATCTATAATATTCTGGAGGGTAGAGTGGTTAACGTGCAGCAATCTACGATCCGGAAGATATCGGATTTTTTCGGGGTATCTTACAAGGAGATTGAAACTGTTGATTTTGAAGAGCGGGAAATAATTGAATCCACTGTTTCTTTGCACGGGAATATGAATCCAGCCGCAGTTCCGATCATCAAAGAAAGCTTGCTGCTTCAGAGTTTGGATAAAAGGATCGGCGAGTTGGCTATATCGCATCCTTTGACCTACTACTTCGGAGCGGCGAGTAATCTAATAGGCGTGCTTTTGGAGAGTGAGATAGTCGGGGCCAATGAGGTGGGTGACCTTCTGATAGTTAGAAAAGGCGTATCGATTAGCAAGAATGAAAAGCTTGTATATGACGAGCGTACCAGAAAATTCATAATTGTCACCGGCTCAGAGTTCGATGTTGGTGTACGTATCATAGGAGATTTGATAGAGGAAAGGTTTAATGTCGGAAAATATTGAAGTTATGAGAGATAAGTATAAGCTTGTGGGTTTTGAGTCGGATAAGAAGCTGGCTGTAGTCATGATTGTTTCAACTGGCAAGCTGATTAAGCTTAAATTGGCGGAGCTTCTAAAAAGTGATTTGATTGATGATCTCAGCAGGGCCGAGGTCAAAAGTATATACAGGAAATATTATTCTACGAGTGCAGCCGTGACCGCCTATGATTTGGCAGACCGTCATGAACGATCCTGGATGGTCTATGTTGTATTAAACCTGTTGCTCTTGGTGTTGTATGTGTTCTCGAATATTGGCGCGACAAAGCTGATCTATATCGAGCAATTTGACGTCGTTCTGACACCCGGGGTTTTTCTCTATCCTCTGACCTTTCTCGTAGTCGATATGTTGAATGAGTTGTATGGGTTCAAGCTGGCCAGAAGGGCAATTTTTTTTGGATTTCTGAGCAATGCGCTGATTATCTTATTGTTGAGTGCGGCAAAAATGATGCCGGGAGTGGCGGATTGGAAACTTGATGAACCTTATGGTGAAGTGGTATCGCATGTTTCCTCGGTGTTGTTGGCCTCATCGATTTCGTTTCTGTTTTCCGAATACATTAATTCATACCTCTTGTGCAAAATTAAGCAGTTGACAAATTCTAGGTATCTCTTCCTGCGTGTCTTTTTTAGTACGTTTTTTGCAGTTCTGATCGATAGTGTACTTTTTTGTTTTATAGCTTTTTATGGTGTGCTGGAGAGTGATGAAATATTGTCAATCGTGATGGTGCAAATCACCATAAAAATGTTTTTTGCATTTTTCAATGTTTTTCCCGCGTACGGAGCAAGGTCGCTTTTTAGAAGGTTTGTTGCGGAGAGTAAGGTCGCATAGCAGGCATCGGGGGAGGAGCGTTATTACGCTCCTCCTCCTGTTCGTTGGGGAGTTAACTTAAGCTCAATCGATATCTCAAACTGTTTGTGAATTTTTTCTTGTTTTTCAGGAACTCGTCTAGTCCCTTGGAGCGAAGAGCACAAGCATCACATTCCTCACAGCCACCAGCCTTTATCCCGTTATAGCAAGACAGTGTATGTTCGCGAACAAAGTCGAGCCGATCATGATAACTGGCCAGCGCCCAGATTTCGGCCTTGGTCAGCCACATCAGTGGCGTTTCTAGCCGCAGTTCATATTCCATGCCTAAGTTGATAGCTTCATTTAGCGTTTTAACGAAATCATCACGACAATCCGGGTAGCCAGAAAAATCTGTTTCGCAGACACCTGTAATCACAGTCTGAGCCCGAATTTGATACGCATAAACCGACGCGAGCGTTAAAAACAGAATGTTTCTTCCAGGTACGAATGTGTTGGGCAAATCGCTTCCGGATGAATTGGCGGACGGTATGGGGATGTTGTGACGCGTCAGGCTGCTGACGGTCAAGTCGTTGAGTACCTTCACGTCCATCACGCTGTGCGCAGTCACACCCAGTTCTTTCGCCAGTCGACGTGCTACGTCGATTTCTTCGCGATGGCGTTGTCCGTAATCAAACGTGACGCAGTGAATCTCATCGTACTTTGACAAGGCATGGATCAAACAAGTCGTGGAATCCTGCCCGCCGCTGAAAACGATTACCGCTTTTTTACGCATTTTTTCGTCCTTGAGGTGTGCCGCTTGATCGCGGCACCACTGACCTTACAGAGTAGAAAATGCGCTGAATGTGGGACGTTTCCGAAAAGAAACGCTGAGCTTTCCTTGTGTGCAGTTTTTTGTGCAATAGATGGAAAAAAGGGCGCCGAATGGCGCCCTTTGTCGTTTCCGACGGCTCAATCAATCCACGTGCGCCAGATCCCCGCGCAACGCCACACTCGACACCACCAGCCCGGCGCGGCACTGGAATTTTTCGGTGTCTTTGTACAGGTCGCGCTGGTCGACGCTGGCGATGTTGATTACCGCATTCGCATCGGCTTTCTTCGCCGCTGCCTGCAAGGTCGCGAGGGCCGATTGCAGCGCCCAGAAGCAGGCGTCGGCGTCGGATTTGTTCGAACCGTTGGTCTTGCGGCTACTGCTGACGGTGTCGAGTTTGCGCACCTGGTTGGGCAGCACTTCGCCGGCCAGGTAGAACTTCACGCTGCCGTCGAGCAGGCCGGCGTCGGTAGCGCGTTTGACGCCTTCACGGAAGCTCAGGTAAGTCGGCTCATCGGCGCCTTGCTTGATGATGCCCAGGTTATTGACGGCTTCGATGTCCGGGTTGATCGACAGCTCTTTGAGTACGTTGTCACGCAGACGATTGACCCAGCGATTGTAGTTACCGTGGATCTTGCCGTCCTTGGCGTCCAGGCCGTAGCTGCTGCGGTAGTCGATCTCGAACGAAGTCGCGCTGAACGGAATGTCGACTTCGGCGTGATGGCGGCCGCGCACAGTGATGGCGGCTTTGATCATGCCCGGACGTACCGATTGCACGACCCACTGGCGGTCATTCAGCGCCGTGACAATGGCACGGCTCATCTGCGCGTCGGTGAAGCCCAGGTTGCTGGAAAACTGTTCCTTTGCGTTGTATACCGGTTTGCTGGTGCAACCGCCGAGTACGAAAGCCAGGGCCAGGATGGCGGCGATGCGGTGAAACTGAGTCATTCCCTTCACTCCAGAAATGTTGCGGTCAGTGCCAGCGGCGGAAAATCAACGAAGTGTTGACGCCACCAAAAGCGAAATTGTTGTTCATCACATATTCGGTGCGCATCTGGCGGAATTCGCCGCGCAGGTAATCAAGCTTGCCGCAGTGCGGATCGACCTCATCGAGGTTGAGCGTGTGCACGTACAGGTCACGGTTGAGCATCTCGATGCTGAACCACGATTCCAGCGCCCCGCAGGCGCCGAGGGTATGGCCCAGAAAGCTCTTTTGCGAACTGATCGGCATGTGTTCGCCGAACAGGGCACTGGTGGCCAGGGTCTCAGCGACATCGCCCTGTTCAGTGGCGGTGCCGTGGCCGTTGACGTAGCCGATGACGTCCGGCGCAAGGCCTGCGTCTTCCAGCGCCAGTTCCATCGCCCGGCGCATGGTGACTTGTTCGGGGCGGGTGGTGTGCTGGCCGTCGGCGTTGCTGCCGAAGCCGACGATTTCGGCGTGAATGTGTGCTCCGCGGGCAAGGGCGTGCTCCAGCTCTTCAAGCACCAGCATGCCGCCGCCTTCACCGATCACCAGACCGTCGCGGCCCTTGTCGTACGGACGTGGCGAGGTGTGCGGTGCATCGTTTTTCAGGCTGGTGGCGTACAGCGCGTCGAACACCATGGCTTCGGTCGGGCACAGCTCTTCGGCGCCACCGGCGAGCATCAGCGGCAGACGTCCGAACTTGATCGCCTCGTAGGCGTAGCCGATACCCTGGCTGCCACTGGTGCAGGCGCTGGAGGTCGGGATCAAACGGCCGGTGAGGCCGAAGAAGATGCTGATGTTCGCCGCCGTGGTGTGCGGCATCATCCGCACATAGGAGTTGGCATTAAGGCCTTCGGCCACCGAGTTGAGCAGCATGTTGCCGAACGCCTTGATTTCGTCGGTGCTGCCGGTGGACGAACCACAGGCCACGCCCATGCGCCCGTCCTTGATCGACTCGTCGCCAAGCAGGCCGGCATCGGCCAGCGCTTTTTCCGCGGCGCAGACGGCCAGGCGTGAAACCCGGCCCATGCTGCGCAGTTGCTTGCGGGTCCAGTGCGCCGGGACCTGGAAATCATCGATGGGCCCGGCCAGGCGCGTGTTGAGCTCGCTGAAACGATCCCACTCGTCCATCCGGCGGATGCCGCTGCGGTTGGCGGCGAAATTGCCGGCGATGGTGTCCCAGTCGCTGCCCAGCGAGGTAATGCCGGCCATGCCGGTGACGACAACGCGCTTCATCAGCACAAGCCTCCGTTGACCGCCAGCACCTGGCGGGTGATGTACGACGCTTCCGCCGACATCAGGAAATTCACCGCACCGGCCACCTCTTCAGGCGTGCCCATGCGTTGTGCGGGGATCATTTTCATCAGTTCTTCCACCGGCACGTTTTCATCGAGCATCGCCGTATCGATCAGGCCCGGCGCAACGCAGTTGACCGTGATCTTGCGCTTGGCCAGTTCGATCGCCAAGGCTTTCGCGGCGCCGATCACACCGGCTTTCGAGGCGCTGTAATTGACCTGGCCGCGATTGCCGATCAGTCCCGAAACCGAGGTGATGCAAACGATGCGACCAGCGGCGCGGCGGCGGATCATCGGCATCATCACCGGGTGCAGGACGTTGTAGAAGCCGTCGAGGTTGGTGCGCAGCACCACGTCCCAGTCGTCGTCGCTCAGGGCCGGAAAGGCGCCGTCGCGGGTCAGGCCGGCGTTGAGCACCACGCCGTAATAGGCGCCGTGGGCTTCAACATCGGCTTCGAGGATGGTTTTGCAGCTTTCGCGGTCAGCCACGTCGAATTGCAGGATGCGCGCGTTGCGGCCGAGCGCTTCGACTTCGGCTTCCACCGCCTGTGCTTCGCTCACGCCGCTGCGGCAATGCAGGACGATATCGTGGCCGGCGCTGGCCAGACGCAGGGCGATGGCGCGACCGATGCCACGGCTGGAGCCGGTGACCAGTATTGATTCAGTCATCGTTCGACTCCTTATTGGTTTCGTTGCGGGTTTGTTCCAGATAGTCCGCCGCCTGCGGCGGGCGGAACACGTTCAGCCGGGCGCTGGCCTCGATGCCGGGCGCGTTGATATGGCATTCGAATACCCCCATGCCGTTGTCGTCTTCCAGCGAGCGCAGGCCATGGATGGTCAGTTCGCTGCCGACCGGAAAGGCCGCGACATTGCATTCGAACTTGCGTGTGCCGAGCAGAAAACCCAGCTCCACCGGATTGCCTTTCTGTCGTGCATGGCAGCCGGCGAACGCGGCGACGCTTTGCGCCATCAGCTCGACGCCGACCCAGGCCGGCAGGCTGCCGTCGGGCAGGCTGAACAGGCCGCCGGGCCGGACGGTGAGGGTGGTGTGGATCTGTTCGTCGTCAAAGCTCAGGATCCGGTCGATCAGGATCATGTCGCCAGCGTGGGGCAGCAGTTCGGCGAGCGGCCAGTGGGTCATGGGGCGTCTCCGATAATCAGGCTGACGTTATTGCCACCGAAGGCAAACGAATTGCTCATCAGGTAGCGGGGTGCAGTGGACGCCAGGCGTTCGCTTGCGGTCACCCACTTCAACGCTGGCAGTGCCGGGTCGGCCTGGCCGTCCCAGATGTGCGGCGGCAAGGCATGGTCGGGATTGTCGGCACTCAGGCTCAACCAGCAGAACGCCGCTTCCAGTGCGCCGGCGGCGCCGAGAGTGTGGCCGGTCATCGGTTTGGTCGAGGAACACGGCACGCCGTCGACAAACAGCGCGGCGACGGCCAGGCTTTCCATGGCGTCGTTGTGTTGGGTCGCGGTGCCGTGCAGGTTCAGGTAGCTGATATCGCCGGCTTGCAGTTGGGCTTGATCGAGGGCTTTCTGCATCGATTGCCGTGCGCCACGGCCGGTCGGCTCCGGCGCGGAAATGTGGTGCGCGTCGGAGCTGGCGCCAGCGCCGAGCAGGGCGATGCCCGGCCCTGCGCCGCGTTCTTTGCTCATCACGAACAGCACCGCTGCTTCGCCGATGTTGATGCCGTTTCGGTTGGCGGAAAACGGATTGCAGCGCTCGTCCGACACGGCTTCCAGCGCACTGAAACCATTGAGGGTCAGCTTGCACAGGCTGTCGACACCGCCGCACAGCACTGCGTCGCACAGGCCCAGATCAAGCAGGCGCCGGGCGCTCATCAGTGCGCGTGCGCTGGAGGTGCAGGCAGTTGAAATCACATAGGTCGGGCCGCTCAGTTGCAGCCAGTCGGCGAGGAAATTCGCCGGGGCGCCGAGTTCCTGTTGCCGGTAGTCGTAATCGGCCGGGAACTGGTGGTCGCGAATGTAGTGCGCCAAGCCGCGACTGGCCTCGTCGATACCCGAAGTGCTGGTGCCAAGCACCACGCCGATGCGATCACGACCGTAAGTCTGGATCGCCTGCTCGATGTCATCGCGAATCTGCAACGCGGCTTCCAGCAACAGTTGGTTGTTGCGGCTGCGCTGGTCGGCCAAGGCATCTGGAATCGGCGCCAGATCGCCGTGCACGGCGGCCACCGGCAGTTCGCGCTCCGGCACCCAGCCGGACTCGCGGCGCATGCCCGAGCAATCGCCGGCAAACAGGTTGCGCGCCACGGCTTGCTTGTCGCGCCCCAGGGCGCAGATCACGCCGAGGGCATTGAGGTAGGCGGTCATGACGTCGGTTCACCGAGTGGCGTTACGCGATAGTGCGGGCCTTGGGGCAGATTCAATTCGAAGCTCAAGGGTTGGGTGTAACGGATGTCCCAGCGCGCCGGCAGGGAACGTTGGCCGCCCTGTTGCTGCGCGTCGGGGTAGTTGCGTGACAGTTCGCCCGATGGGGTCAGGGCGAACAGCAGCGCGGCGAACAGTTCCCGGGCTTCCGGGTTGGGCGGCAGCAGGCCGTCAGCCTGCCAGTGCCCGTCGATCAACTGCTGACGCGCCTGGGGAATGCCCAGTGGATCCATCATCGACCAGCGGATGCCGGGGCCTTCGCGCTGGATCACCAGCAACCAGTCTTGCTGTTGCCCGGCCAGATGCCGCTCGATATGCAATTGCATCGGCAGCGCCAGGTTCGGGTTGCCAACCGGCAGCGGCGCCCGACTGGCGCAGGCACTCAAGAACAGTACAACGACGAGCACAAAAAAACGGCATACATCGGACACTGTGGGAGCGAGCTTGCTCGCGAATGCGATCTCACATTCAACCTTTCTGGTGTCTGAAATACCGTTTTCGCGAGCAAGCTCGCTCCCACATGCGATGTGTGGCATCAGTTATCACCTTGCAGCGGTTTGCGGGCCACCACGTTGACCAGGGTTTCTTCCCGTTGGCCAAAGGGCTTGGGCTGGCGCAGGCCAAAACGTTCGAGCAGACCGAAATCCTTCGACCGGCTCCACCACAGATACGGGTACGAAACGTTCTGTTCGCCGAACTCGAAACCCTGCCGGCGAATCATCTCCAGGTACTGCGCCGCACTCTTTTGTACGTGCATCGGATGGCGGAACAGCCAGCGAATCACCCACGTATCAATGTAAGCCTCGGTGGACTCGGCGAACAGCAGATAACCGCCCGGCTTGAGCACTCGATAGAACTCGGCGAGGGCTTTTTCCTGCTCGACCAGATGATGGAAGGTCTGGTGACAGAACAGCAGATCGACGCTGGCGTCCGGCACATTGAGCGTCGCGCAGTCGCTGCCGATCAGCTCGACGTCGAAGCCCTGACGCGCAGCCTCGGCAGCGCTCAGTTCAAGGCTGTGCGGATCGGCATCGACGCCGATCAGGCGCTGTGGCGCGAAGGTCTGGCGCAGGTGGCCGAACGACTTGCCCTGGCCGCAACCGGCATCCAGCAGCACCGGGTTGGCTGGCAACGATTCGCTGAACAGCCCGCGCAGATCGTTGATCGCCACGCGCAGCACATGGTGTTGCCAGGTGTGGCTGCGCAGGAACCAGAAGCCGAAACGGGTTTCCTCGACGTAGTTGTCGCTCAAGTAATTCATGTGTCGTCCCTTGCACAGAGTTCGGAGATCGTCTTCAACCGACGGCGCGCTTCACTGACGAACGGGTTGCGTTCGTCCCAGGCGTAACCGGCGAGGATCGAGCAGATCATGCGGCGGATTTCCGGCGAGCCTTGCTCGTGGAAAATCACGTCCTGGAAAGTGCCGGCGTACCAGCCTTCGACGTAACAGCGGAAGGTGTCGACCCCGCGTTTCAGCGGCTCGGCGAACTCCCGTTGCCAGTCCACCGCTTCGCCCTGCAACTGCCGGTGCAGCACAGCGGCGGCCGTGCTTGCCGAACGCATGGCAATGGTCACGCCGGAGGAGAACACCGGGTCGAGAAATTCCGCCGCGTTGCCCAGCAGCGCGAAGCCCGGGCCGTGCAGGGTTTTGACGTTGGCTGCATAGCCGCCGAGGGTGCGTGCCGGTGTATCCCACACGGCGTTGTTCAGCACTTTGGCCAGGCTCGGGGTTTCGGCGATGAATCCGCGCAGGCAGGCGTCGAGGTCGGTATCGCGACCTGCGAAATGTTCGGCGGCAGCCACCACGCCCACCGAGCAGCGCCCGTTGCTGAACGGGATCGACCAGAACCAGATATCGCGGTGCTGCGGGTGGGTGGTGATGAGAATCTTCTCGCGGTCGAAGCCGGGATGATCGATGTGGTCTTCAACGTGGGTGAACACGGCTTGGCGAACCGGGAAATTCGACGGCGCTTCCAGGTCGAGCAGGCGTGACAGCACGCGGCCGTAGCCGCTGGCATCGAGGACAAAGTCGGCTTCGACGCGGTATTCGCTGCCGTCCTCGCGACGCACATTCAGCTGCGGGCGCGGGCGTTCGAAATCGACGCTGACAATCGCGTCGCCGTAGCGGATTTCCGCACCCTGCAACGCCGCCTGATCGGCCAGCAACTTGTCGAAGTCGGCGCGTTGCACCTGCAGGGTCGTCGGTTTGCCGGCGGTGAAGGTGTCACCAAAATCGAAGGCGCTGTAACGCTCGCCCCAGGCGAATGCCGCGCCGTTCTTGCGCTGGAATCCGGCGGCATTCACCGCCTCGAGCATGCCGGCTTCTTCGACGAAATCCAGGCAATGGCAGAGCAGGCTTTCACCGATGGAAAACCTCGGGAAGTGCTGGCGCTCGATCACCAGTACGTCGTGTCCCTTGCGCTTGAGCAATGCGGCGGCGATGGCGCCGGAGGGGCCGGCGCCGATGATCACGACCTGACGGGATTCCATTTCAACGATTGGCACGCGAGCTCCTGGGTACGGCAATAGGATTCAGTGACGCCCGGTGCAGGCCGATGAAAGCCGGCAACAGCGTCGCGATCAGACCCATCAGCATCAGCGCAAAGTACAGCGCCGGGCTGATGAGTTGTTGTTGCAACAGCAGGTTGAGAAAGACGATTTCGCTCAAGCCGCGAATGTTCAACAGCACGCTTTCGCGCCAGCGGCTGGCGCCCGCGAACGACGCGCCGGCCCAGCCGAGGCCGAGCCAGTTGCCCACGATTTTGCTAACGACCGGCAGCAGCAGGAGCGCTGCCCATTGCACAGCGCCAAGGCTGGCGAGGGCGCTGTGCACATCGATCTGCACGATGCCGAAAGTGAGGATCAGCGGAATCGCGACCCACGTCTGCAAGCGGTTCATCCAGTGCGCCGGCAGCGGCAACACCAGCGGCACCTTGAGCGCGGCCATGCACAACAGATAGCCGATGCCGAAAATCAGCGCGTTGAGTTTGTAGTGTTCGGCCAGCACCAGCAGCGCAAAGAAACCGAGGCTGTAGGTCAATGGCCGGCGTATGCCGCACACCCGCAGCAGCACTGGCACGCAGGCCAGCCCCAGCGGCAACAACAGACTGCTCAGGTGCAGGCTGCCCTGAGCGAGGCCGAACAGAGTCCAGCAGGTCAGGTCGATCAGGATCGCGGTCTGCACCAGGCGCCGGGTGGCGGCAGGCGGATAGTCGATATGGCGCAGGTACAGGTAAAGCACCGGGATCGCGGTGATGGCGAACACCAGGCCGATGGCCAGCGAGTTGATCCACGGCTGCGTCGGCAACAGCCAGTACGCCGTCGCCAGGCCGCAGGTGAACGGCACGGCGAAACTCGGCAGGGCGATCTTCACGCTCTGACGGTCCAGGCGCAGGTCGATCACGTCGCTGAGGATGTGTCCCAGCAACAGGGCGAAGCTCAGGCTGTAGAGGTTTTTCAGCCAGCCCGGCGCAATCAGTTCGGCGCCGTTGAGTTGCCAGCCCGGTTCAATCCAGAAGTACATCAGCAGCGGCAGGCCGAAGCTGGCCAGCAGCAATTGACTGACGATCGGGATCAGCCCGAAATGCCGGCCGACCCGGGTGGCGACGAAGAACAGCGCCAGGGCCATCAGCCAGAAAATCCCCACCATCACGCTGAACGCTCCGTGACGGCAACCGCATGGGCCTGACGCCCGGCCCACGGCGCGAGCATGAAGCTGAAGGCCAGACCGAGGCTCACCGACAGACCGAAGTTGCTCACCGCTGGCGTACTCGACACCGCCAGCAGGCCGAACGACAGCCAGGTGGTGGCGGCCGCAAGCAAGGTGCCGAGCAGGCTGACGGCCGCGCCGCCGACCTGCTCGCGCATGAGGATTGCGTAGTCGACGCTGATCGCCGTCACCAGCAGCAGGCCGAACAGGCTGAACAGGGTCAGCGGCTGGCCGAGCCAGCCCAGGCTGGCGAGGCTGCACAGCGCAGCAAGCAGCGGCAGGGCGACGATCCGCAGGGCGCCACCGAGACCGAACGGCAGCATCAGCACCAGCACGATCAACACGCAGGAGGCGAGTTTCAGTTCAGCGGCGCTGATCTGGGTCTGGGCGAATACCTTGTTCAGATCACCGAGCCGGTCCACCAGCATCACACCCGGCAGGTCCAGCGCCTGCACCCGCAGCAGCGACGGATTGTTCAGGCCTTGCAGGCTGACCATTGCCGCCACGCCGTCCTCGGTCGGCCCCAGCCACAACGTGCGGTAGGGCTCGCCGAGCGGGCCGGCCAGCGCGGCATCGATGTCTTCGGCGGGCAGGGCCTGCAACTGTTGCAGTTCGTTCTGCAGCGCCGCCAGCGGCACCCCGACCTCCAGCAACGGCTGCCAGAACGGCGGCAACTTGCTCAGTGCTTCACGAACTAGTTGTTGCTGAGCCGGCGGGCTGACCAGTTGATTGAGCGCCAGATAACCTTGCAACTTGTCGAGGTTGACCAATTGATCCAGCCGCTCGCTCAAAGCCGCTTGCCGCTCCAGCAATTGCTGCTGGTCGGCGGCGCGCACCAGGAAGAACTGGCTGGTCGGCTGATAACCGGTAATCCGCGCAATGGTCTGCGCCTCATCGGTCAGGCGTTGCGGGGCACCGACCCACTGGCGAATGTCGTTCTTGCTCTCCAGTTGCAGCAGACCACCGACGCAGAAGGCGATCAGCAGGGCCAGCAACACCGGAGTCCTGACGTGTTCGAGCAGATTTTCCCGCAGTCGCACCAGACGCTCGGCAAGCCGCAGCGGCCATTGCGCCGGGCGCAGTTCGACGTTTTTCAGCAGCGCCGGCAACAGGCACACCGCCGACAGGTAGGCGCCGAGCAAACCGGCGGCGGAGAACACCGCGATCTGGGTCAGTGCCGGGAAAGGCGTCCAGGCCAGCGCCAGATAACCGATGGCGCTGGTGATCAGGCTCAACGTCAGCCCGGACAGGGTCAGGCGCAGCGCCGGCCAACTGCGCCACGGCTTGAGGCTCCAGCTCTTGGACAGATAGTGCAGCGGGTAATCCACCGCCACACCGATCAGGCTGGAACCAAGCACCAGGGTCATCACATGCATGTGCCCGAACAGCGCAACACAGGCCACAGCCCCGAACAGCATGCCGACCAGCACCGGAATGAACGCCAGCAGCACCCGCCAGCGGCGGAAGGCGAGCAGCAACAGCAACAGGATGCCGACGGTGGCGCCACCGCCGACCCAGGTCATTTCCCGGGTCGCCTGTTGCTGACCGTTGGCGGCGTAAAGCAGGCCGCTGGCGGCCAGCAATTGCACGTTGGCGCTCGCTGCCAGCTCACGGCTGTGTTGCAGCAGAGCGGCGACTTGCAGCGGCTGATTCATGTCGAAGGCGCTGCCGGTGGTGCGTGCGCGCAGCAGCACCCAGCTCTTGCCGTCGGCGTCGGCGATCAACGCACCGCTGCCGATGTCCAGTTGCACCGCGCCATGTTGCGGCTGACTGTTCTGGATGCGCCCGGTCAGGCCCAGCCAGTCGTCCTGGCTCGGCACCAGACTGAATCCGGTGAACGGGTCGAACAGCGCCTGCACCCGTTGCTGGATGAAGGCGTCGGGATGTTCGGTCAAAAGTTGCCGGTCATCCGCCGAGAGCATCGCCAGCCGCCCTTGCAGCAGTTGCGTGCGCAGGGCCGGCAGGTCGGCTTGCAGGTTCCACTGGACCTTTTCGAACAGGCCGCTGGCCTGCCATTGCTCGCCCAGGGTCTGGGCCATCGCGACGGCTTGCTGACGATCGGCGTGACCGACCAGCACCAGCATGTCGCGGTTGAGCGGCTCCTGCATGCGTTGTTCGGCGCGCACTTCGAGGGCGTCCGGGTGGGTGCCGGGCACCAGTTCCATCAGGTTCGCCGACAGCGGCGCGCCGTCGCGCCATTGCCAGGCGCCCAGTGCGACGACGGCCAGCAGCAGGATCAGGAACAGCCAGGGCAGCCTGCGTTCACTCGGCAAAGTCATGTTGCTCCGCGTCGCTCAGAGGTTGGCCGGCGGTGCTGTCCTGCATGCGCAGCACGGTGCTGTCGCCCTGGGTTTCCAGCAGTTCGATGGTGTTTACCAACGCGCCGCCGCTGATGTTGATCTGATTGAAGACCTGCTTGAGCAGCACCGAACGCGGGCTCAGGGTCAGTTGCCATTGCTGCGCGTCGCCGCTCAGGGCCAGTTCGAAATCCCGTTGCAGGCCGCTGCTGTCGCCTTGCAGCACGGCGAGGAACAAACGGTTCTGCTCGGCGCCGGCGCTCTTGTTCGGCAGCAGTTGCCAGCCGCTGGCATCACGTCGGGCGATGCCCTTGGCACTGATGCGGTAGTCCTGCTGCAGCGGCGTTTTCAACAGCCACAGCAGGCCATGGTTTTTCGCGAGGACGAAACTGCCCTTGCTGATCAGCGGCTGTGGCAGGGCGCGCAGGTGCTTTTCCTGGGTGAACTGGCCGTGGATCACGTCCGGTTTCGCCAGTTGCTCGCTCAACTGTTGCAGGTCGAAGGCGTTGGCCAGCGACGACAGCGTCAGCAGCGCCAGGGCTCCGAGGGATTTCACCAACACATTCATCGCAGCATCCTTTCCACGGCATCGGTGAAGACTTTGGGCGACGCCAATTGCATCTCGCGGCTGCTGACTTCGACGGCAACCTGCACCGAGCTGGCGCGAGTCAGGCGTTCGCCGGTCTCGGCGTCGGTGATCAGGTAGTGAATCTTCAGGCGGTTTTCCCATTCCACCAGGCTGGCGCGCACGTTCAGCCGTTGACCGAACACCGCGCCGCGCACGTAGCGCAATTGCAGGTCGATCACCGGCCAGGCGTAGCCCGAGTCGACCATCTGGTTGTAGTTGTGGCCGATCTTGTCGAGCAATGCGCACCGCGCCACTTCCAGGTATTTCACGTAATGGCCGTGCCAGACGACGTGCATGGTGTCGACGTCAAAGAACGGCACGAGAATTTCTGTATCGGCGTGAAGCACTCCGGCACTACGCATGCAGCCTCCAGTGTTGCTCGGCGATGCGTTGCAGACACAGGCGCAGTTCGCCTTCCAGGGCGCGGTCTTCGATGACTGGCGGGAAGTCCTGGGCCAGCGCTTCGTGCATCGCGGCAAGGGACGGAGGCAGCGGACGCGCGTCTGCATCGCGACCGCGCAGCCACACGCCTTGATTGGCGGCGAGCAGCGTGGCGGCGGCGACCTGTTCGGTCAGCTCCAGCACACGAATGGCGTCGCGGGCGGCGATGGTGCCCATGCTCACCTTGTCCTGGTTGTGGCATTCGGTGGAGCGCGAGAACACGCTGGCCGGCATGGTGTTTTTCAACGCTTCGGCAGTCCAGGCGCTGGCGCCGATCTGCACAGCCTTGAAGCCGTGGTTGAGCATCGCGCGGTCGGCGCTGGCGCCGGACAGATTGCTCGGCAAACCGTGGTTGTAACGCTCGTCCACCAGCAGCGCGAGTTGTCGGTCGAGCAGGTCGGCGACGTTGGCCACGAGGTTTTTCAGGCTGTCCATGGCGAACGCGATATGCCCGCCGTAGAAGTGCCCGCCGTGCAGCACGCGCTCGGCTTCGGCGTCGATGATCGGGTTGTCGTTGGCGCTGTTGAGTTCGGTCTCGATGAACGAACGCAGCCAGTTCAGGCTGTCGGCCAGCACGCCCAGTACGTGCGGTGCGCAGCGCAGCGAGTAGCGATCCTGCAAGCGGTGCAGCGGCGCGGTCGGCGCGTCGATCGCCAGATCCTTGCGCAGCCACGCGGCTACCTGCATCTGGCCCGGATGCGGCTTGGCGGCGAACAGGCGCTCGTCGAAGTGTTCCGGATTGCCTTGCAGCGCCACCACGTTCAGCGCGGTGATGCGGGTGGCCAGTTGCAGCAGGTAATCGGCGCGAGCGTAGGCGAGGCAGGCCAGTCCGGTCATCACGGCGGTGCCGTTCATCAGTGCCAGCGCTTCTTTCGGACGCAGCACCAGCGGCGTCCAGCCCAGTTCACGGTGTACGTCGGCAGCCTGGCGGCGCTCGCCACGAAACATCACTTCACGCTCGCCGGACAGGGTCGCGGCAACGTAGGACAGCGGCGTCAGATCGCCGCTGGCGCCCACCGAACCTTCTTCGGGGATCAGCGGCAGAATGTCGTGTTCGAGAAACGCATGCAGGCGTTCCAGCAACTCGATGCGCACCCCGGACACGCCGTGGCACAGCGACTGCAAACGCGCCGCCAGTACCGCGCGCGTGGCCGGGGCGTCGAGCAGTTTGCCCAGCCCGCAACCGTGGAACGTGTAGAGATGACGCGGCAGCGCCTCGACGTGATGCAGCGGCACCGCGACCACGCAGGAATCGCCGTAACCGGTGGTCACGCCGTAGATCACGCCTTCCTTGTCCAGCAGCGAATCGAGGAACCGCGCGCCCTTGGCGATGCGTTCGCGATAAGGCGCGTCGCTCTGCAACTGCACGGGCGCCTGACGGTTGGCCAGGGCCAGCACGTCTTCGATGCGCAAAGGGCGTTCGCCGAAAGTGACCGGCTCAGGAGTTGGCGTTGTCATCGGTTTTCCAGAATGGGTAAAAGTTGAACCATTGGCACGGTGCTTCGAGGCAATAGTGACTCAGGCGTTCGGCGTAGCGGGTGGCCCACTGATGAATGACCTGTTCGCGCTCGCGACGTGACCACACCACGGCATCGGCGAACGGCTCCAGGGTCAGGCGATAGTGGCCGTCGGGCTGTTTCAGGCACATCAGCAGGTTGACCGGGCATTTCAGCAGGCCGGCCAGCAGCCACGGCCCTTGCGGGAATGGCGCGGGATGGCCGAGAAAGTCCACGGTCACACTGCGCCCGGCATGCAGCGGCACGCGGTCGCCGGCAATCGCCAGCCATTCGCCACGTTCCAGGCGTTCGTGCAGTTGCAGCATGATCACCGGGTCCAGCTCGCTGACCTGGATCAGCCGCAAATTGGTCGCTCCGGCTTCGCCCAGCAGGCGATTGAATTGCTCGGCGTGCTTGGTGTGCACCAGCACGTTCATCGTGACCTTTTCGCCCAGCTCCGCCAGCGCCCGGCACACTTCGAGGTTGCCCAGATGCGCGCCCACCAGCATTTGCCCGCGACTGCCGCGCAACTGATTGCGCAGCAGCGCCGGGTCGATGATTTCGATCTGCTCGATCTTCAGCTTGCCGTTCCACACGTCGAGCTTGTCGAGCAGCGAATCGGCGAATGCCATGAACTGGCGGAACACCCTCCAACGGGTCGGACGCAGTTCGCGGCGACCGCTCCAGTCAGCGAGGCGCTGTTGATACTGCCAGGCACTGCGCCGCGCCGTGCGGCCGAACAGGAAAAAGTACAGAACGATGCCGTACAGCAACGGGCTCAGCAGGCGTCGGCCAAGGACTTTGGCGGCGAACGCGGTGAGTTTCATCAGCAGGAAACTGCCGCGCTCTTCGCGGTCGGCCCAATGCTTCTTGTCGGTCTCGACGGTCATGGGCGCCACCGTCGCCAGAGGATCACGGGCAGGCGCAGCAACATGCCGAAGAACAGGCGCGTGTGCATGCTCGAGATCAGCACGTTGTCATGGAACAGGCGAAAGTGCGACACGCCGTCCAGCGGGTAATGCACGCTGGTCTGCAACCAGCGCATCGGCTGATTGCGCCACGCCAGGCGCACCAGAATGTCCGAGTCGAAATCCATGCGCTTGCCGATCCGCGCCGAATCGATCACGCCCAGCGTCGGTTCCAGCGGATAAACCCGGAAGCCGCACATCGAATCGCGAATCTGCAGCGACAAGGTGTTGATCCACACCATCACATGGGTCAGGTAACGCGCATACAAACGGCCCTTGGGCACGCTGGCGTCATACAGCGGATAGCCGCAGACCAGCGACTCGGGGTGGGCGCGGGACTCTTCGATGAAACGCGCGACATCCTGCAAGTCGTGCTGACCATCGGCGTCGACCTGCAAGGCATGGCTGAAGCCCAGACGCGCGGCTTCACGCAGGCCGGTCATGACCGCGCCGCCCTTGCCCTGGTTGGCGGTGAGGCGCACCAGATAAACCCGCTCGCGCTCGGCCAGCGCGTCCAGCACCGCGGCGCAGGATTTGCTGCTGGCATCGTCCACCAGAATGCATGGCAGATCTTCGGCGAGCAGGGCGTCGACCACCGTGCCGATGGCGGTTTCGTGGTTGTAGACCGGGATCACTGCGCAAGGGTTATGCATCGCCAGTCCCCAGCAGAATCCGCCCGCTGGAACAGGTGGCGGTGTCGTTGCGGTAGGCGAAATACAACTTGCCGCGCTCCGGGTCGAAACGCAGGTGCAGCTGGATTTCATCGCCGGGGCGCACCAGTTGCTGGAATTTCAGCACTTCCATGCCGGCGAACGCGCCGGGCAGGTTCAGCAGTTGCCGACCCAGGTTCAGCGCCCATTCGACCTGCACCACGCCGGGCAGCACCGGGGCCTTGGGGAAGTGGCCGCTGAAGTAGGAAAGATCCGGCGGAACGCTTAATTGCAGGTTCCATTCGCCCTCGGTTTCGGCCTGTTCCAGAATCTCCGGCGCCTTTGGCCGTGGCGCCAGCAGCAAGGCTTCGACGTCGGCCTGAGGCAACTTGCCCTGAGTGTTCAGCGGCAGTTGTCGCAGCAGGCGCCAGCGGCGGGGCAGGGCCAGGGCTTCGCAATGGTCGCCGAGATAACGGCGCAGGGTTTCGGTCAGGCTGCGCCGACCGTGTTCGCGCAGGGCAAACAGGCCGGATTCGCTGAGCACCAGCAGCGCGCCGAGGGACGCACGGTTTTCCTGCACCACGCCCAGACGTGCTTCGGCGACCCAGTCGTGAGCCACCAGCGCCTGTTCAAGCATTGGCAGGGAAATACGTTTTTCTTCGAGTTTGACGATCCGGTCGAGCCGTCCGAGCAATTCAAAGCGGCCATCGGCCTGAATGCGGGCCGCATCGGCGGTGTGTTCGACATGCCCGGCGGGCAGATACGGCGAAGCGATCAGCAAGGCGCCGTCACTGTCCTGACTCAACTCGACGCCGGCAAACGGCTGCCACAACGATTCGCCCTGACGCCAGGCGATGCCGCCGGTTTCCGAGCTGCCGAGGATTTCTGTCGGCCATTGTCCCAGACGTTGATGCAGGCTTTGCGCGGCGTCTGCCGGCAGTGCGCCACCGGATGAAAACACCCGGCGCACGACGCTCAGCGCTGGCCAGTCGAGGTTGTCGCCCATGCGCTTGAGGAGCGCCGGGCTGGCGACCCAGGCAAAGGCCGGGTGCTCGCGGCTGGCGCGTTGCAGGTCTTCCGGGAAGGCCAGTTGCTTGCGCAGGAACGGACGCCCGGCGCACAACGGCCACAGCACGCGGAACAGCAAGCCGTAGATGTGTTGGGTGGCGACGCTGCCGAGGATGCAGGCCTCACCCAGATCGGCGCCCCACAGTTGCTCAAGGGCTTCGACTTCGTTGGCCAGTTGCCGCAGGGATTTGTCGATGCGCTTGGGCTCGCCGCTGGAGCCGGAGGTGCACAGGCTCAGACGGCACTGGTCGAGATCCAGTTCGGCAGCGGGCAGAGGAGGTTGCAGCAGATCGCTCAGGCGAGCGTCATCGGCCTGATCGGTGAGCCACAGATCGACTTCGTTCGACCAGCGCTGGCGGGTCTGCGCTTGCAGATCCGAAGGCAGCAACACGCTGACGCCGGCGCGCCAGGCACCGAGCAGGGCGATGGCAAGCTCGGCGGCATCTTCCAGATGCACTGCCAGACGCTTCACGCCGCGGGCCTGCAGACCGGCGGCCAGACTCAGGGCTTGCTCGCGCAGGTGTGCGTGATCGAGTGCCGGCGCGACGGTGATTGCGCGCTGCGGCAGATCCTTGAGCAACAGCTGCTCAAGTTTTATCCAGTTCATGGGCGACCTCTTACCCTTTGTCGTATCAGCCATTCAATGGCAAACATCAGGCCGATCAATCCGTAGGAGATCAGGCCGGTGTACAACATCCACCAGTTCAGCGGCGCCCAGAGTGTCAGCAGGGCGGCGCACAAACCGTTGCAAAAGAAAAACACGCTCCAGGCCACGGTGACCTGGCGGGTGTAACGAATCGCCTTGGGCGGCAGTTGCGGCTCACGCAGGCGCGCCAGACGCTCAACCATCGGCGGCCCGTATTTCAGGCTCAGGCTGAACAGCACCAGCATGAAGCCGCTGATAAGCACCGGGTACCAGCGCAACAGCAAAGGGCTGTCGAACACCGCCAGCAGCAGGCAGAACACGATCGCCACGCAGGCCATCCACAGACTGCCGGGCTTGCGTTCGCCGGTCAGCGCCCGGGCCAGCCACAGGCCGCCCAGCAGCAGGCCGAACTGCCATGGCGCGAAATGCTCCATGCCGAAATACACCGCAAAGGGATACAGCAGGCCCGCCAGCAGCAGGCCGAGGCCGATCAGTCGGCTCATGCGGCCGGTTGAACCAGACGGTAGACCGCCTCGACCACGTCGCTGACGGTACGCACCGACTTGAATTCCTCGGCGGCGATTTTCTTGCCGGTCTGGCGTTTGATGTGATCGATCAGGTCGACGGCGTCGATGCTGTCGATTTCCAGATCCTGATACAGGTTGGATTCCAGGCTCACGCGAGCCGGGTCCAGTTCGAACAGCTCGACCAGGGCATCGCGCAGGGTGTTGAAAATGTCGTCACGAGTTTGCATGGTCCGGTCTCAAGCTGCCTGTTTTGCAGTGACGAACGCCGCAAGGCTCGCCACGTTGGTGAAATGGTTGCGGGTGTCCTTGGCGTCGGCGTCGATCTTGATGCCGTACTTTTTCTGAATCGCCAGGCCGAGCTCCAGAGCGTCGACGGAGTCCAGGCCCAGGCCTTCGCCGAACAGCGTCTGGTCGTCGCCGATGTCCTCTGCGCTGATGTCTTCGAGGCCCAGGGCGTCGATGATCAGCTCTTTGATGTCACGGTTTAGATCGCTCATCTTCGGCGAGCTCCTTGATAAAGAATTGGTGCAAATAGTCATTGAGCTTGCGCGAAGCCTGCGGGGCAGGTCCCTGCGCGGCAAAAGTCTGTGGGTCTATATCGGCCCCGACGCGAAAACTGAAGTGCACGCGGCGACTGGGGATGCGATACCAGGGTTCGGCCTTGGTCAGGGTGGTCGGACTGACCTGGATGACCACCGGGGTGACGATTTTCGCACCGCGCAGTGCAATGGCCGCTGCGCCCCGATGAAAGGCTGGCGCCTGGCCCGGTTGGGTGCGGGTGCCTTCGGGAAAAATGATCAGGGTCTGGCCGCTTTGCAGCGCGTTGGCGGCGGCATCGAGCATGTCCATGCTGCCGTCGTTGCTGATGTATTCGGTGCTGCGCAGCGGGCCACGGGTGAAGGGGTTTTCCCACAGGCTTTTCTTCACCACGCAGTTGGCCCGGCGCACCAGGCCGATCAGGAACACCACATCGATCAGCGACGGGTGATTGGCGATGATCATCTGCCCCGGACGGCCCAGACGTTCGGCGCCCTGGATGTCGTAGGTCAGCACGCCGGTACGGGCCATGAACCGGACGAAAAACCAGAACAGCCGGCTGACGGTCTGGCGCGCCCGTTCGCGATGCGCAATGGCGTCGCCCGGCAGGCAACCGAGCAATGGGAATACCAGCAGGCGCAGGCACAGGCCACCGAGCCCGAACAGGGCGAAGCTGGTGGCGGTGGCCAGCAGACGCCAGTAATAGGCATCGCGGTTTTTTCCGATTACAGGTTGCGTTGCCAGGTCCATAGACGAGTCTTCCAGGCATGTTGGCAATGGGGTTGCTGACCGAGCAGGGTTCGCAGCAGATTCAGTGCATGGGGCCACTGCGGTTTTGACACTGCTTGCGGGGCGCTGTTCAGGGTCAGCCGCCAGTCGGTACCGGGGGTGAGCAACAGCCCGACCGCATAGGGAAACGGAACGTCGTCGACCCACGCCGAATAGGCTTCGGGCGGTTGTTCCTCGGTGATCACCAGCAATACTGCCGGGGCGCCTTCGTTGAGCAATGTGGCGGCTTCGAGCATGCCGTGTTCGAGGCCGTCGCCGGCCGCGGCGAGGGCGGTCATTTCGCTGGTTTCGCCGCGCATGATCGACCACAGGCCGATGATCGCGTTGTGCACCGACAGGCTGAACTGGGTCGGCGACAGCGGCTGTTCGTTAGCCAGATCGCTGAGGATTTCAAAGGTGCGCGGGGTTTCGCCATGCCGGGAGACAAAGACCAGCGGCAGATTTTCCCGACCGTCGGCCAGCGGCCAGCCGACGCTGAACGCCATCCGCGCCAGACGGCTGAGACGACGGCGCTGCATGGCCGGCAGAAACGACACATCGGGTGCGGCATCGCTGCTTTCGAGCACGACCGGTTGTCGGCTCCAGGCCTGCCAGGCTTCCACGCTGTCGAGCCCGGGAGCCCAGGCGCGCCATTGGGCGATGTTGAAGTTGATCACGGACATTTATCCCGCCCCTGCGGGCCGATTTGACGCGGTTTCGCCAACGTCGCCGCTGAGCTGATTTAGCCTGAAATGGCATGGCGCGTGGCGCCGGGTGGCGCGCATTATCCCGGTGCGACGAGTGTGTAGCAAATGCCGGTTACATTTTGCGCAGTGAAATGGACCGAATGGTACGCAGCAGAAAACTGTCACTTGGCCATTATCCAGATTGTCGGGTGTCTGTCTGTCGGGCGAATCGGCGATCAACGGGTGTCTTTGCCCCGTATTCATTGGGATATTGGCGCCTGACTCTGTAGTCCGTATCCATCGAGGTAGCGAACCGGCACCGGGCACCACTACACTCGGTCATTCTTTGATACACGGAGGTTTTGTCATGCGGCGCGTGGTGTTCAATCAGAAAGGTGGCGTGGGCAAATCCAGCATTGCCTGCAATCTGGCGGCGGTGAGCGCCAGCGAGGGTTATCGCACGCTGTTGGTGGACCTCGATGCCCAAGCCAACTCCACTCAGTATCTGACCGGGCTCACGGGTGATGACATTCCGATGGGCATTGCCGACTTCTTCAAGCAGACCCTGTCTTCCGGGCCGTTCTCGAAAAAGAATCAGGCGGATATCTACGAAACGCCGTTCGACAACCTGCACATCATCACCGCCACCGCCGAACTGGCCGACTTGCAACCCAAGCTCGAGGCCAAACACAAGATCAACAAGCTGCGAAAGCTGCTCGACGAATTGTCGGAAGATTACGACCGGATCTATCTGGATACGCCGCCGGCGCTGAATTTCTATGCGGTCTCGGCACTGATTGCCGCCGATCGGGTACTGATTCCCTTTGACTGCGACAGCTTCTCGCGTCAGGCCCTGTACGGTCTGATCGCCGAGATCGACGAGTTGAAGGAAGACCACAACGAAGGCCTGGAAGTCGAAGGCATTGTGGTCAACCAGTTCCAGGCCCGGGCCAGCCTGCCGCAGCAGATCCTCGACGAACTGATCGCCGAGGGCCTGCCGGTATTGCCGGTCTACCTCGCCAGCTCAGTGCGCATGCGCGAGTCGCATCAGGCCAGTATGCCGCTGATCCATCTCGACCCGCGGCACAAGCTGACGCAGCAGTTCGTGGAACTGCACAACCTGCTCGAAGACGCCTGAAGCCTTGTCAGATGCCCTGGCTGCGCAGCCAGGCCATCAACTGCGGCAACGGGAAGGCCCCGCTCTGACGGGCCACTTCCCGGCCGTTGCGCAACAGAATCAGGCTCGGAATCGAACGAATCCCCAACTGCGCCGACAACTGCTGATTGGCCTCGCTGTCCAGCTTGGCCAGCCGGCACTTGCCTGCCAGCTGCGCAGCCGCCTGCTCGAACACCGGCGCAAACGACTTGCACGGCCCGCACCAGTCCGCCCACACGTCCACCAGCAACGGCAGATCGCCCTTGATCTGACTGGCGTAATCGCCTTGCTTGAGTTCAAACGGTTTGTTCAACAGCACTTCGGACTTGCAGCGGCCGCACTTCGGATGATCGTTGAGGCGCTCGGCGGGGATGCGGTTGAGGCCGTTGCAGGAGGGGCAGGGGATGAGGAGTGGGTCGGTCATGATCAGCTCAATGAATAAAACGGGATCGTACGACTGATCTGGAGCCGTACGGATCGATTATCAAGGTGCAGTCGTTCCCGCTTACGACGAACAACTGATCTCCAGATGCTTGCCCCACTCCGGCGGCCGTTCCGCATAGCTTTCCATTCCAGGCTGTTCCTCGAATGGATTGCTCAACACCGCATGCAGCCGCCGTACCTCGGAGTAGTCACCCTGCTCGGCCGCATCAATCGCCTTCTGCGCCAGATAATTGCGCAGGATGTACAGCGGGTTCACCGCATGCATCCGCGCACGGCGCTGTTCCTGATCGGTCGCGCCGTCGCGTGCGACACGGGCGACATAACGCTCGCCCCAGGCATCGAAACCTTTGATATCGACGAAGTCATCGCGCAGGCGAGCGACGGCCTGTTCGGCTGACTCTTCGCCCAGGCGGCGGAAGAACAGCGTGTAGTCGACGCCGCTGTTCTGCATCAGTTGCAGCAGTTGCTCCAGCAACTGCTGGTCGTCGTCCTCGGCAGTGGTGAAGCCGAAACGGCGGCGCATCAGGTCGAGGTAGTGCGCCTGGAACAGCGGCAGGTACAGGCCGAGCGTTTCGCGCAGGGCTTCGACGCTGATGAACGGCGTCAGGGCCTGGGCCAGGGCGCTGAGGTTCCACTGGCCGACCGGCACCTGATTGCTGAAGGAGTAGCGGCCCTGATCATCGGAGTGGTTGCAGATGAAGTTCGCGTCGAAATCGTCGAGGAAGGCGAACGGGCCGAAGTCGAAGGTAATGCCGAGGATCGACATGTTGTCGGTGTTCATCACCCCGTGGCAAAAACCGTAGGCCTGCCATTTGGCGATCAGTTCGGCGTTGCGCTCGACGATCTCGCGGAACATCGCCAGATACGGTTCCGGCTGTTCCAGGCATTCGGGGTAGTGCATCGCCAGCACGTGCTCGCCGAGCTGCTTCTGCTGTTCGGGACGCTTGGTGTAATAGAAATATTCGAAATGGCCGAAGCGAATGTGGCTCGGCGCCAGGCGCAGCACCATCGCGGCGCGCTCCTGTTTCTCACGCCAGACCGGAGTGTCGGAGCCGATCACGCAGGCGGCGCGTGACGAGGGGATTTTCAGCGCATACAGCGCTTCGGAGGCGAGAAATTCACGAATCGAGGAGCGCAGCACTGCGCGACCATCGCCCATGCGCGAGAACGGCGTCTGCCCGGCGCCCTTCAGATGCAAGTCCCAGTGTTCGCCGGCCGCATTGTAAACCTCGCCCAGCAACAGCCCGCGACCATCGCCCAGTTGCGGCGTGTACCCGCCGAATTGATGCCCGGAATAAACCATCGCCCGTGGCTCGGCATCGGCCCACAACTTGTGGCCGCCGAACAATTCAGCGAATTCCCGGGTGTCAGCCGCCGCCGGTTGCAGATCCAGCAGCGCGAGGGCCGCCGGGCTGGCGACCACCAGTCGCGGATTGTCGATCGGTTCGGGCAGCACATGGGCCGAGAACGCGTCGCCCAGGCGGGCGAAGCGGTTGTCGAAGGTCAGTTCGTCGAGGGCTTTCAAGGGCCGGCTCCAGCAGAATGTCCGAGCATTCTGCTGGGATTAGTCCGGTTAGTCGAGTTTGGCGGGCGGCGGCTCTTGCAGCGGTTTTTGCTCGTCGCTGACCGGGACGATGGTTTTGGTTTCCGGCTCGATCGGCACCATCTTGTATTCCTGGCCGTGCAGGTTCTTCAGGTACACCTCCATCTGCCGGAACGAGATGTTGATGTGCTGCTTCTTGAACTCACGGTTGATGAAGCGGTTGACCTCGTCGAGCACCGGGTTGCGGTCACCGAGGTCGCGCACATGCATGCGCAGTTCATGATCGAGAGTGCTTTCGCCGAAGTTGAGGAAGTACACGTGCGGCTCGGGTTCCTTGAGCACGCGCGGGTTTTCCCGGGCGGCCTTGAGCAGCAGTTCCTTGACCAGATCCAGATCCGAACCGTAATCCACGCCGAGTTTCAGGGTCACCCGGGTGATGGTGTCGGTCAGCGACCAGTTGATCAGTTGCCCGGTGATGAACGTCTTGTTCGGGACAATGATGTCCTTGCGGTCGAAGTCGGTGATGGTCGTGGCGCGGATGCGGATCTTGCTCACCGTGCCCGACAGGTTGCCGATAGTGATGGTGTCGCCGATCCGCACCGGGCGCTCGAACAGGATCATGATGCCGGAGATGAAGTTCGCGAAGATCTCCTGCATGCCGAAACCGAGGCCCACAGAGAGCGCCGCCACCAGCCACTGCAACTTGTCCCAGCTCACGCCGAGGGTCGACAGGGTCGAGACGAAACCGACCCCGGCGATCACGTACGACAGCAGTGTCGTGGTCGCGTAGGCACTGCCCTGGGCCAGATTGAGTTTCGACAGTACGAACACTTCCAGCAGGCCCGGCAAGTTGCGGGCGAGCGCAAAGGTAATGCCGATGATGATCAGCGCGCCGAGCATGTCGCCGATGCTGATCGGCACCATGCTCATGTTGGCGCCGGTGCCGCTGGTGTATTCGTAGAGGGTGATGTTGTCGAGGTACGAGAACACGGTGATCAGGTCGGCCCAGACCCAGTACAGCGCGGCGATGAAGCCGCCGAGCAGGGCCAGACGGATCAGGCGCAAGGACTGTTCGTTGACCTTCTCGATGTCCAGGGTTGGCTCTTCGATCACCGCTTCGCCATCGCCGGCTTCCTTCGCAGCCTGACGTTTGGCCAGGGCGCGCTGGTAAGCCAGGCGGCGGGCCGCGACCGCCAGACCACGGACGAAAGTGGCCTCGATCACCAGCCAGAACATCAGCAGATACAGCGTGTTGATCAAACGGTCGCTGAGCTTCAGCGCGGTGTAGTAGTAGCCGAAGCACACAGCGACGAACAGCGCGATAGGCAGCAGGGTGAACATCACGCCTACGGCCTTGCGGAACAGCGAGGCGTTTTCGTGGGTCGGGCTGCTGATCAGCAGGCGGCTGAGCAGCCATGCCATCAGGGCGTAGCAGGTCAGCACCACCGGCATGCCGATGACATCGTCGGCCAGCGCCGCCGGTTGCAACTCGGCAACCGCCACCACCGCCACCAGTGCCATGACCACCAGTCCGAGGCGACGGACCCAGCCTTGCAGGAATTCGACCTGCGGCTTTTCCCAGCGGAAGTGCAATTCGGCCACGCCGCCCGGCGCGAGGATCCGGTAAGCGGTGTAGAACACCAGCCATGCCTGGGCCATTTGCAGCAGCGCCGCGCCCATGTTGGCGTTCTGCCCGCGGGCGTCGATCTGCAACGCCAGCCCGCACAGGGCCAGGCCCAGCGCCACCGGCATCGCCAGCAAAATATTGATCAGAATCGCCTGCGGCGTGTGCCACTGGCTGTCACGTTTGAAGTGACCGATGTCCTGGTGAACCTTGTTCAGGCGCGAATACAACTGCTTGCGGCGCCACAGCAACGCGCCGATCAGCAGCGCCAGCGGCAGGAACAACAGCGGTCGCTGGGTCAGGCCGTCGGTCAGTTCACTGAAGCTTGAGGCCAGCGGCAAGGTGTCGATCTGACGCTTGAGGCGTTCCGGCACGCCGCGCATCCATTCGGCGTCCAGTGGCTTGTTGCTCGGAATCCAGAACATCTGCTCGTCGAGCGTCGCGCGCAGGCTCTGCGCGGTGCTCAGCAGTTGTTTCTGGTTCAGTTGCAGGGTAATCGACTCGTTGAGCATCGCGCTCAGTTCGCGGTTCAGACGCTCCAGCAGGTCGGCGCGGGTGTTGGCCAGTTCCAGCAGGCTTTTGCGCAGTTGCGGCGTGACTTGCTCCGGCGGCTGGGTGGACAGCAGGTTGTCGACGTAAGCCGTCGGGTTGCTCAGCAGTTCTCGCTGCTGGCTGACTTCGAACTGATACAGACGAATATCGGCGATCTGGTCCGCCAGGTCGCGATCGACCTTGAGGCGTGGCAGGGCCTGTTTCTGTTTATAGAGAATCTTCGACAGCAGCAGGCTGCCCTTGAGCACGTTGATCTGCTCGTCGAGGGCCGAATCGCTCTGGGTCACGCTGTCCAGTTGCTGTTTGGTCTGCAGGTTCTGCTGGGTGACTTCGTTGAGGCGGTCGGTGCTCTTGAGCAGGTAGTCGGAGAGCTTGAGGTTGGCCGCGCTTTCGGTGGCGAGCAGGGTGCTGCTGCCGGACTTCTGCGCCTCGATCGATTGCTGGGTCACGGTCTCTTGAGACAGGGCCAGACGCTTCTGGTTGATCAGGGTTTGCAGTTCCTGGATCTCGCGGTCCAGGCGGTCGGATTTCTCCGAGAGCAGGTCATGCTGACTGTTGCCCAGATCCTGCAACTGGTTGTTGCCGGCCAGTTCCTGCCGACGCAGCGGGATCAGCGCGTTCAGGGCGGCCAGCTCGGCGTTGAGCTGGTCGCGTTGCTCGGCGCTCAGGGGCTTGCCGCCGTCCTTGCCGGTCTTGAGGATGTTGTTGATCTGCTGGATGCGCGTCTGGCTGCTGGAGATCTCGGCCTGGGCGCGCTCGGGGCGGGTCTGGGCGGTGATGATCAGGCTGTTGGCTTCGGCCAGGGCCTTTTGCAGATCGCTTTGCTGGGTCGAGCGCTCGGTGAGCATCTGCTCCAGCTGCTGGATGTTTTCCTTGGGGAAGCGCTGCGCCACCGGCACCACGGCGCTGGCCTTGAGGCGGGTCAGTTCGCGGGTGTTCTCGATGGTTTGCTTCGGTGCCGAGGCCAGTTGCTGCTTGAGATCGATCAGCTTCTGCTCGTAGTCACGCCGGTTATTGAGCTGGTTCAGCGTGTTTTGCAGGACCGTTTGCAGGGTCTTTTTATCGGCGTCGGGCAGTTTGCTGTCGGCGATCTTGTCCAGACTGGCCTGCACGGCTTCGCTGGACGGCGGTTCGGCGGCTTGCAGCGGGCCGACAGTAAGACTCAGGCCCAGCAGGGCCGCGACGAAAAAGGAGCGCAGGGTAGGCATAGAGACCGGTCAAGCAAGTTGGAGTGGACGCAGTTTAGAGGAAGAGCCCGGGGCCTGGGCGACTTCCTTCGGGGAATCTGACGCCCACTTTGCCGATCTTGTTCCCGTCCATGACCGCAACCGTCCAGTGGGTGTTGTTCCATTCCACCTGGTCGCCAACGATCGGTGCACCGCCGACTTTCTGAGCAATGAAGTGGCCCAAGGTCATGTCCGGGTCGATGCCTTCGGCGGGCAGGCCGTACAGGGCGGCAACCGCTTTGAGCTGGGCGTCTCCTTCAAGTACGAAGTCGCCGAAGAAGCGCAGGTCGAGGCCGCGTTGCGGCGCCTGGCTGAACAGTTTTCCGAGGGCCGGAAGGTTGTGTTCATGGCCGATAACACACAGCAAATCATCGACTTCCAGCACCGTACTACCCGACGGATGGAGCAGTTGCTGGCCGCGAAACAGGGCTGCGATACGGGTGCCTTCGGGCATTTTCAGTTCGCGCAGGGGCGAACCGATGCACCATTTTTCCGCGCCGAGCTTGTAGACGAACAGTTCCCACTCGCTGGTGACGTGTACTTCGAGGGCGGCGCGGGAGATTGGTGCCGGCTCCGGCGGTACTGTCACCTTGAGCAGCTTGGCCACCCACGGCAGGCTCGTGCCCTGCACCAGCAGCGACACCAACACGATAAAGAAGGCGAGGTTGAAGTACAGCTGCGCATTCGGCAGCCCGGCCATCAGCGGGAACACCGCCAGAATGATCGGCACCGCGCCACGCAGGCCGACCCAGGAAATGAAGGCTTTTTCGCGGCCATGGAAGGCCTTGAACGGCAGCAGCCCGACCACCACCGACAGCGGCCGTGCGAACAGGATCATCCACAGCGCCAGGCCCAGGGCAGGCAAGGCGATCGGCAGCAGATCGTGCGGAGTGACCAGCAAACCCAGCACCAGAAACATGCCGATCTGCGCCAGCCACGCCATGCCGTCGAGCATGTGCAAGATGCCGTGACGGCTGCGCACCGGGCGGTTGCCGATCACCAGGCCACACAGGTACACGGCGAGGAAGCCGCTGCCGTGCAGGGCGTTGGTCAGGGCGAACACCACCAGACCGCCGGCGATCACCAGAATCGGATACAGGCCGGCGGCCAGATTGATCCGGTTGACCAGTTGCAGCATCAGCCAGCCGCCGCCGAGGCCGATCACGCCACCGATGCCGAACTCGCGGATCAGGTGGGTCAGCAGGCTCCAGTGCAGGCCGGTCTGGCCGCTGGCGAGCATGTCGATCAGGGTCACGGTGAGGAACACTGCCATCGGGTCGTTGCTGCCGGACTCGATTTCCAGACTGGCGGTCACCCGCTCGTTCAGGCCCTTGCCGCCGAGCAGCGAGAACACCGCCGCGGCGTCTGTGGAACCGACGATGGCGCCGATCAGCAGGCCTTGGATCAGATTAAGGTCGAACAGCCACGCGGCGGCCATGCCGGTGAGGCCGGTGGTGATAAGGACGCCGACCGTGGCCAGCGACAAGGCCGGCCACAGGGCCACGCGGAAACTCGACACCCGGGTGCGCAAGCCGCCGTCGAGCAGGATCACTGCCAGTGCGAGGTTGCCGACCAGATAGGCCGTCGGGTAGTTATCGAAAATGATGCCGCCGCCATCGACCCCGGCAGTCATGCCGACTGCAAGGATGATCACCAGAATCGGGATGCCGAGACGGGAGGAAAGGGAGCTGACAAGAATGCTTGCGCCTACCAGCAACGCGCCGATCAAGAACAGGCTGTTGATGGTCGTCGCATTCAAAGGCAGTACTCCAGAAGCGGAAAGACGGGCACAAACTGACCATGCAGTCTGCGTGCCAGCGATTCTAACCTGTTGAAATGTGATGCTGTCAAAAAGGTTTTGTACCAGAGGAGGCGATCGTTCCCACGTCGAGGCGTCGAACCGTCCGCGTGGGAATGCTTCAATGGACAGCTCTGCGTCCGCTTCTGGGACGCGGAGCGTCCCGGGCTGCATTCCCACGCAGAGCGTGGGAACGATCAACGCGGAGGGCGACTGTATTCCCACGCAGACGGTTCGACGTGGGAACGATCGATGCAGAGGCTTAGAGGCTAAACCGCCCAACCATATTGTTCAGATCCAGCGCCAGACGCGACAGTTCGTTACTCGCCGCACTGGTCTGATTCGCGCCGGTCGCCGATTGCACCGACAGATCGCGGATGTTCACCAGGTTGCGATCCACTTCCCGCGCCACTTGCGCCTGTTCTTCGGCGGCGCTGGCGATCACCAGATTGCGCTCGTTGATTTCCACGATGGCGGTGTTGATGGTGTCCAGCGACAGGCCGGCGCCACGGGCGATGTTCAGGGTCGACTCGGCGCGCTCGGTGCTGTTGCGCATCGAATCCACCGCGTGTTCGGTGCCGCTCTGGATGCTGCCGATCATGCGCTCGATTTCACTGGTCGACTGCTGGGTGCGATGCGCCAGGGCCCGCACTTCGTCAGCCACCACGGCAAAACCACGACCGGCCTCACCGGCACGGGCCGCTTCAATCGCAGCGTTGAGTGCCAGCAGGTTGGTCTGGTCGGCCAGGCCGCGAATCACGTCCAGTACCTTGCCGATATCGCGGGATTCGTTGGCCAGATCGCCGATCAGTGTCGCAGTGCTCTGCACGTCGGCGCTCATGCGTTCGATGGCGCTGACGGTTTCCTGCACCAGATCGCGGCCGTCGCCGGCGGAGGTGGTGGCATTCTTCGAAGCTTCGGACGTGCTGACGGCGTTGCGCGCGACTTCTTCAACAGCGCTGGTCATTTCGTTGACCGCAGTGGCGGCCTGCTCGATTTCGTTGTTCTGCTGGGTCAGGCCACGGGCGCTTTCGTCGGTGACGCTGTTGAGCTCTTCGGCGGCGGACGCCAGTTGCGTAGCCGAGCCGGAAATCCGCTGCAGGGTGTCGCGCAGTTTCGACTGCATCTTGGCCATGGCCGCCAGCAGGCGTCCGGCTTCGTCGCTGCCATCCACATGGATCGGCTGGGTCAGGTTGCCTTCGGCGATGGTTTCCGCGGCATCCAGTGCCTTGGCGATCGGCTTGGTGATGCTGACGGTCAGCAGCCAGGCGAACAGCAAGGTCAGGCCGGTGGCAATCACCAGCAGCGTCACCACCAGATTGAACGACATCGAATACTGATCAGTGGCGCCCTGATTGGTCTCGGCGATCTGTTGGGTGTTGATCTCCAGCAAACGCGCGAGGGCGGTATTCACCGCTTCGGAGTTGGCGAGCAAATCGGTGTTGAGCATCTGCCGCAATTCGTCGACCTGATTGTTGCGCGACAGAGTCTTCATGCGGTCTTCGAGTTGACGGTACTGCGCCAGCAATTGCACGTACTGATCGTAAGCCGCGCGTTCTTGCGGGCCTTCGATCAGCGGCTCGTAGGCGCGTTGCGCGTCGGCGATCTGCCGGTTGCGCAAATCGAACAGCTCGATGGTTTTTTGCTGGACGTCCGGCTCACGGTTGATCAGCAACCGATACGACAGCACGCGCAGGCGCAGGGTCAACTGGGTGAATTCGTCCAGGGCCTTGATCGAAGGCACGCTGGCGGTGGCGATGTCTTCGCCTGCTGCGCGGATCTTGCTCATCTGGTTCAGGGCGAATATGCCGAGAATCAGCATCAGGCCGCCGATCAGGGCAAAACCGGTGAACGCCCGGGGGGCGATGTTCATATTGCGAAGGGACATGGAGGCGGATACCAAAGAAGGGCCGCATCCGTGCGGGCTGAGACTGCTGTTGGGTGACTTATCGGTCATACGACTAAAGTCTTGAGTCGGTGTGCGTATTTGTCGCATCCGCACGCAAGCGACGAAGTGCAGGAACCAGATCGGCAGATCACAGTCTCTAAGACTCGCGAGAACGGTCGAGCCGCCAGGAAAATCAAGGCCTTGCGCCGGTTTAATCCTGGCATCCACGACGACTTTTCTTTATCGTACGCGCCCTTTGAAAAACGCTTGGAATATCAAAATGTTGGAAGCATCCCTCAGCCAATTGGAACAGCTCGTCAGCGATCTGGTGCAACAGAACCAGACCCTGTCGGAAACCAACCAGACCCTGTCCACGGAACTGGCCCGGGCCAAGGATGAAAACGAAAGCCTGCAACTGAGCCTGATGGAACAGGAAGAAAAGCACGGCGCCACCGCCGCACGCATCCAGGCCCTGGTTGATCGCGTCAACGCCGGTCCTGTCAGCGCATGAACCACGGCACAGCAGGGGTAAAAGTCATCTCCATCATGGGGGAGGACTATTCGATCAAGGCACCGGCCGGGGAAGAACAGACCCTGCTGGACGCGGCCTTGATGCTCAAGGCCGCACTGGCCGACACCAAGCGCAAATACCCGACCCTGATCGGCGACCGCCTGCTGGTGCTGGCGGCGATGAATCTGTGCTCGCAGCAGATTGAAATGAAGAAGCAGCATCAGGAAGAACTCGAGCGTTACCAAGAGCAAGTCAGCGCCACGGTCGAGACCATCGCCAAGACCATCAATCAGGGTTGATGGGGTTGCGCACAACCAAAGAATAAGATTGTCGATTGAGCTGTATACAATCGGCACGGCTGTTGCAGTGTTTCAGCCTCTTATTCTTTGGGGGTGCTCCATGCAGTTCTGGCGTCGCAGTATTCAATGGCAGCTGATCCTCGGCATGGGCACCGCTCTGCTGGTCAGCATCTTGATCGTGGTTGGCATTTATACCCTGGTGGTCAACCGCCTCGCCCAGAGCTATCTGGTCGAACAGGCGTTGCCGTCGAGCATCGAAGCGACGCGCAACGACATCGAACGTATCCTCGTTCAGCCCCTCACCGCCGCCAAAGACATCGCCAGCAACACCATGGTCCGCGACTGGCTGGCCAATGGTGAAGACTCCGGCAAAACGGCCGGCTTCGCGCAGTATCTGGAAGGTATCCGCGCCGAACACAAGGCTTTCACGGCGCTGATCATTGGCACCGAATCCAATCACTACATCACCGAAAAAGGCCTGGATCGCACCCTCAGTCGCGACAAACCGGCCGATGCGTGGTTCTACTCGTTTCTCGACAGCAACCAGCCTCGAACTCTCAACATCGACAACGACGGAGCTACCGGAGAGCTGGCGCTGTTCATCGACTTGAAGGTGGAGCAGGCCGGCAAAGTGGTCGGCGTTGCGGGGCTCGGACTGAGCATGAAAGAGCTGTCCGAGCTGATCCACAACTTCAGTTTCGGCGAACGCGGCAAGGTCTATCTCGTGCGTTCCGACGGTTTGATTCAGGTTCATCCCGAGGCACAGTTCAGCGGCAAACGCACCCTCACGGAGCAGATCGGCGCCAATGCGGCGCAAGCGGTCATGGGCCACAAAGTAGCGACCAACAGCAGCTTCCAGCGCGATGGCGAAGACTTCCTCGCCTTCAGCCTGCCTTTGCGCGACCTCGGCTGGACCCTGGTGGCCGAAGTGCCACAGTCGCAGATCTACGCCGAAGCCCGCCGGGCGATGTGGATGAGCAGCGGTATCGGTCTGGCCGTGGCGGTTGTTTGTCTGGCGCTGGTGATCTGGCTGGCCCAGGGATTGGTGCGACCGATTCGTCAGGTAACAGCGGCACTGGTAGCAATCGGTAGCGGTGGTGGAGATTTGACTCACCGGTTAGATTCCAGCCGCGCCGATGAACTGGGCGACCTCGCTCGGGGCTTCAACCGTTTCCTCGACAGCCAGCGCGGGATGATCGGCGAAGTGCTGACCACCAGCGAGCGTCTGCGCGTTGCCGTCGGCCAGGTGGCCAGGGTTGTGGATAACACCGCCGAACGCTCGGGTCGCCAGCAGGAAATGACCGATATGGTCGCCACCGCCGTCCACGAAATGGGCCTGACCGTGCAGGAGATTGCCCAGAACGCCGGTAACGCGGCGCTCGCCTCGCAAACCGCCCGCGATGAAGCGATGCAGGCGCGGGAAGTGGTCGGCGGGTCGATTCGCCATATAGAAAGCATGTCCGATGAAATCGGCGTTGCTGCCGGCGCGGTAGGTGAACTGGCGCATCAGGTGGCGTCGATCGATCAGGTGCTGGCGGTGATTCGCGGGGTGTCCGAGCAGACCAATCTGTTGGCGTTGAACGCGGCGATCGAGGCGGCGCGGGCCGGCGATATGGGGCGTGGTTTTGCGGTGGTGGCTGATGAAGTGCGGACGCTGGCGCGCCGCACTCAGGCGTCTACCGACGAGATTCAGCAGATGATCGGCAGCCTCAAGCAGGGGGCGGAGAACGCAGTTTCATCGATGCGCACCGGCCAGGCCGCGACGGGCACCGGCGTTGAATCGAGTCAGCGTACCGGGGCTTCACTGACCGCGATTACCGGGCAGGTCGAGCGCATCAGCGACATGAACCATCAAGTCGCGACGGCGACAGAGGAGCAGTCGGCGGTGACCGAAGAGATCAACCGCAATGTGCAGGGGATTTCCGATCTGGCGCGGGCCACGGCGGGGGAGGTTCGCGCTTGTCGTGAGGATTGTCAGATGTTGCAGCGGCTGGCGGATGATCTGGCGCGGCAGATGGGTGGGTTCAAGCTGAGCTGACTGATCGTTCCCTGTCGAGGCACTGATCGTTCCCACGCTCCGCGTGGGAATGCAGCCCGGGACGCTCCGCGTTCCCTCAAGATCGTGACGCAGAGCGTCACAGTAGGCATTCCCACGCAGACGGTTCGACGCCTCGACGTGGGAACGATCATGGTTAAGGGTTAGAACCACGCATCCTGCATTGCCAGGCACGTGTCATCCCGCGCCTCCAGCAACGTCAGCTCATGCTGACACCCCGGCACTTCCCACGTCAGGAAATACCGCGCCGCCTGCAACTTGCCGTTATAGAAGTCGGCATCCGCCGCATCCCCCTTGGCCAACCCTTCCTCGGCGCGAATCGCCTGTTCCAGCCAGCGCCAGCCGATCACTGCATGCCCGAACACTTTCAGGTACAGCGCCGAATTCGCCAGGCTGCTGTTGACCTTGCCCTGGGCCAGGTCAGTCAGCAGGCCAATGGTCACGCTCTGCAAGCGCGCGACCAGTTTCTCCAGCGGTTCGCGCAGTGCGGTCAACGATTCATACGCCACCGCGCGTTCGGCGGTGTCGGCGATCAGGCGCATCAGGTGCTTGAGCCCGGCGCCACCGTTCTGCGCCAGTTTGCGTCCCAGCAAGTCCAGCGACTGAATGCCGTGGGTGCCTTCGTGGATCGGGTTCAGACGGTTGTCGCGGTAGTACTGCTCCACCGGGTATTCGCGGGTGTAACCGTGGCCGCCGAGAATCTGGATCGCCAGTTCGTTGGCTTTCAGGCAGAACTCCGATGGCCAGGATTTGACGATCGGCGTCAGCAAATCCAACAGCTCGTGAGCCTGTTTGCGCTCGGCTTCGGTTTCCAGCGTGGTGGTGTCATCGAACAGTCGCGCCGCATACAGGCCGAGATCGAACGCACCTTCGACGTAGGATTTTTGCGTCAGCAGCATGCGTCTGACGTCCGCGTGCTGAATGATCGCCACCGGCGCCGTCGTCGGGTCCTTGCTGTCCGGTACCCGGCCTTGCGGACGTTCGCGAGCGTATTCCAGCGAGTACAGATAACCGGCATAACCGAGCATCACCGCGCCCATGCCGACGCCGATCCGCGCCTCGTTCATCATCTGGAACATGTAGCTCAAACCGTGATGCGGCTTGCCCACCAGATAGCCGACGCATTCGCCGTTATCGCCGAAGTTCAGCGCAGTCGAGGTCGTTCCGCGCCAACCCATCTTGTGAAACAGCCCGGCCAGCAGCACGTCGTTGCGCTTGCCGAGGCTGCCGTCATCGTTGACCAGGAATTTGGGCACGATAAACAGCGAAATCCCCTTCACCCCGGCCGGCGCATCCGGCAGCTTGGCCAGCACCATGTGCACGATGTTTTCCGAGAGCGGGTGATCGCCGCCGGAAATGAAGATCTTGTTGCCCTTGAGTCGATAAGTGCCGTCGGACGCCGGCTCGGCACGGGTACGAATATCCGACAGCGACGAGCCTGCATGGGGTTCGGTCAGGGCCATGGTGCCGAAGAAGCGGCCGTCGATCATCGGTTGCAGAAAGCGCTGCTTTTGCTCTTCGGTGCCGAAACTTTCGATCAGGTTGGCCGCGCCCATGGTCAGGAACGGATAGGAGGTCGAAGCGGCGTTGGCCGACTGAAAGTGAGCGAAGCAGGCCTGGGACAACAATGTAGGCAGTTGCATGCCGCCGGCGTCGAAACTGCGCGCGGCGTTGAGGAATCCGGCTTCGAGGAAGGCATCCACCGCCGGTTTCACCTCCGGAATCAAAATCGCCTGACCGTTCTCGTAGCGCGGCTCGTTCTCATCGCCCTTGCGGTTGTGCGGTGCGAAGTACTTCTCGGCGATGTTGCGCGCCGTGCCGATGGCGGCATCGAAGGTTTCGCGGTTGTGCTCGGCAAACCGCTCACGCCGGGTCAGGCCCTCGGCATCGAGGACTTCGTACAGCTCGAAAGCCAGATTGCGGGAACTGAGCAGCGTCTCGGACATGGCGGCCTACCTTTTTTTGGAATGGGCCGAGTCTAGGCGTGCGAATAAAGTCTGAACAGGAAGATTGATGACGGTGATGGAGAGGCCAAAAAAATGGGCGCCGGTGAGGGCGCCCATTTCTATATTGGTGTGCGATCGTTCCCACGCTCTGCGTGGGAATGCAGCCCGGGACGCTCCGCGTCCCATCGGTGCCAGACTTGAAATTGGCAGCGCGGCTGGAACGCGGAGCGTCCCTTGAGGCATTCCCACGCGGAGCGTGGGAACGATCGCGCGAGGATTAGCCGATGGTCATCAGGCTGGCGTTACCACCCGCTGCCGCGGTATTGACGCTCAGCGCACGCTCGATCACCAGACGCTCCAGCGCAATGTTGGTCTCGCCCTGGGACAGGCCCTGAACCCCGACGATGGCGCCGGCACGCTTGGCGATCTGCTGGCAGACCGCCCGCAACTGGTCGGAGTGGCCGTGATGCAGAACCGCATCGAACACCACATCGTCCTTGTTCCAGTCGGAAACCAGTTTGATCCGCGCCTGAATCTCCTTCGGCAGGCGTGCGAACAATGCCTTGCTGGTGTCGGATTCCGGCCAGACCGCCGAACCACCCACCGCCAGTACCGCCGCGAGTTGAGTCAGCAGATCACCTTCGATGTCCGCCAGGCACAGCACGTGTTCGCGCGGCAGGATCGCGTAGCTGTTCTTTTCGCCGGTCGGGCCGGCCAGTACGCGGGTGATACCGCTTTGCGACTGCGCTGCGTACTGCACGCACAGGGTGCTCAGGTCGGCGAACTTGTTGCTGTCGGCCCAGGCTTTCAGGGCAGTCAGCGGTTTGCTCATGGCGTCACGCAGACGAACGTCCGGCGCCACGGCAGCATCACCGCGAGCGAAGGATTGTTCGATGGCGTCGGTAGGACGCGTCGACAGCAGACGGTACAGGTACAGCGGGCCACCGGCTTTCGGGCCGGTACCCGACAAGCCTTCGCCACCGAACGGCTGGACGCCGACCACGGCGCCCACAATGTTGCGGTTGACGTAGACGTTACCGGCGTTGACGTTGTCGATCACCTTGGCGATGGTCTCGTCGATGCGGGTATGCACGCCGAGGGTCAGGCCGTAGCCGGAGGCGTTGATCTGGGCGATCAACTGGTCGATCTCTTTACGCTTGTAGCGCACCACGTGCAGCACCGGGCCGAAGATCTCGCGCTGCAGCTCGTCGAAGCTTTCCAGCTCGATCAGGGTCGGCATGACGAAGGTGCCGCGTTTGACTTCCTCGGCATCGGCGATGGCCACCTGGTACACGTTGCGACCTTTGTCGCGCATGCTCTGGATGTGCTTCTCGATGCCAGCCTTGGCTTCGGCGTCGATCACCGGGCCGATGTCCACGGACAGACGCTCCGGGTTGCCGAGACGGCTTTCAGCCATCGCACCTTTGAGCATTTCGATGACGCGATCTGCGGAATCTTCCTGCAAGCACAGGACGCGCAGGGCCGAGCAACGCTGACCGGCGCTGTCGAAGGCCGACGACACCACATCGATCACTACTTGTTCGGTAAGAGCCGAAGAGTCGACGATCATCGCGTTCTGGCCGCCGGTTTCGGCGATCAGCGGGATCGGACGGCCCTGGTTGTCGAGGCGGCCGGCAATGTTGCGTTGCAGCAGGCGCGCGACTTCGGTGGAACCGGTGAACATCACGCCCTTGACGCGCTCGTCACCCACCAGACCGGCGCCGACGGTTTCACCGCGACCCGGCAGCAGTTGCAGCACGCCTTCCGGAATCCCGGCTTCGAGCAGCAGACGCACGGCTTGTGCGGCGACCAGTGGAGTCTGTTCGGCCGGTTTGGCCAGCACCGGGTTACCGGCAGCCAGTGCGGCAGCAACCTGACCGCTGAAGATCGCCAGCGGGAAGTTCCACGGGCTGATGCAGACCACCGGGCCCAGTGGGCGGTGGGCGTCGTTGCTGAAATCGTTGCGTGCCTGCACCGCGTAATAACGCAGGAAGTCGACGGCTTCGCGGACCTCGGCGATGGCGTTGGCGAAGGTCTTGCCGGCTTCGCGGGCCAGCAGGCCCATCAGCGGCTGGATCTCGCCTTCCATCAGGTCAGCGGCACGTTCCAGAATCGCGGCGCGTTCGGCCGGCGGGGTCGCCTGCCAGATCGGTGCGGCGTTCAGGGCGCATTGAATGGCGTTGTCGACGTCTTCGACCGTGGCTTCCTGCACATGGCCGACCACGTCACGCAGATCGGACGGGTTCAGGACGGGAACCGGCGCTTCGTTGCTGGAGGCGCAACCGAGCATCGGCGCGGCTTTCCAGTCGTTGTGCGCGGTCGCCAGCAGGGCGCAGGACAGCGATGCCAGACGATGTTCGTTGGCCATGTCGATGCCGCTGGAATTGGCGCGCTCGGAACCATACAGGTCACGCGGCAGCGGAATGCGCGGGTGCGGCAGGCCGAAACCACCCTCCACGGTTGCCATCTGCTCGATCTGCGCAACCGGGTCGGCCACCAGTTCCTGAATCGAAATCGACTGGTCGGCGATGCGGTTGACGAACGAGGTGTTGGCGCCGTTTTCCAGCAGACGACGTACGAGGTACGCCAGCAGGGTTTCGTGGGTACCGACCGGAGCGTACACACGGCACGGACGGTTCAGCTTGCCTTCGGCAACTTTGCCTACAACCTGCTCGTACAAAGGTTCGCCCATGCCGTGCAGGCACTGGAATTCGTACTGGCCCGGGTAATAGTTCTGACCGGCAATGTGATAAATCGCCGACAGCGTGTGGGCGTTGTGCGTGGCGAACTGCGGGTAGATGACTTCCGGTACCGACAGCAGTTTGCGGGCGCAGGCGATGTAGGAAACGTCGGTGTACACCTTGCGGGTGTAGACCGGATAGCCTTCCAGGCCTTCGACCTGGGCGCGCTTGATTTCGCTGTCCCAGTACGCGCCTTTCACCAGACGGATCATCAGACGATGACGGCTGCGGCGAGCCAGGTCGATCACGTAGTCGATCACATACGGGCAGCGTTTCTGATAGGCCTGGATCACGAAACCGATGCCGTTCCAGCCAGTCAGTTGCGGCTCGAAGCACAGGCGCTCAAGCAGATCCAGCGACAGCTCCAGGCGGTCGGCTTCTTCGGCGTCGATGTTCAGGCCGATGTCGTATTGCTTGGCCAGCAGGGTCAGCGACAGCAGGCGCGGATACAGCTCGTCCATCACGCGCTCGTACTGGGCGCGGCTGTAACGCGGGTGCAGGGCCGACAGTTTGATCGAGATGCCCGGACCTTCATAAATCCCACGGCCGTGGGACGCTTTGCCGATCGAGTGAATGGCTTGTTCGTACGAGGCCAGGTACTTCTGGGCGTCGTGTTCGGTCAGCGCCGCTTCACCGAGCATGTCGTAGGAATAACGGAAACCCTTGGCTTCGAACTTGCTCGCGTTGGCCAGGGCTTCGGCGATGGTTTCGCCAGTGACGAACTGCTCGCCCATCAGGCGCATGGCCATGTCGACGCCCTTGCGGATCATCGGCTCGCCGCTCTTGCCGATGATGCGGCTCAGGGACGAAGTCAGGCCGGCTTCGTTGTGGGTGGAGACCAGTTTGCCGGTCAGCAGCAGGCCCCAGGTCGCCGCGTTGACGAACAGCGACGGGCTGTTGCCCAGGTGCGGCTGCCAGTTGCCGGTGCTGATCTTGTCGCGGATCAGCGCATCGCGAGTGCCCTTGTCCGGGATACGCAGCAGCGCTTCTGCCAGGCACATCAGCGCCACGCCTTCCTGGGACGACAGGGAAAATTCCTGCAGCAGGCCCTGAACAATGCCTGCACGACCACCCGCACTCTTCTGGTTACGCAGTTTTTCCGCAATGGTTGCAGCGAGTTTGTTGGTGGCTTCGGCCATCGATGCCGGCAGGCGAGCCTGCTCGATCAGCATCGGCACCACTTCCGGCTCGGGGCGACGGTAAGCGGCGGTGATCGAGGCGCGCAGCACCGATTGCGGCAGGATGCTTTCGGCGAATTCGAGGAAGCATTGGTGAGCGTGATCGGTGTGGACTTCGCCCGCGTCGTCGGCGTCCTTGGCGGTCAAACCGTTCAGCTCGGTCAGGGTTGCACCACCCTCGAGTTTTTCCAGGTAATTGAAAATTGCCTGCTTGATCAGCCAGTGCGGTGTGCGATCAATCGAGGTTGCGGCAGCCTTCAGGCGCTCGCGGGTCGGGTCGTCAAGTTTGACCCCAAGGGTGGTGGTAGCCATATTTTTATCCTCATAGGTGCCGCAGTTGCGCGACAACAGCTGGCGGCAAGATTAGCCGCGAGCCGAAAGAGGTGCAACCGGGTGCAACCCTTTTTTGTCGGAATATTCTGCAACTCGTCAGGAAATAATTTCTGGTACGAAAGTGCTGCTCCTGCTTGGTGCTTTTGCTTCTAGAAAAGCGCTGCGACTGCGTTAAAAGGGAGCAAAAAGCGACTTCCGCAGGATAAATCCGACTGGGTGCAACTTAATCTCCAGAAACTGGTTGCACCTGTTTTGCTTTGTTGCATAGGATTCGCGCCCAAGGTGCAACCGGGGAAACCCTGCGCACCGGCCAATGGCTTTCCTGGGGAAACATTGGTCATAAATGCGTGGCCGTGCGAATCGTCTGTCAGACGTCAGTCTGCAAACGGTGCAACCGCCGCCGCTACATAAAAACAAAGCCAGGGCACGTACGTAATGAGCGCAAGCAACCCAACCCTGATCACGTTCGTGATCTACATCGCAGCAATGGTGCTGATCGGCTTCATGGCCTATCGCTCCACCAACAACCTTTCCGATTACATTCTGGGCGGCCGCAGCCTGGGCAGCGTGGTGACGGCATTGTCCGCCGGCGCTTCCGACATGAGCGGCTGGTTGCTGATGGGCCTGCCGGGCGCCATCTACATGTCCGGCCTGTCCGAAAGCTGGATCGCCATCGGCCTGATCGTCGGTGCCTACCTGAACTGGCTGTTCGTCGCCGGTCGTCTGCGTGTTCAAACCGAACACAACGGCGATGCGCTGACCCTGCCGGACTATTTCTCCAGCCGTTTCGAAGACAAGAGCGGTCTGCTGCGGATCATTTCCGCAGTCGTGATTCTGGTGTTCTTCACCATCTACTGCGCTTCCGGCATCGTGGCCGGCGCCCGCCTGTTCGAAAGCACCTTCGGCATGTCCTACGAGACGGCGCTGTGGGCCGGTGCTGCGGCGACAATTGCCTACACCTTCGTCGGCGGTTTCCTCGCGGTCAGCTGGACCGACACCGTGCAAGCCACCCTGATGATCTTCGCGCTGCTGCTGACCCCGATCATCGTGCTGCTGGCTACCGGTGGCGTGGATACCACGTTCCTGGCCATCGAGGCGCAGGACCCGAGCAACTTCGACATGCTCAAGGGCACCACTTTCATCGGCATCATCTCGCTGATGGGTTGGGGTCTGGGCTACTTCGGCCAGCCGCACATCCTGGCGCGCTTCATGGCCGCTGATTCGGTGAAATCCATCGCCAACGCCCGTCGCATCTCCATGACCTGGATGATCCTGTGCCTGGGCGGCACCGTGGCCGTGGGCTTCTTCGGTATCGCTTACTTCTCGGCGCACCCGGAAGTGGCGGGTCCAGTGACCGAAAACCACGAGCGCGTATTCATCGAACTGGCGAAAATCCTGTTCAACCCGTGGGTTGCGGGCGTGCTGTTGTCGGCGATTCTCGCGGCAGTGATGAGCACCCTGAGCTGCCAGTTGCTGGTGTGTTCCAGCGCCTTGACCGAAGACTTCTACAAGGCTTTCCTGCGCAAGAGCGCTTCCCAGGTTGAACTGGTGTGGGTCGGTCGTGCAATGGTGCTGCTGGTCGCCCTGGTCGCCATCGCTCTGGCCGCCAATCCGGAAAACCGCGTACTGGGTCTGGTGTCCTACGCCTGGGCCGGTTTCGGTGCAGCCTTCGGCCCGGTAGTGCTGATCTCGGTGATCTGGAAAAAAATGACCCGAAACGGCGCACTGGCCGGCATTCTGGTCGGCGCGATCACCGTAATCGTGTGGAAGCATTTCGAACTGTTGGGTCTGTACGAAATCATCCCGGGCTTCATCTTCGCCAGCCTGGCAATCTACCTGGTCAGCCTGATGGGCCAGCCGAGTGTTGGCATGGTTCAGCGCTTTGAAGCGGCCGAGAAGGATTTCCATCTGAACAAGTGATGGGAATGAGCTGAGGCTCACAAAAGAACGGCCCGTTTCCTGCCAGGAAACGGGCCGTTTTTTATTGTCTGCAAGTTCTTTGAAAACACCGAGAACCCTGTGGGAGCGAGCTTGCTCGCGAAGGCGTCCTGTCATTCAAATCTGTTTTTCTGACACACCGCATTCGCGAGCAAGCTCGCTCCCACAGGGATTGGTGATGTTGTTGAGGGAAATGTCTGTAGTTGAAAGCGCCAATTTTTGAAGGGGAAAGTGAAGTTTCAAGTAGGGAAAATCTGATTTTCCGGTCACCCAACCTGCACTCCTTGCCCCTCATGCAGAATCGCCCGCCCTCAATCTGCAGAGAGACATCGGATGTTCGCGCCTGCCAATCAACCGCGTTTCACGTTGACCGTCGAAGGCGCCCAATTTGACCTCAAAGTCCTTGAGTTCACGGGCAAGGAAGCCATCAGCCAACCCTTTCGCTTTGACCTGGAACTGGTCAGTGAACGGCCGGATCTGGATCTGGAAAGCCTGCTGCACTGTCAGGCGTTTCTGAGTTTTGATGAAGGCGGTTCCGGTATCCACGGTCAGATCTATCGGGTCGGGCAGGGGGATTCCGGCAAGCGTCTGACCCGCTACCACGTCAGCCTCGTTCCACGTCTGGCCTATCTGGGGCACCGGATCAATCAGCGGATTTTCCAGCACCAAAGCGTGCCGCAGATCGTGACGCAGATCCTCAAGGATCACGCGATCCTGCGCGATGCCTTCGAATTTCGCCTCGGCAGCGATTATCCGCCCCGTGAATATTGCGTGCAGTACGCCGAGAGTGATCTCGCCTTCATTCAGCGCCTGTGTGCCGAAGTGGGCATTCATTTCCATTTTCAGCACAGCCCGGACGGGCATCTGGTGGTGTTCGGCGACGATCAAACGGTGTTTCCGCGTCTGTCCGAGCCGACCCTGTACCTGCCGGGCAGCGGCATGGCTGCGGCGGCACCGGCGATCAAACGCTTCACCGTGCGCGTGGAAACCCGCACCAGCGTGGTCACCCGGCGCGATTACGACTTCACCAAGCCCCGGCTGGCGCTGCAAAGTCGCGCCGAGAGCGAACAGCGCCCGGTGCTCGAGGATTACCACTTTCCTGGCCAGTTCACCGAGCGCGAAACCGGCAGGCAGCAGGCCCAGCGCACGCTTGAGCGACATATCGCCGACTACCGTCAGGCCGAGGGTCGCAGCGATCAATCCTCCTTGGCCAGCGGACATTTCCTGCAACTGACCGAGCATCCGCGCCAGGATTTGAATGACCTCTGGCTGCTGACCGCTATCGAACACCATGGACGACAGCCGCAAGTGCTGGAGGAATCGGTCACCAGCGATGGCGACGAATTCCAGGGTTACCGTAATACCTTTCTCGCCACGCCATGGGACGTGTTCTTTCGCCCGCCGATGGGCCCGGAAAAGCCTCGGATGCTCGGCTATCAACCGGCCGTGGTAACCGGCCCGAAAGACAGTGAAATCCATTGCGACGAGTACGGTCGGGTCAAGGTGCAACTGGCCTGGGATCGCGACGGCGAACTGAACGAGCATTCCAGTTGCTGGCTGCGGGTCGCCAGCGGTTGGGCGCATGACCGTTATGGCAGCGTGCTGATTCCGCGGGTCGGCATGGAAGTACTGGTGGGGTTTATTGATTCCGATGCCGACAAACCGTTGGTCATGGGTTGCCTGCCGAACGCCGAAACACCCGTGCCGCTGGACCTGCCGGCCGACAAGACCCGCAGCATTTTCCGCAGTCAGAGCAGTCCGGGTGGTGGCGGTTACAACGAATTGCGCATCGAAGATCGCAAAGGCGCCGAGGAAATCTACCTGCGCGCCCAGCGAAACTGGACCCAGCATGTGCTGAACGATCAGCAGGTGCAGGTGGATAACCAGCGCAGTGTCGTCGTCACCGGTCTCGCCAAGCATGAACATAAAGCCGATGAGCAACGCATCACCCACGGTCAGCGCCAGACCGAAGTGAAGCAGGACGACCACCTCACGGTGGCCGGCGATCGGCACATCCGCGTGAGTAATCAGGCGATCCACGCCAGCGCTCAATTCCACGTCAGCGCCGGCCAGCAAGTGGTGATCGACGGTGGGGCGAGCGCGACGATTCAGGCGGGCGGGCAGTGGATCAACATTGGCCCCGGCGGGATTTTCAGTAGCGTGCCGATTGTGGTGGGTGGTGCGCCGATGGCGGCGATGAGCGCCGCGCCGACCGTGCCGGGGTTGCCGGAAAAACTGGTGGCAGCGCCGGCTGCGATTCTGACTGCCGCGCAAATCATGAGCCTTAAGGGAGACGCGCCGTTCTGTGAAGAATGCGAGCGCTGTAAGGAGGGTGTGTGCCCAACTCCGACTCTGCCCTCGAACAGCTTGACTCACTCCCCAAAGCCTTCGGCCCGGCCAACGCCTTCCAGCGTTGAGCCGGGCTTTCATATTGTTGAACAGGGAATGTCTCGGGCAGCGCTTGAATCAATGTTGTTCCCGCAGCCGGATTCTGCCGTGCTGGATAAATTCCGCAGTCTTAATCCACAACTCACTCAATACGCAAAACCCGGTCAACTTATTGTCCTGAGTGATCCACGTAATACGCAGTGCACGCGCGAAGAAGCCTTATTGATGGAGGCGGCGCAGAAGGTTGATGCGGCGCTGGCGCCAATGAGTGATGCGGAGGCTGAGTTTATGGCGCGGCATCACGGTGAGATTCAGTCGTTTTTATCTCAGGGTTCGACGGCCGTGGGGATCGGCTCGGCGATGTTCAGTAATCATCTGGACAATCTTGGCAAGACGCTGAAAGAGCTGGAGATACTGCATAAGCAAACCTTCGAAAAACACGGAAAACTTCAGGGCGCTGATTTCTTTTCCAGGCGCAAACAGTTGATGGCGCAACTCGATGGCAGTCTTAGCCCGCTAGTGCGTAAAGCGGCTGGTTTACCCGATCATCCAAACTTAAAAAAAACGTTGGGTATTTCCAGCCGGAGTCTCGTTCACCATTGGAGCAAGGCTGGTATTGCGGGTGAGATTCCTGGATACGCAACGCATATTCAAGGCGTAAGTAAGGCCAGCAAGGTGATCAAGTTAGGTGGTTGGGTTGGAGTTGGTCTGGGGGCGACGGCTTCGGGGTTAAAGGTCAGGGAGACTTGCCGGTTAGGTACGGAGGAAGCTTGCAGGAAAGTGAAGTTCACCGAGACGGCGAAATTTGCCGGTGCATTTGGGGGAAGTCTCGGTGGTGGTATCGCGGGCTCTCTTGTATGCGTTGGCATTGGCTTGGGTACGGCAGGAACAGGTGGGGTGCTTTGCTCATTGGTTCTGGTCGGGGCTGGAACTTTTGGAGGGGGAGTGGGCGGCGAGATTTTGGGTGAAAAGGTTGGTGAGGTCATTTATGAAGGAGTCGGCACATGACGAGGGCTGATGAAATCTGGTTCGTTTTGACTTTTGGCGGAATGTTCTTTGGGTTTGCTTTCATATCTGTTGTCGGTCAGTTCTATCTCGTTCTATTCAGAATGGAGGCGATTTTTCGTTTTCTCAGTAATTCGCAAGGCGTGTTAGTTCGTAAGCCTTTGAGTGGTGGGGTTACAGGTGCTTATTTCATGTTGGCGTGCATCGGCTCGTACCTGCTCATGCCATCTCGGGCAATCAAGGGGGGGGCGTTGGATGAGAGTGACTTTCTGAGTTTTCCGAAGGGTTTGTTGCGTTTGATTCGCTATGTGTATTTATCAGCAATTGGAAGCTTCGTAGTGATGGTTGTTTTTTTATTGGTTGCGAACTTTATGGGGTGGCTTGAATGAAATTGAATGGCAGGCAGTTATAGGTTTATGAGAGACGATTCCGTTAGAAATTGGCTTCAAGCCCACCCCGTTGACAGTGCTGAACAACTCTTCGCCATCTTCTGCAATGCGAGCAGTGCCGAGCCGTTCAAAGTTTGGCAACGCTCGAAGTTTGCGTCGGCACCCAGCCCTGTTTGGGCGGAAACGAACTATGCCGAGTGGGATGCGGTGATGCCCTACGTGGGAATCGTCGACGCGGGCAGTGAGTTTCTGGATTGGGTGGCGACCACGGAGTCTCGCGACTGGGGCTGGCTGGCGGTCTCTTCGGCGGGGCTTGAGGCGGTGGTCGAGCACTTTCGCAGTTTGACCCAAGTGCTGATGCCGGACGGCAAAGCGGTGTTCTTCCGGTTTTGGGATGGGCGGTTTTTGTTGCCGATCCTTGAGTCGTCGGAAGTGGAGGCCGGGCAATTGCTGCCGGTTCTTACGCGAGGCTTGATCAACGGTCAGGCTGTCGAGATCGGGGGCAGGGCGCGGGTCTCGGGGCGGGAGTTTCCTTGGTGGTCGGTGCCGGAAAAGCTGCTGGCGCAATTCGGCGATGAAGCCCGGATCAACAACGCCTTGCAGTGGTTGAGCGAGGAGCAGCCGGCGTTGTTCGAGGCTTTCCCCGCCGATGTCTTGCGCTGCAAGGTTGTCAGATTTTTTGCGGTTATGGCGTCGGACGAATCGTCGGCTTCGGCATTGCTGGACTACTTGCGGGACGAGTCAGAGTGAAATTTCCGGGCAAAGGCTTCGGACGTTTCCTGCGAGTTGCGGCGGTTTGCGTGAACTGGTGGGCGCGGTGGTGCGGGGATAGTCTTTTGGCTGTCACTGCGAGAGTGGTGACAGGGTGTAGGAACCCTTGGAAAACTCGCCGTGCATTCGCTCTGCTCTTTGATTGCGGCACTTGAACGTGCCCATGACATTGTTCGCGGCGGCTGTGCGCGGGAACGCTTCGGCGTAGCTGAGTTTGGTGGGTTCCTCAGTTTCCTACTCTCGCGTACAGCTGCCACCCAAACCTGTAGGAAGGTCGTTGGCAGCTTCACTTAACCTGCCGAGGTGCAATAAATGTCGACGTTAAAACCCGATCCACCGTACGAGCCCTTCATCCCCCACCCCAACAACCGCCTCATGGCGCTGACCAGCAACTGCAACGACATGCCCACCCTGTTCATCGACACCCACGCCCCGCTCGATGTGCTGATGGACGCCGCCAACTACCGTATCCGCGCGGTCATCCAGGTTCTCGAAAACATGTGCATGCGCGGCTCGGTCGAATGCGACTCGGTCATCCTCAGCGACTTCGCCCAACTCTGTGTGATTCCGCTGCGTGACGGCTGCGATGTCTTGGATGTGATTGGCAAGCGACTACGCGCCATGCCGTTCTGACTCGATCGTTCCCACGTCGAGGCGTCGAACGGTCCGCGTGGGAATGCTTCCAGGGACGCTCCGCGTTCCAGGCGTCCACCGCAGTTGGGGCTGATACCCCATGCGACGCGGAGCGTCACGGGCTGCATTACCACGCAGAGCATGGGAACGATCATCAGCACAGCGGGACGCCACTCAGCTGCGAGCCCCTGACTTGCCGCCCGGTAAAAGGTAAACTTCACGGCCCTCGCAGGAGCAGCCATGAATTATCGTCACGCCTTCCATGCCGGCAATCACGCCGATGTGTTCAAACACCTGACCTTGACCCGTCTCATCGCCTTGATGTCGCGCAAGGAGCAGCCGTTTGCCTATCTCGACAGCCACGCCGGCATCGGTCTGTATGATTTGCAGGGCGATCAGGCCAACCGTACCGGCGAGTACCTGGAAGGCATCGCGCGGTTGTGGGATCAGCCGGATCTGCCGGCGCTGACCGCCGACTACATGAATGTGCTGCGCGAGATGAACCCGGATGGCCAGTTGCGCTACTACCCGGGTTCGCCGGAGCTGGCGCGACGTCTGACCCGTTCTCAGGATCGGGTGTTGCTCAACGAGAAGCACCCGGAAGACGGCGTGCTGCTCAAGGACAACATGAAGGGCGACCGTCGTGTGGCCGTGCATCTGGGTGAGGGCTGGCATGTGGCGCGGGCGTTGTTGCCGGTGGCCGAGAAACGCGCGGTGATGCTGATCGATCCGCCGTTCGAGAAACTCGACGAGATGCAGCGTTGCGCGGCCTCCTTGAAAGAAGCGATCTCGCGCATGCGCCAGACCGTGGCGGCCATCTGGTATCCGGTGAAGGACCAGCGCGCATTGCGTCGTTTCTATCAGGATCTGGCCGGCACCGGCGCGCCGAAGTTGCTGCGGGTCGAGTTGCTGGTGCATCCGCTGGATACGCCGAACAGCCTGAACGGCTCCGGGCTGGCGATTGCCAATCCGCCGTGGGGGCTGGAGGAAGAATTGCGTGAGCTGCTGCCGTGGCTGTCCAAGAAACTTGGACAAACCCAGGGTGGGTGGCAGATGGATTGGTTGATCGCCGAGAGCTGATCGCTGACCGATTGTTCCCACGCTCTGCGTGGGAATGCAGCCCGGGACGCTCCGCGTCCCAACAGCGGACGCAGAGCGTCCATTGAGGCATTCCCACGCGGAGCGTGGGAACGATCAGGCGTAGCGCGGGAACGATCAGGGCGGGCTTAGTTACCCGCCAGGCTCGGAGGCATGCAAACGCCGGTGCCGCCAATCCCGCAGTAGCCTTCCGGATTTTTCGCCAGATACTGCTGGTGATAGGCCTCGGCGAAGTAAACGGTCGGGGCCTGTTCAATCTCGGTGCTGATTTCACCCAGACCCGCCTTCGACAGCTCGGCCTGATACACGGCCTTGCTCTTCAGCGCTGTTTCCAGTTGCTCCGGCGTGGTGGCATAGATCACCGAGCGGTACTGAGTGCCGATGTCATTGCCCTGGCGCATGCCCTGCGTCGGGTTGTGCAATTCCCAGAACATCGCCAGCAGCTCTTCGTAGCTGACCTTGGCCTTGTCAAACACCACCAGAACGACTTCAGCGTGACCGGTCAGGCCCGAGCAGACTTCTTCGTAGGTCGGGTTCGGCGTGTAGCCGCCGGCGTAGCCGACCACGGTGCTGACCACACCTTCGCGCTGCCAGAAGCGGCGCTCGGCACCCCAGAAGCAACCCAGACCGAAAATCGCGAAGTCGACGTCTTCGAAAAACGGGCCCAGCAGCGGCGTGTCTTCGAACACAAAGTGTTTTTCAGGCAGGGCCATCGGAGTTTCGCGGCCAGGCAGAGCTTGTTCTTTAGTCGGTAGCACGTTTTTGTTCACCAGAATTTCCGAGCGCAGAACCATGATCGTTCCTCTCAGTCAGGATGGGATGTAAATAAGCAGACCACCAGTGTGCCCAATGATGCCCGTTTTCGCACTATTCAAATGTGGGAGCGAGCTTGCTCGCGAAGGCGGCGATCCATTCAACATTTGCAGTGACTGACCCACCGCTTTCGCGAGCAAGCTCGCTCCCACAGGGTTGGGGGGATTATGGGATTTAGAGGCAGAGCGGGCCGCGCGGGTAGCGCTTGAGCGCCTGGATAAGCTCGCCGCCCGGAATCGGCCGGTCGAACAGGTAGCCCTGGCCGACGTCGCAGCGGTGGCGACGCAGGAACGCCAGTTGCTCGGCGGTCTCGATGCCTTCGGCCACGACCTTGAGCTTCAGGTTGTGGGCCATGGCGATCACGGCGGAGGTGATTTCCATGTCGTCCTGGTTGTCCGGGATTTCATGGATGAAGCTGCGATCGATCTTGATGATGTCGATCGGGAATTTTTTCAGGTAGCTGAGCGACGAGTAGCCGGTGCCGAAGTCATCCATCGCCAGGGTCAGGCCCAGGCGCTTGAGCTGATCGAGCTGCAGGTGAGTGTCTTCGGTGGCCTCCAGCAGCAGGCCTTCGGTCAGTTCCAGCTCCAGCAGATTGGCCGGCAGGGCTTCTTCCTTGAGGATGTTGGCGATCGAGGCCACCAGATCCGGGTCGGAGAACTGCTTGGGCGACAGGTTGATCGCCACTTGCAGTTTGCCCATGCCGGCGGCGGTCAGCGCTTTGCTCATGCGGCAGGCCTGGCGGGCGATCCATTTGCCGATCGGAATGATCAGGCCGGTTTCCTCGGCGACGCTGATGAACTGGTCCGGGCGGATCATGCCGCGTTCCGGGTGATTCCAGCGCAGCAGCGCTTCCATGCCCAGCAACCGACCGCTGCGCAGGCACAGCTTGGGTTGATAGAACACGTCCAGCTCGTTCTGGGTCAGGGCGCGGCGCAGGTTGTTCTCGACGAACAGTTTGTAACTGGCTTCGGCGTTCAGCGCTTCGGTGAACACCTGCACCTGATGTTTGCCGTTGGCCTTGGCCTTGTGCAGGGCGAGGCCGGCGTTGCGCATCAGGGTCTGCGGGTCGCGGCCGTGCAGCGGCGCGCAGGCCAGGCCCACGGAGCCGGTGACGCTGATGAGCTGGTTGTCGACGAACATCGGTTTGTCGAGGGTCATCAGCAGCTGGCTGGCGATCTGTTGGCCGGTCTCCAGGTCAGTGTCGTCGAGCAACACCGCGAATTCATTACTGGCGAACCGCGCCAGGCTGCCGCTGGAACTCAGGCTGTTGCGCAGGCGCCGGGCCAGGCTGATCAACAGTTTGTCGCCGGTCTGGTGACCGAGGCTATCGTTGATCCGCTTGAAGTTGTCGATGTCCACCAGCAGCAGGCTGATCGGGGTATCGCTGTCCCGGGCGAAGCGTTCATCCAGGTTGCGGATAAATGCAGGCCGGTTACCGAGGTTGGTCAGGTTGTCGGTATACGCCAGACGTTCGATACGCTGCTGCGCCAGTTTGGACTGGGTGATGTCTTCGTAGATGCCGATGTAATGCGTCAGCTCACGGTTGTCGCCGTACACCTTGGAGATCGATAACTGGCCCCAGTAGGGTTCGAGGTTTTTCCGGCGGCTCTTGAATTCGCCCTGCCAGCTGTTGCTCTTGGCCAGCGCCGAGGGCGCGTCGAACAACAGTTCGCTGAGGTTTTCCAGGGCCGGCAGCTCCGCCAGGCGCTGGCCGTGGACTTCCTCGGTGGTGTACTGGGTGATCGCGGTGAAGCTCGGGTTGACGTACTCGACCACGCCGTCGCAATTGACCAGCAAAAAGGCGTTGGCGCTTTGCTCGACCGCGCGCTGGAACAAGTGCAGGGCGCTGGTGGCGGTGCGGCGGTTGTGATTGTTGATGACCTGGGCGAACTGGTCGGCCAGTTCACCGGCAAAGGCGATTTCGTCGGACTGCCAGGCGCGGGTGACGCCGGTCTGCTCCAGGCACAGCACGCCGACCACCTGGCCGTCGACGCGGATGCTGGCGTCGAGCATGGCGTTGACGTCACGGGGGCGCAGGGCCTCGGCCATCTCCCGGGTGCGCGGGTCGCGCATCGCGTTGTTCGCGTCGATGGCGCGACTGCTGTGCAGCGCTTCCATGTAATCGGGGAAGCCGCTGACGTCGATGGCCTCCGGCAGAATGTATTCCTGAGTGGCGCGGTGGTAGGCCGAGATCGGCACCAGTTTCTGGCCTTCCAGATTCCAGAGGCTGGCGCAGTCGATTTCATAGATGTCGCAGGCGCAGCGCGTGATCAGTTCGGCGGCTTCTTGCAGGGAATTCTGGCTGCTGTAGCGCTGGCGGGCCAGCAACAGGATCAGATCCTGCTGGGCGCGCACCCGCTCCAGATGCTGCAGTTGCTCCTGCTGGGCACGCTGGTTGAGCTCAAGGGCGATTTGCAGGCGCGAGTTCTGGGTTTCCAGGTCGACGGACGGCAGCGCTGGTGCTTCGTCGAACACGTTGTCGACCGCCAGCAGGTAACCGCGCAGCAAGTGACGGTTGTGCTGTTTGTAGGCTTCACCGAGTTCAAGAATGCTCAGGGCGCCGGCGGCGGTGTGCAGGGTGTAGCGCACCAGATAGTGCGGACTTTGGCTGAGTTGCTGCTGGATCGTGTCATGCAGCTGATAGCGCGCTTCGGGCTCCATCAGGCTGGCGTAGGGCGAGCCGACCAGGGCGCAGAGTTCGACGGCGGGCTGGCCGAACTGACGTTCGCAGTTGGGATCGAGAAACAGCATCGCCCAGCTGGCTTCATTCAAGCGCTCGAAACGCAGCATGCCGAGCCGCGAGGGCACAGGCAACTGCGTCACTACCTCGGCCACCATACGGCTGGCGGCATCGGGTTGGCTCTTCATGAAGGGAACTCGCTTGGAAATTTGCTGAACGCGCCGGGCTCTCGCCCTCTTTACTGTTGCCTGCGGCAAGGTTGCATCATTGCGGCACTGACTGACAAGAGACATGAAGGCCAAGTGCTATAAGAATATGTCGGCTGCAGTGAACATTTCTCCAGCGCTTGCCGGAAACTAATGCTTTCAAGCGTGGTGATGCCCGTTCCAGAGCCTTCTGGCATCCGGAACGGTCGTTGCCGCTGGATTCACCGCAACAGAATATCGATCGATTGCAGAGGCCTGCCATCGCGGTCGTGGTAGTTGACCTGGATCCGCCCGGCCTCGACCACCATGTGCGCGAAGTTGTCCTGGCTGATGACCTGACTGGTCAGCGCGTGCCGGTATTCGCCTGACTCGGTCTGTGCCAGTGGCGAGTCGAGCCTGAAGGTCGCGGCGGTGGCGTAGGGCAGCAGTTTGCTGTTGCTCAGCGGCGAGGAAACGACGGTGTGTACTTCAAAGTCCGGGTCTTCGCTGTGGCTCAGGCGACTGGTCAGCGAACCATGCACATCGCCGGAAATGAACACAACGTTTTTGAGCCGATGCTTGCGGATGGTCTCCAGCAGGCGCAGGCGCTGTTCGGGGAAGCCCGCCCAGGCATCGTTGCCGTTCAGTTTGCGGTCGGGGTAGAACATGACGCTGGTGACCACGAACTTGACCCGCGCCGGGCTGTCGACCAGCCACTTGCACAAGGCCTGTTCCTGTTCTTCATCGAGGATGCGGCGGTTGTCGTTCGACAAGTTGCGGCGAGTTCGGCTGTCCGTTACAAACCATTCGATATCGCCGTCACTGAATTGATACCAGTAGTGCGTCAGAGAGGTTCGATCGATAGTGCCGTTAGTTGTTGTTGAACAGATCGGGCTATGGCTGGCTTGATAAATATCGTAAGCCGCCATTGCATTGCGATAGAGAGTTTCATCGGACGTGTTGGCGTTCATTGGCCAGTTATCTTCTATTTCATGATCATCAAGAATCATGTAAGTCGAAGTCTCCGACATCAGTCGTCGAATATTGGGCAGGGAAAACGCCGCACGATACTTTGCAATGATCTCGTCATAGTCGCGGTCAGGAGCGAGCAGGTTCAAATCATCGGCGTAGATCTGATCGCCACACATCATGATTGCGCTGACTGCCGGTCGTGCTCCCTCGATCAATTGGCTGATGGACGCGAAGATCCGGTCGCCCAGATGCGGGAGGACAGGGATGCCAGAGGTCATGCGCAGGTAGCGACAGGAACCAAGGATGTAGGCACGCGGCTGTAACGGCTGATGGCTGCGGGTGCGCAGGCGATACGTTTCCCGTGGCCATTGCAGCGGCAGCTCCGCCACGCTGTGGACGGTGTGGACGGGGCTCATCGGGCTGAACCAGCCGGTCTGGTATTCATATTCGGTGTCGGCTTGCAAATGATCGAGTACCAGCACCTCAGTCATGTCGCGAGTTGAATCAAGCTTTACAAACCGGCCCGTTTGCCATTGTTTGGAATCCAATGGCCGGTAACGAATGCCGGCAAATACGGCCGTGTTATGTTGCAGTCCGCCGCGAATAAAGATTCGCGCCTGATGAGTTGTTGTGTGGCCAACGATCGGGCCGACAGTAGGTTTCAGCATGTTCGAATCCATTCGAATAGAAGTTGGTGATGAACAAAGTTGCCCCGTTTTATTGGTGCAACTTTAATACGCCAAGGTTAGTTGCCTGTTGCTGAAAAATATCAACAGGAAGTGGACTTGAGGTGTGGCTTATATCAGCACGAGTTGTGGGAAAAAGTTCGGGCGGAAGTTATTTCAGGCAA